>CALVWP010000001.1 GCA_944367495.1 uncultured Bacilli bacterium
AACTCCCCTAGAAGCAATTCTAGAAGAGTTCAACGATAAATCTGTTATTAATAAAATTTATAAATTACAAGAAGTTGTGAATTCTATTTGATTATTCATTTGTTGCACTTGACTTTTTAATTTAGAAAGTATTATACGCATAACATAAAAGATTATATATAAAAATTTATTTATTTTATTAATGTATTCCTTACACAATAATATATGGATCACTTGAACTTCCATTACCACTCAAGCTGATATCAGAGCTTAGAGTAATGGCGGGAAGAACCGCACCTGCAATACTATCCACGTCATCGTAGTTCAAAGGGCCGTTGCTGTCCACGTAAAAGACATCGTAAGGAGTACTGACATTAGACGATATTGTCCAATACATATCTCCTTTAAATAGCCAATTCGTTGTTTTACATGTATCTTTGTTACTATTATTTAAACTAAAACTTCCACATTGTTCCTCGTTTGTGTTTACTCTTAAATATTCACTGGCTGTAATGAGTCCTACACTGGCAGGCTGTGACTGCGTTTCATTTTCATCTGCTATTTGTCCGGCTAAATCATTATTATCATTTGTTACTGCTCCTATACTCCATGTACTAGGTACTAATTTATCTTGATTTGTTGTTATAGACTCTAAATATTCGCCATTTAAATATTCTTTTATATATGATGTTTCCCATGCATTACTGCCTCCAAATGCTCTATCTGAAAATAGTCCGTCTCTGACAATCTTTATTCTACCATCTGCTTCTACAGAAAGTATTCGCCATGTTTCATTGTTAAAAGTTATATAGTTGTTAGGATTTGCTCCTTTATAAAAGTATCTTCCACTTTCATATTCATCTTGATATAATCCGTCTCCCTCGGTAACAGCTAGTGCTTTTAAATCATCTGAAGTAATTCCAGATGGCGTTGGCGGAGTTACACTTCCACCACTTTGTCCATAATCTAATGTTACTGTAATTGTTGCAGTCGTATTTTCTGGTTGACTTGTAATACTCGGATTATAAGTTACGATTACCGTTAATATATCAGTCTCTGATGCTTTTAATTCGTCTCCCTCTTCTATTCCACTTGTCTCAAAAGTTATAGCTTCATTATTTGAATTATTTACTTTTATACTATTAAGTACCGCATCAATATTTCCCTCATTAGCTACTGTTATATCATATTTCATTGAATCTCCCGGTGATACTAAATTTGTTTTAAAAGTAGCTGTTGTATCGGTATAACTAGGCTCTATGGCATTACTTGCACTCCCACTTTGTACATTACTTTGTATACCAGTTATTCTAACTAAGAAATTACTTCCTATATTAGATGTACCAGTTATTTTAAGCTGACTTTGAAAGGCTGCATAACCTACAGCCATTATTAAAAGTACTGCACACAGCCCTATAATTATATAATTTCTCTGCGTCCTATTGAATCTTTTATGCATATTTTTCCCACTCCTTTATTTTACATAACCAGTATAAATCAAAAAAAAAAAAAAACAAGTAATATTTTTGATAAATCACTTGTTTCAACTTTTACTTTACATATTGTAATTAAAAGACTACTATTTTATCTGATGATTTTATAACGCTTTCTTTTTCTATTCATATTCATAATATCTTTTTTAAAATATTTAAAGGTCGCAATCACTAAAATGGCTACTGGAAGTGAAATAACAATACCTAAAACACCTAACAATATACCTCCAGCAAATACTGAAATAATTACCACTAACGGATGTACTTTATTACTATTACCATACACAAAAGGATTAATAATATAACCATCTACCGCTGAAAATAGAATAAATATAATACATGTTTTAATAAATAAAGCTGGACTTATCACAAAAGCTGTAATAGCTGCTATGACATTGGTAATAATACCACCAAAATAAGGAATCAAATTGCCAAGAGCAGCTAAAGTACCAAGCATCAAAGCATTAGGATGCCCTATCAAAGTATAAGTTAAAGTATATTCAAAAAATGAAATAATAACAATTTTCATAAACCCTACAATATACTTCCGCATTTCATCATCTAAAAGGGCCACATAATTATATATTTTTTTAGATTTATGCGATAAATACTCTTTAATAAAATCTCTTATTCGGTCCATATCAGCTAAAAAATATACAAATGAAGCTAAAATAATAAATATTTTTGAAATATAATCTATAGATATTCCAATAAAACTTAAAGCTCCATTAGAAATATATGTTCCAAGTTTTTCTAAAGTATCATTAAAACTCATCGATAAAGTGTTTTGAATGTCTTTAAAATCAACATTATAGTCTGAAGACAGTTCTCTCAAAAAAGAAATAATACCATTAAATAAACTAGTTAACTGTGACATAATTGTTGGGGTAATCAAAGCTAAAATCAAACAAATGACGCCAAAGGCTCCACCTACCACTAAAAGCATGGCCAAAGCTTTAGGCACTTTCTTATCAGTCAGTTTTTTAACTAATGGGTAAAAAGCATAAGCAATAGCAAAAGCAATCAAAAAAGGAAGAAGTATTTTAAAAAGCAAACTGACAATACCAAGCCAAAAATCACTAGATTGATAAATCAAATAAATAGTTAAAACTAAAAGTACAATATTGACTAATTTAAAATTAATTTTATTTTTTACCATAAGCATCTTCCTTTTCTAAAAGTATTGTCACTGGACCGTCATTTATAATGTTTAAAAGCATATCGGCTCCAAATTGCCCAGTTTGAACATCAACATACTTCTTTAACTTTTCATTAAATATTTTATATAATTCTAAAGCTTTTATACTATTTAAAGCTTTAGCATAACTTGGTCTATGACCTTTACGGCTATCGGCATACAAAGTAAACTGTGAAACACTTAAAATCTGGCCACCAACATCCAAAATAGATTTATTCATGACCCCGTTTTCATCATCAAAAATTCTCAAATGTAAAACTTTATTAACTAAATAATCTATCTCTACTTCACTATCACCATCAGTAAAACCAACTAATAACACTAATCCCTTATCAATTTTGCCAACTATTTCATCAGCAACCGAAACACTAGAATTTAAACTTCTTTGAACAAGTACTCTCATTTAATAAGCCTCTCTACATCCGTAACTTCAGGAATCATTCTAATATCATTCATTAATTTTACAAGTTGATCTTTATTATCTACTAAAACAGTCATTTCAATAACCTCATCTTCCTTAGAGTGATGACTATTAAATTTCCTCACAGGAATATCGTTATTAGCTGCCTTTGAAATAATATCAATTAATGTATTCTTACTATTATTTACTCTAACTAAAATATTCGTTGGAAGTTTACTACTATTAGTATTCCAATTAACTTCAATCAATCTTTCGTCTAAATTAGAAACATTTGGGCAAACCATACGGTGAATAGTAATACCATAACCTTTAGTAATATAACCAACAATTCGGTCTCCCGGTACTGGATTACAACATGAAGCTAAATTAACTTTAATATCATTAATTCCCGAGGTCGAAATTAAACTATTACCCTCACTTTGCTTTTGACTTCCTTTAGCCGCTTTTTCTAAGATTTTTTCTTCTTTAGTTACTTCTTTTTTTAAGAAATAATCCATCACCGTTCCAATAGATACTTTACCACTACCCAAATTACTATAAAGCTCATTAACCGAATTAACTTTTAAATCACTAAGTAATTTCTTTATCTTTTCATCTTCAAAAAAATCATCGTTGCTTATTTTTTGTTTGCGAAGTTCTTTACTTAAAATATCTTCGCCTTTTTTCAAATTTTCTTCCTTATTAGCTTTGTTAAAAAAGGCTTTGATTTTATTCTTAGCTTGCGTCGTTTTAACAATATTAAGCCACTCTCTACTAGGTCCAGCCGAATTATTATTCGTTATAATTTTAACAATATCATCACTTTTTAGCTGATAATCTAAAGGTACCATATTAGAATTTACAATGGCCCCAACTGCTTTATCTCCAACTTTTGAATGAACTTTATAAGCAAAATCAATCGGTGTAGAACCATTTGGCAGTTCTATAACATCACCAAGCGGTGTAAAAACATAAATCGTATTTTGAAATACTTCTTTTTTAACTGTATCGACAAAATCTGCTGCATTATCTTGTTCTTTTTTTAAATCCATTATCGCTCTAAAAAACTGTAATTTTTGTTCCATTTCATTTTGCATCACAGCTTTTACAGAACCTTTTTCCTTGTAAGACCAATGTGAAGCTATACCATATTCCGCCACCCTATCCATCTCATAAGTTCTAATTTGAATTTCATAAAGTTGTCCATCTACTCCAAAAACTGTCGTATGAAGTGACTGATACATGTTAGTCTTTGGCATAGCTATATAATCTTTAAATCTTTTTGGTTTAGGTCTAAATTTAGAATGAATAATACCAAGCGCTTGATAACAATCTTGCTCACTATCAACCAATATTCTAAGAGCTAATAAATCATATATTTCACTAAATCTTTTACCTTTTTCTAATTTTTTATAAATACTGTAAATACTTTTAGATCTACCAAAAATTTCGTGTTTAATATCGTGTTTATTTAAAAGTTCTGAAACTGTTTCAATCATCTTAGCTACACTATTGTCGCGTTCAGCTTTAGTAGCATTTAATTTTTCCACGATATCGTAATATTCACTAGGTTTTAAATAACGTAAACAAAACTCTTCTAAATCTTGCTTAATACTATTAATGCCAAGTCTATCAGCAATCGGTGTTAAAATATCTAAAGTCTCTCTAGCCGTCTCCTTTTGTTTCTTCTCACTATGTACAAAAAGTGTCTGCATATTATTTAATCTATCAGCAAGTTTTATAATAATAACCCTAACGTCTTCTGAAAGTCCTACTAAAATTTTCCTTTGATTATTAATTAATGCCTCCGTCGTTCCAGACAAATTAAGTTTATTAATCTTTGTAACACCATCTACTAAAATAGCAATATTATGTCCAAATTTTTCCTCAATCTCATCTACCGAAACATTACAGTCTTCCACCACATCATGTAATAATGCCGCTGATAGAGTTTCATAATCCGCATTTATTCTCGTTAAAATATATGCGACATTTAAAGGATGAATGATATAATCTTCACCTGTTAACCTCTTTTGTCCAAAATGTTTCTCATAAGCAAATCTATAAGCTTCTGATATAACATCTAACTCTTTTTGATCAGTCACATAAGTTTTAATTTGATTCATTAATTTTTCTATCGTCAAATCTTTTTGATGTTTACTCATATCCTCACCTTCTTAATCATCCAAATAAAGTTTACGGTTTTTCTCATTTATTTTCTCTTTAAAATAATCATCGATAAGTGCATTATCACTGTTTAAAATATCACTAACCATATCACTAAGCATCAAATCATGACTACTTTTCCATTTGTTTTCTTTTAAATAATTCCATATATCTTCAAGCTTTAAATAACCGTAACCATTAGCCTTAAGTTCACTAAGTTTAACATTCAAAGCTGGTCTTAAACGATTATAAAGTTCTTCTAACGAATTAAATTCTATTTCCATCATAATCATCCCCTTATATATAATCATTATATATTAAATTAACACAATTTTAAAGGGTAAAATTCTATTGTTGAAATTTCAAAACAAAAATGATATGATAAACTCACAAGGAGATGAAATTATGTTTCAAGTTAAAATACCAAACGGTGATAAAGAAAACGAATATTCAGTATTTAAGCAAGGAGAATTTAGTCTTATCTCAGATCCAATAAATTATATCATCGCGTGCCCAAGTTATTATCAATTAAATATTATTCCAAGCCAAACGCCAACTATTCAATATACTAATATTGAACCAGTAATCATAAATAGTGATATGATAGAAGAAACTGGATTTAACCGAGTGTATATCGATTTTGGCCAGCCGATAACTTTAGAAGAATATGAAATTCTCTATGAATTATATTTAAAGCAAATGGCCGAAAATCCAGATCAACGATACCTAAAAGAGCAAAAAATTAAGCAAGATATTGAGCATGCAAAAACATTAGTTAAAAAATCTAAAAGAGCGTAACACACGCTCTTATTTTAATACTTTTATTTCATCTAATGAAAGCCCTGTAGCATTCGAAATAGCATCTAAAGGTACATTTTGCTTAAGTAAGTTCTTAGCTATTTTTACTGTTGCTTCTTCGGCCCCAAAAGTCTTGCCCTCTTCTATTCCA
>CALVWP010000002.1 GCA_944367495.1 uncultured Bacilli bacterium
TATAGAAGAAGGGTGATGAAATTTGGCTAGTTTTGATGCACATTTTGCTCCAGATTTATCCAAAACTGTTGCTAGCGATCAAGTTACATTCCAAGGTGAACACTACCGTATTACAGTTTTAACTGAACGGATGGTTCGCTTAGAATATAGCTTAGATGGCCATTTTTTTTTTTCTTCAACAACTTTGGTTAAAAATAGAGTATTTGCTTCTCCCACTTTTAAGGTTGAACAAGATGAGAGATATTTAGTAATTACTACTAACTATTTTGTTTTACAATATTTAAAAAATAAACCTTTTTTAGGACCTAAATTTGCTCCAGATTCTTATCTTAAAGTTAATTTGCAGAATACTGATAAAACCTGGTATTATGGTCAAGTTGAAGCTCGTAACTTTAAAGGTGGAGCAGTAAGCTTAGATAATTATAAAGGTAGTGTAAAACTAGATAATGGTCTTTATTCTACTGATGGTTTTGTAATGCTAGATGATTCTGCTAATTTTGAAATAGAAGGCAGTGGATTTTTAGTAAAACCTAATCCTAATAAAGTAGATTTATATTTAATAATGTATAAAAGAGATTTTGGTTTGTGTTTAAGAGATTACTTTTTGCTTACTGGCTATCCTGAACTAATTCCAAGATATGCCCTAGGTATCTGGTGGAATAGAGAAAAAATTTATAGTTTTAATGATGCTAAAACAATGGTTAAAGTATTTAATAGAAATAGAGTGCCATTCTCCGTTCTGTTATTAAGTGAATTTTGGCATATAAAAGATTCAACAAATTATAATTTGTACAAAACTGGTTTTTCTTTTAATCGTGATTTATTTCCGAACCCTAGTGAATTTATCAAATACATGCATGATCGGGGAGTAAAGATAGGCCTTAATATTGATCCAAGTGAAGGTATTAGAAAAGAAGAAGATAGGTATCTTAATTTTGCAAAAGAATTAAATGTTGGTGATGGTATAACTATTCCTTTTAATGTGTTAGATAAAACATTTATGATTGCATATGTTCACCATTTAATTGATCCAATGCTTGATATGAATATTGATGTTTATTGGCTTGATTATAAAAAAGACTTAAGTACTATCCAAGCTTTAGCTTATTACTATAATCAAGATTTTAAAAAAGTAAAAGATTTTCGACCTTTAGTTTTAACTAGAAGTCCTTTGGTAGCACCTCATAATGCAGGAATTTTATATTCTGGTGAAACAATTGTTAGTTGGCAAACTTTAAAATACTTACCTTTTTATAATTGTCTTGCCGCAAATAAAGGAGTTTCTTGGTGGAGTCATGATGTTGGTGGTTATAAAGGTGGCATTGAAGATAGTGAATTATATGTAAGATATGTTCAATTTTCAACTTTTAGTCCTATTTTTAGATTTAGTGCTAAAATAGGAATATATTATAAAAGGGAACCATGGGTTTGGGATGTTGAAACATTTAATATAGCCCGTGAATATTGTATGTTACGTCAAAGATTAATTCCTTATTTATATACGGCAGCATATGAATATTCCAAAACTGGTAAACCATTAATTCAACCGATTTACTATACCTATCCAGAAATTTATGACGAACCTGTCTATCGTAATGAATATTATTTTGGTAAAAGTTTATTTGTAGCTCCAATTACCAAAACTAAAGAACCGACGATGAATAGATCAGTTGAAAGAATTTTTTTACCTAAAGGAATCTGGTACGACTTTAAAACTGGCAAAAAGTTTGTTGGTAATAAAAGATATGTAGTATTCTACAAAGAAGAAGAGTATCCTGTTTTTGCAAATGCTGGAAGTATTGTTCCTTTAGCTATTTTAGATAAAAATATTAATGATACAACTCCACCAGAAAGTATGGAAATTCATGTTTTCCCTGGAGAAAGTAATATATTTAAACTATATGAAGACGATGGAGTAACTAAACTTTATAAAGATGGTTTTTATATTGTAACAGCTATAGATTATAATTATTTACAAAATAATTATACATTAATAATTCACCCTGTTGAAGGTAAAACGGAAATCATTCCAAGATATAGAAATTATAAAGTAAGATTTAGAAATACGAGAACTGCAGATAGTGTAGATATTTATATTAACGGTGATAAAGCCAATCTAGAGTATGTTTGCTATGAAGATGAAAATGACTTTGTAGTAGATGTTAAAGGTGTTGATACAACAAAACAATTAACAATAAATTGTAAAGGAAAAGATATTGAAATTAATGCTGTTCGTATTATTAATGAAGATGTTAACTCTATTATTAGTGATTTAAAAATTAAAACTAGTTTAAAAGAAGAAATAGCAAGTATATTTTTTAGTGATTTAGATATAAAAACTAAAAGAATAAGATTAAAAAAATTAAGAGGTTTAGATCAAAGATTCAAAAGAATGTTTATAAAACTACTTGAATATTTGGCAGAAATTTAATATAATAACTTGTAAGCAGATGAAAAAAGAGTAGTAAATTATTTATTCTTCCTAGAGATTTAGTGGTTGGTGGAAACTAAAATGAATGGTAATTGAACTTGCTTTTGGATGTATTAGGGTAATTCCTTTATCAATTATAAAGAAGTAAATAAGGTGGTACCACGAATAATTCGTCCTTTGGTATTACCTTTTTTTGTGGAGGATTTATGAGTGAA
>CALVWP010000003.1 GCA_944367495.1 uncultured Bacilli bacterium
TTGACTTGCCTTACTGATATACCGAGCTTTTTACTAGCTCTGTTTTTATTTCCTTTGTGATCTACTAATTCTTTAATTGTTTCATATTTAAATTGTTCATTCATTCTTAATTCAACCTTTCTCATTCATGTCACCTCGGTGACATATAATATTATTACTAGGACATTTTCGCAAATTAACACTTAGGACATTATCACAAATTAATCATAAAAAGGTGAGAATATGAAAAAAAAGATTATGATAATTATTGTAATTGTATTACTATTATGTCTTTTAGGATTTTCACTTTTTTTATTTTTCTATAATAATTTGGAACGAAAATTAAAAAATATTGGTTATACAAATGAAGAGGTGGCTATTATTTTAAATAAAGTTCCGCACGAAAGTTATAACGAAGTTTTAAACTTAGGTTACAATAAAAGCTTGATTAATATATTATCAGCTAAAAATTATTTGGACAGTAATTTTGATTTATATTTAAATTATTATATGAAGAATAAAGATGAAGATATTAATAATATAATTACTATTATGAACTATAATGCTGATTTGATCAACCTTCCCGCTTCTGATTTGTTAGCTAACTTGGTTCAGGAAAAATATTATATTAATGATAAGGTGACTCGTTATTTAGATTATGGAAATAGCCAAAATGTAGATGCTAAAAAAGTTATTGCGATAGTTAATTCTAATGCTGATTTGGGTTTTTATAATAGTATTTATGAAAGTAATTTAAATGATAATAACTTGATTTTGGTCAACAAGTTTTATGCTTTGAAAAATGACTATGTACCAAGTGATTTAATTACTTTATCTGGTCAATATAACCGCGCTTTTAATAATAAAATGAGAAAAGAAGCGGCTGATAGCTTTATGAATATGGTCGATGCGGCTAAGCTTGATAATATTATTTTATACAATGTATCAGCTTACAGAGACTATGCTTACCAAGAAAATTTATATAACATATATATTAAAAAAGATGGTAAAGATGAGGCTGATAAATATTCGGCTCGTCCAGGGCATTCTGAACATCAAACTGGACTTTCATTAGATATTAACAACATATCTGATGATTTTGAAAATTCTGATGAGGCAGTATGGCTTCAAAATAATGCTTATAAATATGGTTTTATTTTAAGGTTTCCGAAAGGCAAAGAAGATATTACTGGTTATAAATATGAGCCATGGCATTATAGATATGTGGGAATTGAGGCTGCTAAAGTAATTTACGATGATGATATTACTTTAGAAGAATATTATGCTTATTATATAGAAAACACTTCGAATTGAAGTGTTTTTTGAAAATTTTTAATCTATAATTTTTTTCTTATGGTCTAAGATGTCAATAATCTTAGTATTTATGTTTTGAATATATGGATCGTCTAAAAATAACTGACATAAAAATCTTTTTTTAGGATGATTAATTGAATGACCATGAGATTTACAAAAGCGTTCTTTGGCAGCAAATAATTTTGATTTGCTTAAATTATAATTCATATTATCTTGTAAGTTAATGGCAATTTCTAAACCATCTTTATTTTTTAAATTTTTTATAATTTCATCGTAAGCCTTATCGCTAGCAGTTTTTAATAGTGGAGCATATAATTTCTTTAATCCATTATCAAGATATTCATATGTCTGTTCAAAGGTTAATAAATTATATATGTGAGCTGTTACAGATGAAATATAGTTATGGTTTTGTTCTTGATATTTTAAACTACCTATATTTTTAATAACTGGTAATAGGGTATAATTATAAGGCTTGTTTTCTTCTTGCTTTAAAAGGTTTTCATAAGTTTCAAATGGTGCATCTTTTAGTTCTATTTCATTGAGTGTATTTGATTTTGGATGAATAAGTTTAGAGTCCTTCCACAAGAAAATGTCTTTGTTTTCTAAAGAGGTTGTGTATAAAATATCGCCTTTTTTATTATAAAAAACCTGATAAATTTCTTTATTATGATTGTTAAAATATTCTTGGCTATAACCACACATAAAACCATAATCTGTAATAATTTTTAAAGCCTCTTCAATAGAAATGTCTGGGTATAAGTCATGTTTTGTGGTTTTTAAAGGTTGATTTATAAATTTACACTTAATATAGTCAACTCTCTCTTGGTTACTAAAAAGATATTCATAAGGAAATTTAAAACGATTTAAACAAGTGCCTTGAAATACAGCTTTATATGGGGTTAAAGAGGCAGACAGATGATTTATATAGTTTATATCTTCTTCTTTGATATTAGTGATTTTATTATAAAATTTTTCAATATCTTGATGGCACATTTTATAAAGGTTAAAAAGTTGGATGCCTCTAATATTCATATCATCTAATAAAATTAAAATGGCTAAACTGATATTTTCACCTTTCAGCTCGATTAATTCATCGATGACTGTAGCAGCATTTGAATCGTTTTCTGACATTTCTTTAATAATGCTGGGAAACGAATTAAAATCTAAAGGTTTTCGTTTGAAATTGTCCATATGTGCCCCTCCTATTTTATTATATTATATCATCTTTTAGCAGAATGTGATATATTTTTTTCAGAGGGATTTTATATTTTGAAGGTTATTTTTTAAGAAAGGTTTTGATTTTTAAATATTTTACGTCATCAAGCATTTCTTTAAATATTTCGTTTATTTTATTTATGTCCATATTGTTCACCGGTTTTATGATAACAATTTTTTTAAACGAATGCCATAAAATCGACAATAGTAGATATATTTAGAAGCAGTTGATTTAAGTTGGCAAAATTTTGGAAATATAGTATAATTATAATGGTGTTAATATGGAAAAAATTATAGGGGCTAGATTTAAAAATGTAAATACTTATGCTAACAGGGGAATGACTTTGGAAGCTGATTTAAAACTCAGTAATGAATATTATCTAGTCAATGATATTGCTGTTATATATAAAAAACCAACGCCTATTACTATTTCTAAAGTAAATTACCCTTCTAGAGTGGAAGCTGTTATTAAGGAAGGCTATTTTAAAACACCGTCAACTACAGATTATAATGGAATATATAAGGGAAAATATATTGATTTTGAGGCTAAGGAGACAAAACTTAAAACTTCTTTCCCTTTAAATAATATTCATCCACATCAAATAGAGCATTTAAAACAAATATATAAACATGGAGGTATTGGTTTTTTAATTGTAAGATTTGTAGTAATTAATAAAACTTTTTTACTTCCCATTGAGGTGTTGATGAGATTCTTAGAAGAAAACGTTAGAAAATCAATTCCTCTTTCATATTTTGAAAAAAACGGTTATATAATTAAAGACAAATATAATCCTAGGGTTGATTATTTAGAAATTTTAGATAAACTTTATTTTGGAGGTAACGTATGAAAGAAATGAAAGCTTTTTTTAAAAAAGATCCTTTTAATTTATTGGTGCTTGCACTATCGATAGTTATTTTGTTTATTTGTATATTTGTTTTTAACTTTTTTGTGGCTTTACTCGTGTTTATTTTAGTTAATTTAATATGGGTTATACCATTTATTAAATGGCATAAAAAAATGGATGATAGAAATAAGATTAAAAATGAAATTAAAACTAATAAGGAAAATGAAGTGATTGAAACTCTAGATGTGGAAAGTAGTGAAAATAAAGGAGTCCCTTTAGAAAGAAGTGATAAAATGACTAAAAAGAAGAAAAAAGGGAAGAAAAAACTTGGGAAAAAAATATTGCTCGGATTTTTAATTTTCTTTTTACTTTGTATTATTGCCGGAATTGCTTTCTTTATATATATAGGAGTAACAGCTGGAAAATTCAATCCTGATAAATTATATTCTAAGGAGGCAAGTACACTTCTTGATCGTGATGGCGAAGTGTTTGCAAAACTTGGAACACAAATGAGACAAAAAATCGATTATGAAGATATGAGTGAAGAGCTTGTTAATGCGATAGTAGCAACTGAAGATTCAAGATTTTTTGAACATAACGGTTTTGATTTGCCTCGTTTTATGAAAGCTTCATTTGGTCAACTTTTAGGGCAAGATGCTGGTGGAGCTTCAACGCTTACGATGCAGGTTTCTAAAAACCAATATACATCAGCTGTCTCAAGTGGATTTGCCGGTATTAAACGTAAATTCACCGATATATATATTTCTATGTTTCAAATCGAACCTAATTATTCGAAAGAAGAAATACTAGAATTTTATGCGAATTCTTATTATTTAGGTAGTGGAGCTTACGGAGTTGAACAAGCAGCAGAAACTTACTTTAATAAAGAGGCAAAAGATTTAAATTTATCTGAATCAGCTATGATTGCTGGTATGTTTCAATCACCAGTAGCCTACGATCCAAATATTAATCCTGAAAAAACTGAGGCTAGAAGACTTACAGTGCTTAGTTTAATGAAGAGACATGGTTATATTAATGATCAAGAATATGAAATTGCGAAAAAAATGACTGTTGATAAAATTGTTATTAAAGGACGCAGTGCGAATACAGCTAATAATAAATATCAATCTTTTATAGATAGAGTTGCTAAAGAGGTTGATGATAAAACTGGTTATGATCCTTATTCATATTCAATGAAGATATATACAACTATGGACAGAAAAAAACAAGATGAGATTGCGGCTATTATGGATGGCTCAAGCGATTATAAATGGGAAAACGATAAAGTTCAAGCTGGTATTATTGCTATGGAAACAAAAACTGGTGAAATAGTAGCTATCGGTGGTGGAAGAAATAAAACTGATGCCAAGTCATATAATAATGCAACTGATATCAAAAGGCAAATCGGTTCTACGGCTAAACCATTATTTGATTATGGTCCAGCTATAGAATATTTGAATTGGAATACTAACCATCCAATAATTGACGATAAGACAACATATAGTGATGGAACGGAAATTAATAACTGGGATGGAAGATATAAGGGAATTATTACAATAAGAGAAGCTTTAGTCGATTCTCGTAATATTCCAGCTTTAAAAACTTTCCAAAGTGTAAATAACGAAGACATTAAAGAATTTGTTACTAACTTAGGGTTATCACCAGAGATACAAAGTAATGGAAAACTTCATGAGGCTCATGCAATTGGTGGTTACACTGGTGAATCACCAATGACTGTAGCAGCAGCTTATGCCGCTTTTGGTAATGGTGGTACCTATAATGAACCACATACATTTACTAAAATCGAGTTTGACGAAAATGGAGAAATTTTTGAAAATGATTTTAAAAAGAATAAAACAATGAGTGAAGAAACTGCTTATATGGTTACTGACATGCTTATTGATACTGGTCAAGATGCATTAGGCAGATACAACAATATCAACGGAGCAGAATTTGCAGCTAAAACTGGAACAACTAACTTTGATGAAAAAACTATGGAAGCAAGAAAGCTACCTAGCAATGCCGTTAATGATTTATGGGTTGCTGGTTATAATTCAGAATATTCAATCGCTGTTTGGTATGGTTATGAAAATTTAAATGAAGGACATAATCGATTTGGCTCTAGTCAAAATTCACGATTATTTAAAGCAGTAGCTGAAAACTTCTTCGATAAGGACGTTAAGTTTGAAAGACCAGAAGGTGTGGTGGAAGTTACAGTTGAGAGAAATACAGGTTATTCAATGCTTCCAAGTGCCAATACACCAAACGATATGAAAACAACTGAATTATTTAAAGAAGATGGGCAACCAACTGAAGTTTCAGCACGATTTAACACTTTATCAAATGTATCTAATTTAAAAGCCAGCGTTAGTGGAAATAAAGCTACACTTACTTGGAATGCTATTGGCACTCCAGACGCATTAAATAAAGATTATTGGTCTCCACTTATTAGTAAAGCTTTTGCTCTTTCAAAAGACCGAAATACATATTTATCTTATGTAATGTCATTTAACAACGGAAGACTTGGAAATGTTGTTTATAATATTTATAATAAAACTAGTGGGGGCTTAAAATTACTATCAAGTGTAAGTGGTAATTCAGCAACAGTGACTTTACCGAATACATCATCGCCTACTTTAATAGTTAAAGCAAGTTATTCTAACTTTAGTGGAGCTGAAAGCTCTGGGGTTGAAGTTAAGGTTGATTATGAAGGTGTATCATCTAGTGATGTTACAGCTACTTTGATGGGTCGCAGTTCAATTGAACTAACATTAGGTGATCCTTATTCAGAACCATCTATACCAGTTAAAGTTACATTAGATGGTGAAGATATTACTAATAGCGATGAAGTGGAAATTTCTTTAACAGTATTATCTGCCGGTAGTGATGTTACTAGTTCATGGGAAAATTTAATCACCAATACTCCTGGCACTTATGAATTTAATTATAAAGTATCTTATAATGGGGTTAGAGTAACAACCCTAACGCGAACTGTTATTGTAGGGAATAGTTAAGTCTATTCCCTTTTAAAAAAAGCTATAGTTTTGAATAAATGTCGTATTGAGCATTTAATTCAATTTATAGCTTTTTATAATATTTACATAACTCTTTTAACTGGCAATTTTCACATTTAGGATTTCTAGCTGTGCAGTAATATCTACCAAATAATACAAGTTGATGGTGTCTTTTCCCTAAATCTTCTTTTTTAAATTTTTTACTTAATTTTTTTTCTATTTGGTTTGGATTATCACTTTCTTTAGCTAAATTTAACCTTTTACTAACTCTTGATACATGAGTGTCAACGGCAATACATGGAACATTAAATATATTACTTAAAACTACATTAGTAGTTTTCCTACCAACACCTGGTAAAGTTTCTAAGTACTCTCTGTTGTTTGGTAATTTACCATTGTAATCTTCGTTTAATTTTTTAGCTATTTCAATTAAATTCTGAGCTTTTTTATGATATGTTCCAATAGGCCTTATAATATTTTGAACATCAATAATATTAGCTTGTGATAAGTCTTTTAATGTAGGGTATTTTTTAAATAAAACTTCCGTTACAGAATTAACTCTTTTGTCGGTCGTTTGAGCACTTAACATAGTTGCGAGTAGTAATTCATAGTCTTTTGTATAATTTAACTCACATTTAGGATTTGGAAATAATTCATCAAGATAATTCTCAATCGTTTTCATTGAGCCAATCATAATCAAACACTTCCTTTTTTTGCTTTTGTTTATTTCTTATTTCTCTTTCTTTTTTTATATCATTTTCATTTTTAATACCTTTTTTATGCCACTGTGACAAGATCTTATCAATATATCTTAAGTTTGTAACGCCGTTATAAACGGCTTCTTTAAGGGCCAAAGAAATTAATTGCTCGGTATAATTACTATCCAACCATGCACCTATTATTTCATATTCTGTTGGGCTTAAGGTTCTACCGAATTCTTTTTCAAATTTATCATATATTGTAATTTTCGGTGTTTCCTCTTTATCATTAATTATATTCATAGCCAATTTATTGTACATTTCATCTAAATCAATATATTCTTCACATACTTTACCAGATTTTACTGATATTTTCATTATATCTTTACTGGTTAAGCTATCGACTAATTTTAAAGCATCTGTTGTTTTGATCTTTAAATCTTTAGACATTTTCTCTGGATCAAATTCCCTTACTCCTAATAAATAGATTAAAACAATTAACTCTTTATCAGTTAATTTTAATTTTTTATAATTTTGAAGAAGTGCGGTTGGAACAAGTATATGGCCTTGTTTCATAAGTTCTATTATTTTACCTGTCATAAAAATCACCTTGTAATTTATTATAACTTAAATGTTTGTAATTTTACAATAATATATATAGAAAAAGTCCAATTTTGGACTTAATATTTTATTTTTAAATGATAATTCTCATTATTATTTAAACCGGATTTGGTTTGAGATGAGATTTTAATACTTTCGTTTTGTTTTAAAGTTTTGTTTACTTCACTTTTTACCTTTAAAACTTCTTTGTTTTGATTTAGTAAAATGATATCTACATTATCTAATTTAATGCTTTCTTTGTTTTTATTTGTTAGTGTGGCTTCAATAAACACTTCATCATTTATAATTTCTATTTTTTCATTTTGAATTAATAATTCTTTTGGTTTAATATTTTCTTCTTTATTTTCTTTTTTTAAAGTTAAAATTAAACCAATTATCAAAACAATTATTAAACTTGCTATAATTACTATTTTTTTCATGTTAGAAATTATACCTCCATTTATCTATGACATAGTGCTTTTGAAGTTCATCATCAGTTAATACTTTGGAATACATTCTAGCTGTATAGATGTAACCGTTGAAAAACTCAGTATTGGCTGGATTCGGATCTAGAGAAGATCCTTTAGGATTAGCACATAAAAACAAATAAGTGTTGCTTTGAGGATAAGTTATATTTTTTGAAAGATTAACTGTATTGGTGGCTTCATTTAAAGTAACTTTTGTATAAGTATTATTTATTCTACCGGCACCATAGTATGCCTGATTTAATTGAAGTGCCGCACTTTCCACCGGACTGTAGCCATTTTGTTTGTAAACAGAAGCCACAAATTTTTTTGTACTAGTTTGAATATATAACCCATAACCTCCCAATTCGAAATTAGAAATCAACTGATTATTAGGAGCAGTATTGTTTATTTGCTTAACACTGAAACTACTTTCTAAAGTAACTGCTGGGTAATTTAACTGACCTATACTAACATAATCATTAACTCCATCACAGTATAAAGCATCTCCACTTTTAATGGCTCCCACTAATGTTCCATTTCGATTATTCCCACTTTGATCTTGCCATGTGGTGCTGCTTAATCCTGTTTTCCCATCATACATGAATACTGCTCCTTCAGTATAATCTTTTAACGTCGTTCCTGTTACTCTTA
>CALVWP010000004.1 GCA_944367495.1 uncultured Bacilli bacterium
ATAATAAAACCTTTTTTAGCTAAATTATCACTTAAATAATTAGATGGCTTCTCTCCATGAGGACCTTCTCTATGTCTAGTATCACCAACCATAATATCCGCATTCATATAAGTACCAGTAGTTAAAATAACAATTTTACTATTGATAATCTCACCATTTTCAAGTAAAACACCACTAACTTTATTATCAGGTGTAATAACATCTTTAACCAATGCTTCTTTAATATCTAAATTATCAGTATTCTTCAAAGTATTAATCATATTTTTAGGATAAGTAATTTTATCAGCTTGAGCCCTTAAAGATCTAACAGCAGGACCTTTAGCCGTATTAAGCATTTTTATTTGTAGTAAACTCTTATCCGCATTATTTCCCATTTCACCGCCCAAAGCATCTATTTCTCTAACTACAATACCCTTCGCACTACCACCTATAGATGGATTACAAGGCATATCAGCAATATTATTAATATTTCCAGTTACAAGTAATGTTTTATGTCCTTTTCTCGCCGTAGCCAAAGCAGCTTCACAACCAGCATGACCACCACCTACAACTATAACTTCATAATTCATTAAATCACCACCAAATACTAAAGATAATTCTACAACAAGAAAAAAAGTTAGTCAATTAAACTAACATAATTATTTAATAATAAAACCATCTAAATTACAAATATATGCGTTTGGTAAAAGACTTTTAATTTCATTTAAAATAATCTCATTATTTTCTTAAAATAAGACTTTTTGCGTTTTTTCCTAATTCTTGAGATTTACTAAAACAACCTTTTATATGAATAAGATAATCTTTTAATTCTTGCAAATTATTTATTTCTATATCTATTTTCTGTATAATAGCATCCAAATCATAAGACGCATTATCAATAAAATCTGGTTTATTTAACGATAAATCACTATCACCTTTACCCCAATCTTCAATGACTGGACCCCACATAATATTCCTCCTAACCAATAATTTATTTTCCAACACAAAATCTACTAAATAAATTATCTAACAACTCTTCATCATAACTTTCGCCAATTATCTCGCCTAGTAAATTCCAAATATCTTTTAAATCTATTTCCACCATATCAATTGGGTAATTTCTTTCTATACCTTCATGAACAGCTTTAACACTATCAAGTACTTTTCTTAAAATAGATAAACTTCTCGCACTAGTTAAATAAGTTAAATCAGTAGTTTCTATTTTTTCCAAATTGAATATATTTTTAATTTTCTTACCAATATCATCAATATTAGTATCTTTCAAAGCGCTGACATATACAGTATTATCTAGTTTATCATCATCTATTTTTTTATCTAAATCACATTTATTAACTATCGTTATATAGTTTTTATCTTTCAATTTATCTAAAATAGCTAAATCTTCACTACTTAATTTTTCATTATAATTAACAACAAACAAAATCAAATCAGCTTGATCGATTAATTTAATACTTTTATCAACACCAATGCTTTCAACAACATCATCTGTTTTTCTAATTCCAGCTGTATCAATTAAATTCAAAATCAAATTATCAATTCTTAAAGTTGCTTCCACACTATCACGAGTTGTTCCTCTAATATCTGTTACAATTGCCTTTTCTTCTCCAATTAATTTATTAAGTAAACTACTTTTACCAACATTCGGTTTGCCAACAATAACTGTTTTTATACCGTTAGTTAAAACCTCACCATTTTTACTTTCTTTTAAAATCTTATCAATTTTATTTTCAAGATCACTTAAATTACTATTAATTTTATCTATAGTCATCTCTTCTATATCTTCATATTCAGGGTAATCAATATTAACTTCTATATTAGAAATAATCATAGCAAGTTCATTCCTAAGATTTCGTATCATTGAAGAAACCTTACCACCAACTTGATTCAAAGCTATTTTCCGGGAAATATCAGTTTTAGAATTAATTAAATCCATAATTCCTTCTGCTTCCGTTAAATCAATTCTACCATTTAAAAAAGCCCTTTTAGTAAACTCACCCGGTTCTGCAAGTCGGCAACCATTAACTAATAATAATTCTAAAATCTTATCAGTAGTCATAATACCGCCATGCGCATTTATTTCTACAATATCTTCTTTAGTAAAAGTTTTAGGCGCTCTCATAATTGTAACTAAAACTTCATCAACCTTTTCATTTCCATCCATTATATAACCATAGTGAATAGTATGACTAGATGCTTTCCTAAAATTTTTATTAGAAAAAATGTTACTAACAATATCTATAGCCTTATCACCACTCACTCTAATAATAGAAATAGCTCCAACTCCTTGAGCTGTTGAAATAGCTGCAATAGTATCATCCATAATCTCACCTACCTTTTAAAAAATAATTTGATTTTATAAAATATTCTAGCTAAACCTAAATATTTTGGTAAAGCTTTTAAATCAATAACAACATCCATGGAAAGCCTTTTATCAGCATATGTAACAACCCAACCTTCTTTATATTTTGGAGGAATAATATTTAATGGAAACATATGTCTTTCAATTATGTTTGCAATCCTCTCATTCATAAGTTCTGGAAAATACTTATAAGCATTCTCCATTGCCTCATGTGCATGAACAAACCCATGTTTCTTAAAAAAAGGTACTTTATCATATATATGATCTTGCCACGGTTCTTTATAAAAATCATGAAGTAACCCACCAATAGCCGCATCTTTATAGTTCCAATTTCTTTTCTTACAAATTCTATAAGACAAATAAGAAACAACCAAACAATGTTCATAAAGTGAACAATTTTCATGATGTAACCATTCTTTTCTTTTTAAAAATTCTTTAGAACCAAGAATTGGCGCGACAATATCTAAATACTCTTTATCACTTGCTACTTCTTTTGTAATATTTTTTTTACGCATAATTAGCTCCTTTTCCAAAATATTATAGCACAAACAAAGCAATAAACAAATTATCGTTTTATTCACTCATAAACAAATTATTAGAATAAAATACAGGATCACAAGTTAAATTAATGTTAAGTTTTTTTAAAGTATTTAAATCACCATTATAAACCATAAAAGAAGCATGGGCTTCTAAGCCAGATAACTTACTTAAATTTTTCAAAGCTTTTTTAACAATAGGATTAGTAGCTGAACAAATGCAAAGAGCAATTAAAACCTCTTCCAAATTTAAAGAATTAGAAGTATGATTACCTAAAGGTTTAAGTTTTAAAATAGGTTCTAAAACAGATTTAGAAAGTAAATCAACATCATCGGGAATTTTAGTTAGTTCTTTTATAGCATTTAAAATTAAACTACTAGCAGGACTTAATATTTCTGTTTTTTTGCCAGTAATTATTTTACCATTAGAAAGTTCCATAGCAATAACAGGTAAATCTTCATTACTACTTTTATTTCTTGCAACATCAATTACTTTTCTTTCCTTCAAAGGATCAATTTCAAGTTCATTCATTAAAATTTTAATCCTTTTATAAACATATTCATCCGCATCTCCGGTTTTATAATCACACAAAGCCTTATAATATCTTCTAATAATTTCCTGTCTGCTTGCTGAAGAAATAACATCGTTATCATCAATACAAAAACCAATCATATTAACCCCCATATCAGTAGGAGAATAATAAATGTTTTCACCAGTTATTTTGTACAAAATAGCTTTTAAAACAGGAAATACAGCTAAATCTCTATTATAATTAACCGCCGTAACACCATATTTTTCTAAATGAAATGAATCTATCATATTAACATCTTTTAAATCAGCAGTCGCTGCTTCATATGCCACATTAACAGGATGTTTTAAGGGTAAATTCCAAACAGGAAAAGTTTCGTATTTAGCATAACCCGCTTTAACCCCTCTTTTATATTCATGATAAAGCTGAGATAAACAAGTTGCTAATTTACCGCTAGAAGGTCCAGGTGCTGTTACAACAACTAATTTTTTTGTCGTTTTAATATAAGGATTAGCCCCATATCCTTCATCTGAAACAATTATATCCACATCGGTTGGATAACCTTTAGTGGGAGTATGTACATACGTCTTAATATTTCTTTTTTCTAATTGATTAATAAATTTTTTACTGCTCTCTTTTCCCGTATATAAAGTAATAACCACACTGTTAACTGATAAACCTAAATTTGTAAATTCATCAATTAACCTCAAGACTTCCATATCATATGTAATACCATAATCAGCACGTATCTTTTTTCTTTCAATATCTTTCGCATTAATACACATGATTATTTCTGTAATATCTTTTAATTCAAGTAACATTTTAATTTTAGAATCAGGTTCAAAACCAGGTAAAACTCTAGATGCATGATAATCATCAAAAAGTTTTCCACCAAATTCCAAATACAATTTATCAAATTCATTTATTTTCTCTTTTATTCTTTTACTTTGAACTTCAACATACTTTTTATTATTAAAACCTTTTTTCATAACTTCCTCCTCTATTTTAAATAATATCACATCTATAAAATCATTTAAACAAAAAAGAAGAAAATTAATCTTCTTTAATCTTAATAACTACATATCTATTAGGTGCTTCTCCCTCACTTTGAGTTGAAAGTCCATCATAAGAAGCAATAATTGTATGAACAATTCTTCTTTCATAAGAGTTCATAGGATCTAACTTCGCTTCAATCTTAGTTTTTAAAACTTCTCTAGCAATCTTTCTAACTTCTCTTTCAATATTTTTTTCTCTTTTTAATTTATAGCCAGAAATATCTAAATTAACTTTAATATCAAAATTTCCATATTTTCTAAGTGATTGTCTTAAAATTGTTTGAATAGCATTCAAAGTCCTACCCTCTTTACCAATTAAAACACTGCTATCATCAGTAATAATGATTACCGAAATAATTCCATCTTTTTCGGTAACTTCAATATTAAATGAAGTATTCATTTTTTTAGCTAAATCATTCAAAAACTCTTTAATATATTCTTTCACATCATATTTCGTTACTACAAAAGCTGTATATTTCTTTTTTCCAAAAAGTCCAGAAGCACTCTCTTCAATGTAAAAATAAACTTCATTAGAATTAACATTTAATTGTTCTAAACATTTATTAAGCGCTTCTTCTTTTGTTTTTGCCTCTTTTTTTACTACCTCTAACATTCTCTTTCATCCTCCTAATCACTTCAGCTTGAATAATGGTAAATAAACTACCAGTTACCCAATATATAATAATACTTGTTGGCATTGTAAATGAAGTAATTACAATAAACACAAGCATTACATTCATCATAATTTTCATTTGGTGTCTTTGCTCTTCACTTCCACTACTAACACCTGAATTTAATTTAAATGAAAAGAATGTTGTAAGCCCAACTAAAATTGGTAATAATAAATAAATACAACCACCATTAGTAAAACTTTGAGCGAAGACTGCAAAATCAAAATTTCCTCCAAACAATTTAACAAAAGGACTCATTCCTAAATTATAACCTAAAAATTTTCCTTCAAAAACAATAGGTATTCTATTCAAACTTTCTAAAAAAGCAAAGAAAAGTGGCATTTGAATAAAAGCAAATAAGCAACCAGACATAGGATTAATATCGTATTTTTTATAAATTCCCATCATCTCTTGTGCTTTCATCATCTGATCTTCTTGACTATCACGTCCACGATATTTTCTTTCTAACTTTTCTAAATCTTTTTGAGCAAACTTCATATTTTCAGATTGCAAAGCAGACTTTTTACTAATTGGAAAAATAATTAAACGTATAATTATAGTTACAGCAATAATAGCTAAACCATAATTACCTAAAAATTCACCTACTTTAATAATAAACCAACTTAAAGGTTTAATAAATACTGTTTCCCATATACCACCATATTCACCGGAAGCGGGAGTAAAATCAGAACATTTAGGTAAATCTTTAATATCAATATCATTTTTTTTATACGTTTTAACAACATCACTATTAGTTGGTCTACAAAGTATATTAGAAGCAAGAGTCTGACCTGTAGTAGCTTCTTTTACCGGATTTCCATCTTTATCTTTAACATAACTGGTACATCCAGAAAGCGATAAAGTTAAAATACCAATTAATAAGATAAAACTTATTTTTTTACGCATCTTTTTGCTCCTTTACTATTTTTAATTTTTTTAAAGCGAAATTTAAATTTTCTGTCATTTCATTAAAACTTAATTTTAAAATTCCTTTACCAACTATTATAATACAATCAAAGTTATTTTTATAGTCATTTTTTGAAACAATTTCCTTAAGTTGCCTTTTAATGTGATTTCTAGTCACTGCATTACCTATTTTTTTACCGACAGAAAAACCAAAACGGTAAACTGATGGCTCTTTTTTATCTATATATATAATAAAATCTTTATACTTAAATGGCCTATTACTGTTAATAATTCTATTATAGTCTCGATTTTCTTTAACAATATTTATTTTTTTCACTCATATCACCTATAAACTACTAATAAAGCCACTGCAAGCCAGCAGTGGCAAATTAATGAGATAATACCTTGCGGCCTTTTTTTCTTCTTCTACTTACAATACCAGCTTTCATTCGCGCAAAAAATCCCATTTTTTTACTTCTTTTACGAGTATTTGGTTGAAATGTTCTTTTTGACATGATTACACCTCCTAATTTCTTTTTGCTTAATAAATTATATAGATAAAACTACTATTTGTCAATTTATCAAACTTTTTTTTGTTAAAAAATCCTCACAATTATATCAAAAAACAATCTAAAAAGCAATAGTCATTTTTTCCACAGTAAAAATATTCATTAAATTTATACACATTTAATATCCACATCAATTTTCATTATATTATAAACTAAATTTTTCATTTTTCAACATATGTGTAAAAAAATAAAATATACACAAAAGTGCAAAAGTTTTTTTCCACAATTTATGTGGAAATCTAACACAAATCCAAATATTTCGACAAAAAACGGTTGTTTAAAACTTTTTTGACTTTTTCCACAGTTTTTATAGAAAAAAATGTAAATTTATTGTAAAATGAATATGTAGATTGTTTAATGTGGGGGTAGTAGTATGGATTTAGAAAACATGTGGTCTGTTTTTTTGTCTAAAATTGAAATAAAATTAAAACCCGTTTTATTTCAAACTTGGTTTCAAGACACTAAATTAATTGATTTAAATAACGAATTTGCCATAGTTGAAGTTCCATTAGATGTACACAAAAAACATTTAAGTGAAAATTATGGAGAAATAATAAAAGAAACCTTTATGGAAGTTACTGGATCAATCTTTAAATTTAAATATGTAACACCAGATGAAATAAATGAAGAAAAAATAGAAAATATAAATGATAATAATGATGCAATTTTTGAAAGTGGATTAGATAATAAATATACTTTCGATAATTTTGTATCAGGTGAAAGCAATAAATTTGCTAAAGCTATTGCTCTAGCCGTAGCCGAAAAACCGGGAGCTATGTATAACCCACTTTTCATATATGGTAATAGTGGTCTTGGAAAAACACATTTAATGCATGCGATTGGAAATTACATTATGGCCACATCAAATAAAAAAGTCTTATATGTTACAAGTGAAAAATTTGTAGATGATTTTTTAAATATTTATAGAAAAAGTGAAACAAGTAATTTCAAAGCTGTGGATAATTTTAAAAAGAAATACCGTGACATTGACGTTTTAATGATTGACGATATTCAATATTTAGAAATTGCCAGTAAAACTCAGCAGGAATTTTTCAACACCTTTAACGAATTACACAATAAAAATAAACAAATAATTATTTCATCAGATAGATCACCTGACGATTTAAAAAAATTAGAAGATAGACTTAGAACAAGATTTAATTGGGGATTAACAATCGATATTTTACCACCAGATTTCGAACTTAGAATGAAAATATTAAACAAAAAAATTGAAGCACAAGGTATTGGTAGTTATGTGCCTGAAGAAGTTAAAGAATACATTGCTAATAACTGTCGCACCGATATAAGAAAACTAGAAGGTGCTTTAACTAGAGTATTTGCTTACGCAACAATAATGAATGGTTCAGAAATTACCTTAGAACTTGCCATAGAATCATTAAAAGATTATATAGGTAAAAATGTCATTTCAAGAAATAAAATAGATCAAGTCATTCAATTAGTAGCCAATAATTATAATATTACTGTCGATGACATTAAATCTAAAAAAAGACTCTCAAAAATAGCTGTTCCAAGACAAATAGGCATGTATATCTGTAGGGTTCATCTAAAAGAATCATTGCCCAAAATAGGTAGTGAATTTGGTGGTAAAGACCATACTACCGTTATGCATTCCGTTGCCAAAATAAAAAGAGAGTTAAAAAAAGATAAAAATTTAGAAGTAGAAATTTCAAAAATTATAAATCAAATAAAATAGTGTAAAAAAATAAGTTATCAACAATTTTTCAACACCATATAAGTCCTTAAAAAACAATATAAACATCTACTTTTCCACACTTATCCACACTTATAATAAAAATAAACTATTAAATAAACAAAAAGGAGGAAACAATATGAAATTAGAAATAAAACAAAATATTCTTTTAGAACATTTAAATTACGTAATAAGAGGAATTTCAAATAAAAATTTAAGACCAATATTAAATTGTATAAAATTTGATCTAACTGACGAAGGTTTATATTTAATGAGTACTGATGGAGATATCTCAATAAAAACTTTTATCGATAAAAAATATATAACTAAAATAGACTCTACTGGCGAAATAGTTGTAGCAGGAAGATATATTTATGATATTATTAGAAAACTACCTAATGAAATTATTAATTTAGAAGAAGTAATAGACTCTAAACTTTATATTACAACTCATAATTCATCATTTACATTAAACTGTAGTAATGTTAATGAATTTCCAGACTTAGAATTAGAGTTCAATACTAATCCTATAATTTTAAATCAAAAACTATTTAAGACAATAATAAATCAAACTGCTTTTGCAACATCACTTAGTGAATCAAGACCAGCTTTAACCGGTATAAATTTTAAAATAACAAACGATAATTTAGAATGTACTGCTACTGATTCATACCGCTTAGCTATTAAAAAAATTAAATTAACAAACAATACTGTAGAAAATTCTAATATAATTATTCCAACTAAAAATTTAAATGAACTAGTAAAACTAATGAACAATGATGAAGATAATATTGAAATGCATATTTTTGCTAATAAAGTAATATTTAAGTTTGATCAAATAACTATGATGACTAGATTAATTAGTGGTACTTATCCAGATACATCTAAATTAATCCCTACAACCTACGAATTAACCATGAAAGTAAAATATGATGATTTATACAGTGCTATTGATCGTGCCTCTTTATTAACAAACGAAAGCGATAAAAATACCATTAAATTTGAAACAAATAAAGATATAGCTATTATCTCTTCAAATATTCCAGAAATAGGAAATGTCGAAGAAAAGATAAACATAGATAAAAATGAAGATAGTGAAATAAAAATCGCTTTTAATTCAAAATTTATGATGGAAGCTGTTAAAGCTTTAGAATCAGAAGAAATAGAACTAATGTTTAATGGTGAAATAAAACCAATAATATTAAAAACTGTTGAAAGCGATGATTTAATTCAATTAATCCTACCTATAAGAACTTATTAAATAGTTCTTTTTTTTAAAATTAACCTTTTCTGACAAAATATGGCAAATTTCGACTATTATTAAGAGTATAAGAGAGTTATCTTTTTTTGAAAGGAAGGTTTTATGCTTAAAGAATTATATGAAATTAATAGCAAAACGTGTGCTCTTGTCCCAAATGATAACATGTCAGCGCAAATCATTGAAGAAAATAATAATTATAATGTTTTGAATTCTGTTCAAGATATTTTAAATTATAGTTGTTGTTATTATGGTAGCTCTTTTAAAGGTCGCCAAAGTGCTTCAAAATCCATTTTAGGTAGTAAATATAAACTTCCTATTATAATAGAAGAAACAAGAGAAATTGTTTTTTTCCCTACTTCATCATATGAAAATAATAACTGTATATGGATTTCTTTAAAAAACATTTCTAACTATCAAAAAAGTGGTAATAGAGTCATGGTTATATTTAAAAATAATACATCTATAACCTTAAATATTTCATATGAATCATTTGAAAATCAAGTATTAAGAGCAACAAAACTGCTATTAGTTCTAAAAAGTCGCAAAATTTAATTTAAAATAGCCTAAATATAGGCTATTTCTGCTTAAAAAAGCCTATTTTGTGATATAATGGTTATGAGGTATAGGAGTATGTAAAACACTATAATGATTAAAATAGTAGCACCTAAATAGTAAGTGAGGTAAATCATGATAATAAAAACTCTTGAAATCAAAAATTTTCGAAACTACTCTTCCTTGCTTTTAAATCTATCTGATAAATTAAATATAATTTATGGACTTAATGGACAAGGAAAGACTAATTTGTTAGAAAGTATATATTTATTAGGTTTTACCACATCTCACCGCTCATTTACATCTGACAATTTAATCAAATCAGGTGAAGAAAAAGCTATTATTAAAGGTAAATTACAGAAAGATATTTCCTATAATTTAGAAATAAATCTAATGAAAACAAAAAAACAAGTAAAAATTGATGGCAAAATTCAAACAAAATTATCAAACTACATTGAAAAAATGAATGTCATAATTTTTTCTTCTGAAGATTTAAATTTAATAAAAGGAAATCCAAATGAAAGAAGAAAATATTTTAATTTGGAATTATCACAAATTTCACCCAATTATTATAGTGCTTTAAATGATTATAATAAACTTTTAAAATTGCGAAATGAATATTTAAAAGAATTAAATTTAAATATGCCTATCGATTTAAACTATTTTAATATTTTAACTGATTATTTAATAAATAAAAGTATTTTTATTTATCAAATGCGTAACAAATATGTGGAAAAGCTAAATAAAATCTGTCCACCTATCTTTGAAGAAATTGCCGGTATAAAAGGGTTTAATATAAAATATCATCCTTCTATAAATTTGGAAAATTTTGACAAAGAAACCATTAAAAAAACGTTAGAAAAAGCTTATAAAGATCATTTAGATAAAGAAATACGCTTTAAATCGACATTATATGGCCCTCACAGAGATGATTTTACTTTTGATATAGATGATAACAACTTAAGAGAATTTGGCTCTCAGGGGCAGCAAAAAATGGCTATAATAGCTTTAAAATTATCTGAGATAGAAATTTTAAAAGATTTTAAAAGGACAAATCCAATCATTTTATTAGATGACATCTTCAGTGATTTAGATAGTAATAAAAAAAACAATCTTTTAAAACATATAACAGGTGATATGCAAGTAATAATTACAACAACTGATTTAGACAGCATTGATAAAAAACTCCTAACCACAGCTAAACTCATCCATATAGAAAATGGAAAAATCAAGGAAACAGAGGTGGAAAAATGAACGAAAACAATGAACACTACGATGTCTCCGATATACAAGTTTTAGAAGGCTTAGAAGCTGTTAGAAAAAGACCAGGAATGTATATTGGAACAACTGATGTTAAAGGACTTCATCATTTAGTATGGGAAATCGTTGATAACAGTATTGATGAAGCCCTAGCGGGCTTTTGTGATGCGATTGAAATCGTTATCAATAAAGGTAATTCTATAACTGTAAAAGATAATGGTCGTGGAATTCCTGTGGGAATTCACCCTAAGACAGGCTTATCAACGGTTGAAACTGTTTATACTGTTCTCCATGCCGGTGGTAAATTCGGTGGTGGCGGGTATAAAGTTTCTGGTGGACTCCACGGTGTTGGAGCATCTGTCGTTAATGCCTTATCTAGCTGGACTGTTGTAACAGTTTATCATGGTGGCCAAATCTATGAAGCCAAATTTAAAAATGGTGGACACATTGATCAAAAATTAACTGTTATTGGTGAGTGCGATCCAAATAGAACTGGAACAACCGTTACTTTTAAACCAGACGCCGATATTTTTGATACAGATATTTTTGATTATGAAACATTAAAAGTCAGAACTAGAGAATTAGCTTTCTTAAATAGAGGCTTAAAATTAACTTTAAGAGATGACAGAGATGAAGAAGATACAACTGGAGAAACCTTTCATTATGAAGGTGGAATAAGTGAATATGTTAAATATTTAAATAAAAATAAAACGCCAATTCAAAATGATATTATTCACCTAGAAGGTGAAGATGAAGGTGTTTTCTTCGAAGTTGCAATGCAGTACAATACTGGTTACACAAGTAATATTTATTCTTTTGTAAATAATATCAATACTCATGATGGTGGAACTCATGAAGAAGGAGTTAGAAGAGCTCTAACTAGAGTAATTAATAGTTATGCCAGGAAAACAGGCATGTTAAAAGAAAAAGATGATTCATTAAGTGGTGACGATGTTAAAGAAGGCTTAACTATGATTGTTTCTTGTAAACATCCAAATCCTCAATTTGAAGGTCAAACTAAGGGACGTTTAGGTAATTCTGAAGTTAGAAAACTAGCTGATAAAGTATTTTCAGAAGGTTTTGAAAGATATTTATTAGAAAATCCTGACGAAGCTAAAATTATCATTGAAAAAAATATGACTGCCGCTCGTGCTAGAGTTGCTGCCAAAAAAGCTAGAGAATTAACTAGAAGAAAAAGTGATTTAGACGTTATAAATTTTGGTGGAAAACTAGTAGATTGTAAAGATAAAGATCCATCAAAATGTGAAATTTTCTTAGTCGAGGGAGATTCAGCTGGCGGGTCAGCTATAAAAGGTAGAGATTCCATGACTCAAGCTATTTTACCTCTTAGAGGAAAAATTTTAAATGTGGAAAAAGCTAGATTAGATAGAGCCCTATCTAATGAAGAAATAAGAACAATCATCACGGCTTTTGGTACTGGAATAGGTCAAGAATTTGACTTGAATAAACTAAGATATCATAAAATAATAATCATGACCGATGCCGATGTTGATGGTTCACACATTAGAGTATTATTACTTACCCTATTTTATCGTTTCTTTAGACCTATTATTGAAGCTGGGCATGTCTATGCCGCTCAGCCACCACTTTTCTGCATTAAACATGGAAAAACTATTAAATATGTCTTAAACGAAGAGGAAAGAGATTCATATCTAGCTTCTTTAAACCCAAATACTAAATATGATTTAATGCGTATGAAAGGTTTAGGTGAAATGGATGCTGAAGAATTAAATGAAACAACCATGGACATAAATACAAGAGTTCTTAGAAAAATCACACTAGACGATGTTATGGCAGCCGATGAAGCATTTTCAAAACTTATGGGAGAAGAAGTTGCACCAAGAAGAAAATTTATCGAAGAAAATGCTGTTTATGCTGAAACAATAGATGTATAGGAGGTAACATATGGATCACACAAGAGATAGATTAGAAGAAAATAATATAGTTAATGAAATTGAAAGCTCATTTATTGAATATTCCATGAGTGTTATTAAGTCAAGAGCGCTTCCAGATTTGCGAGACGGACTTAAGCCTGTACATCGTCGTATATTATATTCAATGTATGAATCTGGTTACACTCCAGATAAACCACATAAGAAAAGTGCGCGTATAGTTGGAGATGTCATGGGTAAATATCACCCACATGGTGATTCAAGTATCTATGAAGCTATGGTTCGTATGGCTCAAGATTTTAGCTATCGTTACATGTTAGTTGATGGTCACGGTAACTTTGGAAACATTGAAGGTTACGGTGCCGCAGCCATGCGTTATACTGAATCAAGATTATCAAAAATTTCTTTAGAGTTATTAAGAGATATTAATAAAAACACAGTGGATTTTGTTCCAAACTTTGACGAATCTGAAAAAGAACCATCTATTCTACCATCTAGATTTCCAAATATATTAGTAAATGGTACCATGGGAATTGCCGTTGGTATGGCAACAAATATTCCACCACATAACTTAGGGGAAGTAATTGACGGTTGTATCGCCTATATAGATAATCCAGATATAGATGTGGATGGCTTAATGCATTATATCAAAGGGCCAGATTTTCCAACTGGTGCGACAATATTAGGTAATAGTGGTATCAAAAAAGCTTATGAAACCGGCCGTGGAACAATCACCATTAGAAGTAAAGCTACCATTGAAGAAAAAAATGGTCGTCATTATATAATTATCGACGAAGTGCCTTATGGTGTAAATACTTCAGATTTAAAGGACAAAGTTGCCGAACTAGTTCATACAAAAGTAATTGATGGTATTTCCGATTACCACACAGATTTAAAAAATGGCATTAAAATAACCATTACCTTGAAAAAAGATGCCAATCCTCAAGTTGTTTTAAATAACTTATATAAACATACTCAGTTTCAAACAACATATGGAATTATTCTTTTAATGTTAGATAATAACACACCAAGAACATTAGGATTAAAAAAAATTATATCTAAATACATTGATTATCAAAAGGAAGTAATTATTCGAAGAACAAAATTCGACTTAGATAAAGCCGAAAAAAGAGTTCACATTTTAGAAGGGTATAAAATAGCTTTAGATAATATTGATGACTTTATCAAAATTATCAAAGAAGCTAAAACTGATACCGAAGCTAAAGCTAAATTAGTAGAAAAATATAAATTAACAGAAACCCAAGCAGAAGCTATACTTGAATTAAAATTACGTAGATTAACTGGTTTAGAAAGAGAAAAAATAGAATCTGAATTAAAAGATTTATTAGAAAAAATAAAATATTATAATGAAATTCTTGCTTCAGAAGCCAAAGTGCTAGAAATAATTAAAAAAGAAATGTTAGAAATAAAAAATAAATATGGCGATGAAAGAAGAACAAACATCGATATGACAGCTATTGATTATATTGAAGATGAATCATTAATTCCTGTGGAAAACATCGTAGTAACTTTAACCAATAAAGGTTATATTAAAAGAATGACCAGTGAAACATATAAAGCTCAAAATCGTGGTGGAGTTGGTATCAAAGGAATGACCACCAACGAAAATGATTTTGTGGAAAAAATCATCTCCATGACCACCCATGATTATCTAATGTTCTTTACCAATAAGGGTAAAGTTTACAGAGTAAAAGGTTATGAAATTCCGCAATATAGTCGTCAATCGAAAGGTCTTCCAATCATAAATCTTCTTCCTTTTGAAAAAAATGAAGAAGTAACAGCCATGTTAAAAATCAATCAAAATGAAGACAGCCATAATATTGTATTTTGTACACAAAACGGTCTAATAAAAAGAACAGCCATAGAAGAATTCAAAAATATAAGAAAAAGTGGAAAAATAGCTATTTCTTTAAAAGATGACGATCAATTAATATCTGTCAAAAAAACAACTGGTGAAAATGAAATCGTTATTGCCGCCTCAAATGGTCGCATGATTAGATTTAATGAGCAAGAAATTAGAATAATGGGTAGATCAGCATCAGGTGTAAAAGGAATAGAATTAGGTAATGCCAAATGTGTTGGATGTGAAATTGCCGATTCTAATAGTCAAATATTAGTTGTAACAGAAAAAGGCTATGGAAAACGTACAAACATCAACGAATACCGTATGACCCATCGTGGAAGTAAAGGAGTAAAAGCCTTAAATATAACTGACAAAAACGGAAACATAGTATCATTTAAAATAGTAAACGGCGATGAAGATCTTATGATAATAACAAACAGCGGAATCATTATCAGACTTCCAATTGAACAAATTTCTACAACAGGTAGAATTGCTCAAGGAGTAAGATTAATTAATTTAAAAGATAATCAAACTGTTAGTAGTATTGCCTTATTGTCTAAAGAAGAAGCTGACGAAGATCAAGATAATTTAGAAAATTAACTAATGTTTCACGTGAAACATTGGATCAAAGACTGTAATAATTTAGTTTGTTACAGTCTTTTTTCATAAAAAAAGCTATGTTTCACGTGAAACATAGCTACAAATGAATTAAAATCGCAACAAACATATAAAATAGTATAATTTATATAAAGTTTAAAGAACTAAAAATAATGTAATTTGTATTTTCAATGTTTCACGTGAAACATTGAACTAAACTCCAAATAATTTATAAGATTCAATCATTTTTATAAAAACACCTATGTTTCACGTGAAACATAGAAATAAAAAGATAAAAAAATGTAGAAATAAATAACCATATTTAAAAGATTTTTACATTTATAAGGACAAAGAATAAAACACTTTATAAATAATATATTAATTAGAAATATTAAAAGTATAGAATTTTTTAATTTTGTTACAAGAAAAATTATTGTTAAAATAATCTTATTCACTTTAATATATTTTATAATAAAATATTTTTCCACAGCAGTAATGTTTCACGTGAAACATAGTAATAAAAAAGTAATGAAACATCAAATATTCTTAAACATTTAAATTTATTAAAAGAAATGGTGTTATGGTAATATTTTATAAATACCGCCTATGCTTTTAAAAGTTATCCGATGTTTCACGTGAAACATTGCTAAAATTAGTATAAATAATTATAAAATCATTAAAAATGTTTATATTATTAAGAGAAAAAGTTAAAAATATAGAAGATTTAATATAATTTAAAGAAAATAAATATAATAAAATTAAGTAGTAAAATTATTATGTTTATTCTATATTATTAAAATAGCATTGCTTACTTTAAATATCTCTAGTTTTTATATAAAAATATTTTTCCACAGCAGTAATGTTTCACGTGAAACATAGTGATAAAAAAGTAATGAACACCAAATCTTCTTAAAACATTTAAATTTATTAAAAGAAAAAATAATTATGGCAATATTTTATAAATACTGTCTATGCTTTTAAAAGTTATCCAATGTTTCACGTGAAACATTAGACTAGAAAGCACAAAAATAAAGCAGCAAACAAAAACCACATAGCTCAAAAGAAAATATGCTAAAATATATCTTATGTTTTGAATGATGGTTTAAAGTAACTCTAATATAATTAATAAATCAAAAAATAAGTTTATTTTATCTATATCAGCAATGTTTCACGTGAAACATTGCTAAAAATTAGTATAAATAATTATAAAATCATTAAAAATGTTTATATTATTAAGAGAAAAAGTTAAAAATATAGAAGATTTAATATAATTTAAAGAAAATAAGTATAATAAAATTAAGTAGTAAAATTATTATGTTCATTCTATATTATTAAAATAGCATTGCTTACTTTAAGTATCTCTAGTTTTCATATAAAAATATTTTTCCACAGCAGCAATGTTTCACGTGAAACATAGTGATAAAAAAGTGATGAACACCAAATTTTCTTAAAACATTTAAATTTATTAAAAGAAAAAATAATTATGGCAATATTTTATAAATACTGTCTATGCTTTTAAAAGTTATCCAATGTTTCACGTGAAACATTGATGTAAAAAGATACTAAAAAAATATAAAAATATTTAAAATAGTTATTTTATTATAAAACATATGAAATAAATTTGAAATAGTTTGCCAAATTAATCTAATGTTTCACGTGAAACATTGGTACAAAAAAATACTGTGGAAAAAGCCAAAAACTATTGAAAAAAAATAAAAAATATTATATTATATCAATGGTACAACACTTATGGCTGAACCAGGTCAGAATCGGAAGATAGCAGCCTTAAAGCCCTCTAAGCGTGTGTACCTTTTTTGTAGGTGATTTATATGAATGAATATATGCTTCTAGCACTCAAAGAGGCTAAAAAAAGTTTAAAAACAGATGATATACCAATAGGCGCAGTAATTGTAGAAAATGATAAAATAATAGCTAAAAGCCATAATACAAGAGAAAAAACAAACATAATTACAAAGCATGCTGAAATAAACGCCATTGAAAAAGCTTGTAAAAAGAAAAAAACATGGCATTTAGATGAATGTGTACTTTATACAACATTAGAACCATGTCCTATGTGCTTAGAAGTAATCAAACAAGCTAGAATCAAAACAGTTTTTTATTGTGCAAAGCAAACCAAACAAATAAATTATAAAGAAATTAAATTTATTAAAATAGAAGATGTGGAAAACTATAGTGATTTATTGAAAAAATTCTTCAAAAATAAAAGAAAAAAAATAAAATGATGCGCATTAGAACAAAAAACATTTTTATCACATAAAAAATGTGGAAAACTATTCACAATATACATTAAAAAATCATTTTAATCTTATTTAACTAATAAATATGATATAATAAACAAGTAGAGGTGGTAAAATGTATCAAGCCTTATATCGAAAATATAGGCCAAAAACATTAGATGATGTATGTGGTCAAGACATAATCGTTAAGATAATTAAAAATTCTATCATAAATGGTCAAATAAATCATGCTTACTTGTTTGCTGGTCCTAGAGGTACTGGAAAAACCAGTGTAGCTAAAATATTTGCTAAAATAATAAACTGTGAAAATCCCAAAGATTGCCAACCTTGTGGAAAATGTATAAGTTGTACTCAAGAAAATAACAGTGATATTATTGAAATTGATGCCGCCAGCAACAATGGTGTTGATGAAATTAGAGAGTTAAAAAATAAAGTTAATCTTTTGCCAGCCTATGGTAAATATAAAGTTTATATAATAGACGAAGTTCATATGCTAACTCAAGGTGCATTCAATGCCCTCTTAAAAACATTAGAAGAACCGCCAGAACATGTTATTTTTATACTAGCTACCACCGATCCTCATAAAGTCATTGAAACTATATTATCTAGATGTCAACGCTTAGATTTCAAAAAAATAAGTATAAATGACATAGTTAAAAATTTAACCAAAATTGCTAAAAAAGAAAAAATTGATATAAACCAAGATGCTATTATAGAAATTGCTAAACAGTCTGACGGTGGAATGCGCGATTCAGTAGGTTTGTTAGATCAAGCAAGAGCCTATACCGAAAGTAAAATAACTATAAAAGATATACATGATATTACAGGGACATTAACCGAAGAAGATTTAGTCGATATATTAGAAAGTATTATTGATGAAAAATTAGATATAATTTTGGAAAAAATTGATAAATTCAATGATCAAGGAAAAAATTTTATTAAATTAATCGAAGAAATGATTAATTTTTCAAGAAATATTATTTTATTCAAAGAAGCTCCAAATTATTTTAAAGAAAAAAATGAAAATATAGAAATATATGAACAACTTTCAAAAAAAATTACCATCAGTAAGCTATTTAATATAATAGAAATATTAAATAAATATTCTTTTGAAATGAAAAACACAAGTAATAGCAAATTATTATTTGAATTAGCATTTATAAAAATAATTTCTGAAAAGAGCAATCAAAATGTGGAAAAATTAGCCGAAAATCCTCAAAAAAATAATGGCAAAGAAAAGCAAATTATTTCATTATCAAAAGAAAGTGAAAAAAATGAAAAAATCCAGCCAAAAAGCGAACAAAAACCAAACAAAAATCAAGAATCAACACCTAAAAATCATATAAAAAATATCAAAGAAAACGAAAAAATAAAAGAATTAAAAAAAATAAGAATAGATAACACCCTCGCCTATTTTAATAAACAAGAAATGCGCTCAATTATTCAAAAACTCGAAAAATTAAATGACTTATTATTAAATCCAGATTATAGTCATGCTGCCTCTATTTTGTTAGATGGTACCCTAAAAGCTGCTAGTGATAAGTATCTGATATTTATATATAAAACAGATAGATTATCAAACTTATTCAATGAAAATTTATTGGTTTTAGAAGAAACTATTGCCAAAATACTAAATAAAAAATATAATTTAATTGCAACTGATATAAACGAATGGGAAACAATAAAAAATGAATTCAATAAAAAATTAAGATCCTTTGTTTATAAAGAAGAACCATATAAACTTGAAGATATTTTCAAAAACGATGAAAATACTGATAATATTCAATCTATGTTTGAAGATATCATAGAATATAATTAATAGAAAGAAGGAATAAAAATGAATATACAAGCTATGATGAAACAAGCTCAAAAATTACAAAATGATATGTTAAATGAAAAAAAGCAAATTGATGAAAAAACATTTGAAGGACATTCTTCCATTGTTACTGTAAAAGTTAAAGGGACAAAAGAAGTCAGCGAAGTAAAAATAGACGCAGAAAAATTGGAAAAAGATGATATAGAAATGCTAGAAGACATGATTTTAGTTGCTATAAACGATGCTAATCATCAAATTGACGAAGAAACTGAACGCAAAATGGGTAAATATACTAAAGGAATGCCAGGTCTTTTCTAATGAATTATCCAAAAACTATATTAAATTTAATTGAATGTTTTAAAAAATTTCCCGGTATAGGTGAAAAAACAGCCGAAAGATTAGCTTTAGCAAGCCTAAATATGGATGAAGATATAATAAATCTTTTTAGCGCTTCCCTAAAAGATGGTAAAGAAAAAATAAAAAAGTGCCAAAAGTGTGGTAGTTTAACTGAAGATGATTTATGCCAAATATGCACTGATTCATCTAGAGACATTTCTACTTTATGTGTTGTTGAAGAATGTAAAAATGTAATCTTATTTGAAAAAATAGGATCTTATAAAGGACTATATCATGTATTAGGTGGTCTAATTTCTCCATTAGATGGCATCAACCCAGAAGATATACATATTGATAAATTAATAGATAGAATAAAAAAAGAAAATATAAAAGAAGTTATATTAGCTATAAAACCAAGTGTTGAGGGTGAAACAACCGCTTTATATATTAGAAAAATGTTAGAAGGAACTAATGTAAAAGTTTCTAAAATTGCCCACGGTATACCAATGGGTGCTGACATTGATTATATAGATCCTCTAACCCTAGAAATGGCTATCGAAGATCGAACAACAATTTCATAAAATGACTTTTTTTGCTATATAATTTATTGAGGTGTTTCATGCTTAATAAATTATTTAAAATATTCAAAAAATTTATCATGAGTTTTTTCATGCTATACGGTTATAATGTAATTGTCCCAGCCACCGCTATTATTCCAATTAATTTAATAACTGTATTATTAATCACTCTTTTCAGTATTCCCGCCTTTATTTTTTTAATTGTTATAAGATTAGTTGTATATTAGGAGGAATTAAGATGTTAGATAGTTATAAAGGATCACAACCTATCGCATATAAAATTTTAAAAAACGCTATTATAAACGATAAATGTTCTCACGCCTATTTAATTGAAACAGGCGGTTTTTATGATTCTTTTGACTTTGTAATGTCTTTTATAAAATCACTCCTTTGTCCATATAATAAAACTCAAAAAGAAGATTGTGGAAATTGTCATCAATGTGAGATCATCGATTCTGGAAATTTCCCGGAAATCGAAATCATTGAACCAGATGGTCAGTGGATCAAAAAAGACCAACTTCAAAATTTACAAAAAGAATTTAATACTAAAGCTTTAATTGGAAATAAAAGAGTTTATATCATAAAAAAAGCTGATAGATTAAACAAAGCAGCTGCCAATTCCATTTTAAAGTTTTTAGAAGAACCAGATAATAATATAGTTGCTATTTTAATAACTGATAACATATACAACGTTTTATCGACAATTAGATCAAGGTGTCAAATATTAAACTTAAAACCAACTAATATTGCCAAAGAAAACATTTCATGGTTAGAAAAAATAAAACAAATTCTCTTTAATCAAAAAAAAGAACTTCTAGATTTCGAAGAAATTGATTTAAAGATTCAAAAAGTTATTGATTTTGTTTGTTATTATGAAAAAAATCATTTAAATACTATTCTTTATATAGGGAAAATATGGAATGATTATATAAAAACTAAAGAAGAAATAGATATGTCTTTTGAAATAATGATAAACTATTATAAAGATGTTTTAAATTATATTCTAAATAAACCATTAGAAATATTTGAAACAAGTAATGAAATAAAAATGATTGCTGAAAAAAACAGTCAAACAGAAATTTGCCGAAAAATTAACGTTTTAGTTGAATTAAAACAATTAATAAAATATAATATTAATCAAAGCTTATTAATGGACAAGCTAATTATGCGATTAGAGGAAGTGATATAATGATAAATGTTGTCGGTGTTAGATTCAAACCGCATGGTCAAATATATTATTTTGACCCAGGAAAATTAAATTTAAAAAACAACATAACTGTCATCGTTGAGACCGAGCATGGATTGCAATTTGGAACTGTAGTAAATCCAAACATAGAAATAAATCCAGAAAGAATAACAAATAAATTAAAAAAAGTAATCAAAGTAGCTAATAAAAATGACTACTTAAAGCATAAAAAAAATTTAAAAGATGCATCATTCGCTTTAAAAAAATGTCGCCAACTTGTAGAAAAACAAGATTTAAAAATGCATATTATCGATGCGAGCTATACCTTCGATCGCGACAAACTAATTTTTAGATTCTTTGCTGATAACCGTATCGACTTTAGAGAATTAGCTAAAGAACTTGCTTCAATATATAAAGTCAGAATAGAACTTCGTCAAATAGGAATAAGAGATAAAGCTAAAGAAATTGGTGGCTACGGACCATGCGGACAAAAACTTTGCTGTGCCAGATTCTTAAAAGATTTGAATGCCGTTTCGATTAATATGGCAAAAAACCAAAATATTGCTTTAAATCCAACTAAAATCAATGGTGTATGTGGTAGATTGATGTGTTGTCTAAAATATGAAGATGAAAACTATGAAGAAAATCGCCAGCACATGAAAAAAATTGGTGATAAAATAATGACTGAACACGGTGAAGGGACAATCATAAGTTTAGAAGTATTAAATCAAAAATATAAAGTAGATGTCCCAAACTACGGAATAGTAGAAGTGAATAAAGATGAAAGTAATTAATTATTTATTGGGTTATGAAAATCTTAAAATAATTCAAGATAATGAAATGTTTAATTTCTCTTTAGATTCCGTTTTATTACCTAATTTTATTACTATAAATGAAAATGTTAGAAACATATTAGACATAGGTACTGGAAATGCTCCAATACCTTTAATACTATCTACAAAAACAAATGCCAATATTATAGGTATAGAAATACAAAAAGAAGTAAGTGAAATGGCTAAAGAGTCAGTAAAAATGAACAATTTAGAAAATAGAATAACTATAATTAATGAAGATGCCAAAGAATATAGCAAGTCCGCCACTTCAGAATATTTTGATATAATAACTTGTAACCCGCCATATTTTGAAGTATTAGAAACCTCAAAATTTAATAAAAACGACTATAAAACAATTGCTAGACATGAAGTTAATTTAAATTTAGAAGATATTTTAAAAATAGCGCGAAAACTTTTAAAAAACGGTGGTACGTTAGGTTTAGTACATAGACCAGAAAGATTAATTGATATTTTAATAACTATGAGAAAATATAACATTGAACCTAAAAAAATAAGATTAGTTTACCCTAATAAAAATAAAGAGGCCAATATATTATTAATTGAAGGCAAAAAAAATGGTAAAAAGGGATTGAAAATATTACCACCTTTATATAGTCATAATAATGATGGCAGTTACACAGATGAAATAAAAAACTATTTTAAGTGAGATGATATAAATGATACAAAAAAGTTATGATGGATCCCCTACTTTATATATCGTTCCAACGCCTATTGGAAACTTAGAAGATATAACAATTAGAGCTTTAAACATCTTAAAAGAAGTAGATATTATATTTGCCGAAGATACAAGAACAACCAAACAATTATTAAATCATTTCGATATAAATAAAAGATTAATATCTAGTCATTTATATAATGAAAATAAAAATGAAACCAAAGAAATTGAATATTTAAAAAAAGGCAAAAATGTTGCCATAGTAAGTGATAGAGGAACCCCTGTAATCAGTGACCCCGGTTATATATTAGTAAAAAATGCCATTGAAAATGGTTATAATGTTGTTTGCTTGCCCGGTCCCACAGCTCTTATACCGGCTTTCGTTATGTCAGGCTTAAGTGGTGGACCGTTTACCTTTTATGGGTTTTTAAACAGTAAAGAAAGTAAAAGAAAAAAAGAACTAGAAATTTTAAAATCTAACCCCTACCCTATAATATTATACGAAGCACCTCATAGACTAATTAAAACCTTAAATAACATTTATGAAATTTTGGGAAATAGAAAGATAGCTATTGTCAGGGAAATAAGTAAGAAATATGAAGAAGTTATAAGAGATAATGTGGAAAACATCCTTAAAACTGTGGAAAATTTAAAAGGAGAAATTGTAATCGTTGTTGAAGGAAATAAAGAACACCAAACCTTTAGTACTCTATCTATTAAAGATCATGTTAATTTATACATAGAAGATGGTTTAACCCCGAATGAAGCTATAAAAAAAGTCGCTAAAGAACGTAGTGTTCCTAAAAGCGAAATTTATAATGAATATCATAATTTATAAGGCTAATAAACCTTATTTTTTTGTATCAAATTTATATTCGGTTAATCCTAAAATATAATCAGCAGATACATTAAGTATTTTGCAAATCTTAGGTAAATAAGTCACCGGCATAACATTTATTCCCTTTTCGTATCTTGCATACTGTTGCTGTTTAATTCCAAGTTTATAAGCCATTTCTTTTTGAGTAATATTTTGCTTATCTCTTTCAAATGCGATTTTTTCATTGTAATACATCTCATCACCCCACGATATCATTTTAAAAATTTTTACAACACAAATGTTGAAAAATGAACACATGTGTTGTAAAATATAATTAACAGTAAATGAGGTAAACATATGAGAAAAGTAAGAAGAAGTAGAAGAAAAAACAAAGAAAAATATTAATTATAGGAACTTTATCGTTTCTACTATTTTTATGCGGAGGATATGCTGCGTTCAATACTTCCCTATCTTTAAATGCTAAAGGTAATATAAAGCAATTGAATGGCGCTAAAATGTTAAGAAAACAATGCAATACAGAAACTGGAGATGGATTATATAAAGATATATATGAAGAAGGTAAATGCACTTATAAAGGAGCCAATCCCAATAACTACATAAAATTTAATAATGAAATATGGAGAATATTATCAGTAGAAGTCGATGGTAGAATAAAAATCATTAGAAATGAAAGTATTGGAAATAGAGCATTTGATTCAGAAAATAATAACGCATGGGAAGAGTCAGAACTAAAAATATATTTAAATGGTAAATATTTCGAATCTATAATGACAAATCAAGATAAAATAGAATCTAGTACATGGAGTATTGGGGAAATAAAAGAAAACAATAATAATTTAAATGAACAAATATCGGATGAAAATAAAATTCAATCACAAAATACCAGTGTAGGGTTAATTACGGCCAGTGAATATATAAGAGCAAATAATGACATAACAAACTGTGGGAATATGAACCTGAATAATATAAATAGGACAATTTGTAAAGAAAAAATTGGATTTATACTATTGTCCCTCAAAAAGGTTATTTATGGACAATATCAAATAATATTAATGGTGGTGTTTTTGACATAATTGCTGATATATATAACCCGAGTTTAATTAATCTACATGATTTTCCATCAACTGATCATGTGGGGGTAGCGCCAAGCATTTATCTTTCAGCAGATGTAACATTATCAGGAACAGGTTCAGAAATAGACCCTTATATAATTACAAATTAAAAAGTATAAAGATTAACCTTTATACTGTCCACCATTGATATGAAATACTTGCCCTGTGGTATAAGAAGCATCATCACTAGCTAAATAAACGTAAATTGGTGCAATTTCATATGGATCCGCACATCTTCGCATATCAGAATCTGCTCCTAAAGTTGGAATCTTGTTAGGCATCCAGCAGCTAGGTTGTAAAGCTGTCCAAAAATAACCCGGTGCGACGGCATTAACCCTAATATTTTTAGTAGCTAAATTAGTCGCCAAAGCTCTAGTAAATCCAACAATTGCTCCTTTACTTGTCACATAATCAATCAGTTCTGGTTCTCCATAAAAAGTTGTCACTGAAGTAGTATTAATAATAGATCCGTTTCGCATATATGGCAAAACAGCTTTAGTTAAATAAAACATAGAATATATATTAGTTTTCATTGTATAGTCAAACTGTTCGTTAGAAATATCTTCTAACTTTTTTTGTTGGAATTGTACGCCTGCATTGTTAACTAAAATATCTATATGTCCAAATTTTTCCACAGTATTTTTAGCCACCATTTTACAAAAATCTGCCTCTTTCAAATCCCCAGAAATAAGCAAACATTCCCCACCTAAAGCTTCAATATATTGTTTTGTATATTCTGCATCCACATGTTCATTATAGTAAACAATAACAACTTTTGCCCCTTCTTTTGCAAAATAAATAGCTACTGCCCTACCTATTCCTGAATCACCGCCAGTAATAATAGCTACTTTCTCTTTGAGTTTACCACTCCCCTTATAATTAGGATTATCAAAAATAGGTTTAGGTTCCATTAAATACTCCATTCCCGGTTGAACACTTTGATATTGCGGGGCTGCTTTTATTTTATATTCTTTTCCCAGCACCCCCTCATTACATTCATTCACGTATAAAAGTCCATAATTATCATTTAAATTACAACTTTTACATCCAAAATTTTCATTCATCAAATCATCCCCATTTCTAAAATATTCTATTCAAAATTAGAAAAAAGGACTAAATATTTTAAAAAATTTAAAATATGATATAATATTATCGTCGAGACAAAGAAGGTGAAACTCATGAAATTAATCGTTGGATTAGGTAATCCGGGAAAAGAATATGAAAACACAAGACATAATGCCGGATTTAAATTTATTGATAAATTTGCTAAAGCTAATGATTTAACGTTTGACAAAGAAAAATTTAATGGCTTATATACAAACTTTACACATCAAGGTGAAAAAGTAATTCTATTAAAACCTCAAAAATATATGAATCTATCTGGAGAAGTACTGATAAAATTTAAAGATTTTTATAAAATAGACACAAAAGATATATTAGTCATATGTGATGATTTAGATACAGAATTAGGAAAAATAAAAATAAAATATAAAGGAACATCCGGAGGTCACAACGGACTAAAAAATATCGAAAATCATCTTCATACAAATGAATATAAAAGAATTAAAATTGGCATTTCTAGTAATAAGAACCATGATATAATTGAATACGTTGTTGGTAAAATGCCACAAGAAGAATTAGAAGAACTAGAAAAAGTAACTGATCAAGCACCCCAAATATTAAAAGATTATTTAAATATAACTTTTGATAATCTTATGAATAAATATAATAATAAGGAAGTGATAAAATGAGCTTCCTAGATAAAATATTTGACAAAGTAGAAAATAAAGAATTAATAGGCTTAAATAATGAGTTAAAAAGTATTTATATTTACGAAAAATTTAAAAACTCAAATAAATCAGTTATTTTTGTTACTTCAAATCTTCATGAAGCGGGAATCATATATAATTCTTTAACTCACTATACTGATAAAGTATGGTTTTTTCCCATGGATGATTTTATAACCAGTGTTGCCATTGCTGTTTCACCAGAATTCAAAATCACTCGTCTTGAAGCATTAAATTCATCTATTAACGAAGAAAAAGTAATTATTATAACCAACCTTATGGGTTATTTAAGATTTTTACCATCTAAAACAAAATTTCAAAACAGTAAAATTAATTTAAAAGTTGGTAATTCAATAAACATAGAAACATTAGTTGAAAAATTATTTAATTTAGGTTATAAAAGAGAAACGACCGTTAATATGACTGGTGAAATTGCTATTAGAGGTTATGTCATCGATATTTTTCCTATAAATAGTGATAATCCAATCCGCCTAGAATTTTGGGGCGATGAAATTGATTCTATTCGTACATTTGATGTTGATTCTCAGCGCACAATTTCTAAAATAAATGAAATTACTATCTTTCCAAATACTGAAACTTTACTTGAAAAACACACCTTTGAATCTCGTCATTTAGATATGCAGTATGAAAAAAACATTACTAATATTGCCGGTTATTTAAATAATCCTATAACTATTTATAATAATTATCATACACTAATGATAAATTATAATCTGCTTTTAGAAGAAATAAATAACTATAATATAAGTATAAATGTTTCTAAAAAAACAAAATATATGTTTAGTTTTGAAGAAATACAAGATAAAGAAGCTATAATTTTTGAAGAATTTGATAGTCAAAATAAAAATGCAAAAATATATAATAAAGTTGATATTGAACCATTTCCAAATAATCCAAAACAAATAAACGAAAGATTAAACATTTATTTAAAAAGTGGCAAAACAGTAATCATTTGTTTAAATAATAGGTATCAAATAAACAAATTAATTGAGTACTTAGAAAATCCGCAGCTTACATATACAAATGATAATAAATTATTTCCTGGGAAAATCAATTTAATTGTCAAAAAATTAAATAGCGGTTTTATTACTAATGATTTTATTGTTATTACCGAAAAAGAACTATTTAATAAAAAAGAAGAAACAAGTTATAAAACTAAATTCAAATATGGAACTAGAATTAAAGATATAACTAAACTAGAAATTGGCGATTATGTCGTTCACGGAATTCATGGTATTGGTAGATATGAAGGTATAAAAAGCATTATCAAAAATGGTTTAAAAAAAGACTATTTAGCCATAACCTACCGTGATAATGATAAACTTTATATACCCGTTGAAAAATTAGATTTAATTACCAAATACTCATCTGGTGATGGTATCGTTCCTAAATTAAATAAATTAGGTAGTCATGAATGGCAAAAAACTAAAGCTAAAGCTCGAAAACATGCCGAAGATATAGCCGAAGATTTACTTAAAATGTATGCTATCAGAGAGTCTAAAAAAGGATTTGCTTTTGATAAAGATGGTGAAGAACAACTTGCCTTTGAAAAAGAGTTTGAGCACACCGAAACTAAAGATCAATTAAGAGTAACCGAAGAAATAAAAAAAGATATGGAATCTGACAAACCAATGGACAGATTACTTTGTGGTGATGTAGGTTATGGAAAAACAGAAGTTGCTTTTAGAGCCATTTTTAAAGCAATTATTTCTGGCAAACAAGCTGCTATTTTATGCCCTACCACTATTCTCTCTTCCCAGCACTTCAATAATGCAATAGAAAGGTTCAAATCATTTCCTATAGATATTGCTCTATTAAATAGATTTGTATCTCCCAAAGACACTAAAGAAACATTAGAAAAATTAGAAAAAGGACAAATAGATTTATTAATAGGAACTCACCGAATTTTAAGTGATGATGTCAAATTTAAAGATTTAGGTTTACTTATAATTGATGAAGAACAACGTTTTGGTGTCAAACACAAAGAAAAAATAAAAAAATATAAAAACAACATCGATGTTTTAACCTTATCAGCTACTCCAATTCCTCGAACATTACAAATGTCTATTGCCGGAATTAGAAGCTTATCTTTAATAGAAACCCCCCCAATTGATCGATACCCTATTCAAACCTATGTCTTGGCCGAAAACAAACAAATCATTAAAGATGCTATTTATAAAGAGTTAGCTAGAGATGGTCAAGTATTTGTCTTATATAACAGAGTAGAAAACATAGAAAGTCAAAAATCAGAGTTACAAAGATTAGTACCAGAAGCTAAAATTGGTGTTGCTCATGGTCAAATGAATAAAAATACATTAGAAGATGTCATGATCAATTTTACAAATAAAAAATATAATGTTTTGCTATGTACAACTATCATTGAAACTGGTATTGATATCGAATCAGCCAACACTTTAATCATCATCGATGCCGACCGTTTTGGGCTATCTCAGTTATACCAAATAAGAGGAAGAATTGGTCGAAGTAATAAAATTGCTTATTGCTATCTTATGTATGCTCCAAACAAAATTTTAACAGAAGTTGCTACCAAAAGATTAAAAGTAATTAAAGACTTTACCGAACTTGGAAGCGGTTTTGCTATCGCTATGCGTGATTTATCAATCAGAGGTGCCGGTGATATTTTAGGTAGCCAGCAAGCAGGCTTTATTGATAGTATAGGAATAGAATTGTTCATGCAAATGATAAATGAAGAAATAAACAAATTAAAAGGTGAACAAAAGGAAGAAAAAAAAGAAGATACAATGCCTCTTATCGATGTTGCCACCTCAATTAATGATAACTTTGTTAGCGATGAGGATTTGAAAATAGAAATTCATAAGAAAATTTCTAATATTGATTCTTATAGTTCGTTAAATAAAGTAAAACAAGAATTAGAAGATAGATTTGGTAAATTATCAGATGACTTAATCATTTATATGCATGAAGAATTATTTGAAAAAGAAGCACAGAATTTAAATATTAAAAATATAAAGCAAACTAAAAACTCAGTAGAAATAACATTAGACAAAGAACTAACTAATAAAATAGATGGAGAATTTCTATTCTTTGAAACATCTAAACTATCTAGAATGTTTAGATTTAGTATGAAATTAGATCATCTAATTATTACTTTAGATATAATAAAATTAGATAAACATTTCATATATTATTTATTGGATTTTCTAAAAATATTAAAAAAGTCAATAAAAAAAGATAATATATAGTTAATATAAAAGAAAGGAAATGGATATGAAACAAAAATATACAAATCAAGTAAATATAAATATTACGAAAAATATAGGAAAAAAATATGATAAATATAATCATCGAAAATTAAAATTATTTACTAATGATATAAAAATAGCTATATTGACGTTTCCTACCACCTTCTTATTAGCTTCTTTTTTAAGTGAAAATTCAAATTTAAGTAAATGCTTATATATTTTAAGTGGAAGTTCCTTAGTATATGCCACCACTAATCTATATTTACATAAAAAAGCAAAACAAAAAAGGTTCACGATCAAGTGAATCTTTTTATGATAAAAAGCGATTTATAACAAACCGCTTTAATTGTCCATATAATTCATAAGTTTTGGTACAATTTGTTTTTTACGGGAAACTAACCCTTCAAAGAAATGACCTTGCTCTATATTCTCTACTCCAAATGAATTTGCAAAAATCTCTTTAGCTTTATCATTAAAGAATATATAAGATCCGTTCTTTAAAATGTCAGTAACAAATAAGGCAATAGCTGTATAATCTTCATTAGCTTCTTCGTTTAACTCACTAATAAACTCTTCTTGTTTACTCATAATCTCATCAGTATTCATAGTTGAAACTTGTCCAATTCCCACTTTTTGGTTATCCACCATAAAGTTTTTAAAATCACCATGAATAATTTCTGAAATAGTTTTACCTTTCATAGAAGAGCCAGCTTTAAACATTTCCATACCATATTCTCTGTAATTAACTCCCGCAATTTTACTTAATTCTTCTAATGCTTCTTTATCAACTTCAGTAGTTGTTGGGGAAGTTAAAAGTAATGTATCAGAAATAATTCCTGACATCATAAGCCCTGCATATTTTTTAGGAATTTTAATGTTATGTTCTTTAAACATTAAATATAAAATGGTCTCGGTACAACCTAAAGGCATATTTCGAAAATTAATTGGAACATTAGTACCAATATTACCAATTTTATGATGATCGACAACCTCGATAATTTCCGCCTCATCAAGACCAATAACACTCTGCTCTTTTTCATTATGGTCAACCAATATAACTTGTTTAGGATGACGGCTATAAGCCATACTGACTCTAAACACGCCCAAACATATACCATCATTATCAACCACAGGGTAATTACTGTACTTTTTCTTATTAGCTAAATCTAAAACTTCACCCAAGGCATCATTTTCATTAATATAGACAATTTCCTTCGTTTTCATTTTAGTTTTAATATAATTGCTTAAAACTACTAAATTAGCTGTCGTAAGTCCGTCATATTTAGTACTAATGACATCCACATGATTTTTCTTAGCTAACTCTAAATGCTCTTTTTTCATTTTTACACCATTAGTTAAAATGATTATAGATGCACAATTTTCAACCGCATATTCAATAATACTATGACGGTCACCAGTAATCAAAACACTTTCACTATCAATCTTAATAGTTTCCTTAAAAGTTGTACTTCTGTAGCTTGGTGAAATAATATTACCTTTGATTTCTTTATCAAACCTTAAAATTTCTTTACCATTTAAAGCTTCAAGTAAATTATCATATGAAGTATCAATCTTTCTTAAATCGTTATTGATTAAGTTACTAGCTACATCTTTCATTGAAACCGCACCTTTGTATTTTCCATTCTTATCTACAACCGGGATAGTTCCAATACTTGTTTCATTCATGTATTTGTAACCTTTATAAATTGAATCATTTTCATTTAAAAAACAACCCTTAGTATAATCAACATCTTTAACCTGTAATCTTACATCATTTAAAAATTTAGGCCTATCAAATTTAAAATAATCTAAAACAAATTCTGTTTCATTATTAATTTCTCCTAAAACTCTAGGTTCACAATCTAAACCAAGTTGATTTTTTAAATAAGATAAAACTAAAGCTGAAGTAACACTATCAGTATCAGGTTTTTGATGTCCAAATATAAGTACTTTACTCAAGTTAAATCTCCTCCTTCATAAGGAATTATATCATTTTTTTCTTTATATTTAAAGTATAAATGCGATATTTAAGTACATACTAAAACCTAGAAAGAAGGGAAAAAATGAAAGTAGCAGGAATTATAAGAAGAATTGATGAACTTGGAAGAATCGTTATTCCTAAAGAAATAAGAAAAACTCTTCATATAAAAAATGGTGAAAACTTAGAAATATATATTGAAAATGGAAATGTTGTTTTAAAAAAATATTCAGAATTAAAATCCTTTAAAGAATTAAGTGACACTATAGCTATCAGTTTAAATCAAATAACAAAATCAAACATTTTAATAAGTGATATGGACAATTTTATAAGCGCTGAAGGATCATTTAAGAAAAAATATTTAAATAAAGAAATTAGTGAAGATATTTTAAAAATCATCAACAATCGCAAATCCGTTGTTATAAGCAATAAATCTTTAAACATAACAAAAGAAAATAAAGAAAAATCCAATATCATAGTAAACCCAATTATATCTAATGGCGATGCCGTAGGATCAATATTAATCATAAATAAAAATGAAAATGTTGAAGGATATATAGAAAGTATTAATCTTGCCACTAACATTTTAGCCAAACATATTGAATCATAAAAGAAAAAATGTTATAATTAAACCGTTAAATGCACTGAAAGAAAGAAAAGTAGGTAACTTTATAGAGAGTTTATGCTTGGTGGAAATAAACAAGGTAACTACTTCGAATGGCTCTGGAGCAGCCTAGCCGATATTTAAGCTAGGCCGGTTAAAACCGTTATATGTTTAAAGGTAAGCAAAGCTTATAAATTAAGGTGGTACCACGCTCATAAACGTCCTTATTCTAAGGATGTTTTTTTCTATAAAAAAGGAGGATTTTATGCGAAAATTTGAAAAAATATCTATGTCCGCTTTTACTAAAGAAACCGGATTAACCGAAAAAGAATATAATAATATAATTATGCCTCATCGAGCTACTGAAAATAGTGCCGGCTACGACTTTCATCTTTTAGAAGATTTAAGTTTAAAACCGGGAGAAATCAAGAAAATTAAAACAGGAATAAAAGCTGCCATGAATAATAATGAAGTATTAATGATATATATCAGAAGTAGTTTAGGCTTTAAATATAATTTAAGATTATGTAACGGGACAGGCATTATTGATAGCGATTACTATAACAACGAAACAAATGAAGGACATATAGTCATAGCTATTCAAAATGAGGGAGAAAAAAACGTAGAATTAAAAGCAAATGATCGTTTTGTTCAAGGCATTTTCATGAAATATTTAACTATCGATGACGAAGAACAAGTAAATAATGTTCGACAAGGTGGAATAGGAAGTACAAGGAGGTAATAAAATGAAACCAAAATACTATATAACAACATCTATTTTTTACGCATCAGCCAAACCTCATATAGGAAATACATATGAGGGAATATTAACTGATGCTATCGCCAGGTATAAAAGATTAATGGGCTATGATGTGATTTTTACAACCGGAACAGATGAACACGGTGAAAAAGTTCAAAACAAAGCTAAAGAAGCTGGAAAAACACCGCAAGAATATGTTGACGAAATATCATTAGAAGTAAGAAGAATCGATGATATCATGAATATCAGTTATGATAAATTTGTTAGAACAACTAATCCTCACCATAAAGAAATAGTTGCTAAAATATTTAAAAAACTATATGATAATGGTGATATTTATAAAGGAAAATATGAAGGATTATACTGCACGCCTTGCGAATCATTCTTTACCGAAAAAGAACTAGTAGACGGAAAATGTCCAGACTGTGGAAGAGAGGTTCATAAAACCAGTGAAGAAGCATATTTTTTAAAACTAAGTAAATACAACAAATGGCTTGAAGAATATATCGAATCTCATCCAGATTTCATAATACCTGAAAGCCGAAAAAATGAAATAATGAATAACTTTATAAAAAAAGGTGTTGAAGATTTATGTATATCAAGAACGTCATTTGATTGGGGAGTAAAAGTACCAATTGATGACAAACATATTATCTATGTTTGGTTAGATGCCCTAACAAACTATATAACATTTATTGGATATGACCCAGATGAAAGCACAGAAGAATTCAAAAAATATTGGCCAGCTGATGTTCATATAATAGGAAAAGATATTTTAAGATTTCATACCATTTATTGGCCGGTAATATTAAAAGCATTAGACTTGCCAATGCCAAAACATATTTTTGGTCACCCTTGGGTTTTGGCTTCAAATAGTGATAAAATGAGCAAATCAAAAGGAAATGTTTTATATGCTGACGATTTAGCCAATCTATTTGGAACTGATGCTATAAGATATTACTGTCTTCATGAAATTCCTTATGGCTATGATGGCAACATCAGTTATGACTTAATTATCGATAGAGTAAATTCTGATTTGGCTAACACCTTAGGAAACTTAGTCAATAGAACTATTAGTATGACTCATAAATACTTTAATGGTGAAGTATTTAAACCAACTAGTTTTGAAAGTATCGATAAAGATCTAATCGAAAATGCGAAAACCTTAGGTGATAGAATTGAAGAAAAAATGAATAAATTCAAAATAGCTGAAGCTATCGAAGAAATAATTGAACTATGCCGTAAAAGTAATAAATATATTGATGAAACAACTCCTTGGATTCTAGCTAAAGACGAAACAAAACAAGAAAGATTAAAAACCGTTTTATATAATTTACTCGAAACAATAAGAATATCAGCCGTTTATTTAACTGCATTTTTACCAGAAACAGCCGATAAAATATTTAAACAATTAAATACACAAAACCGTTTTATAGAATCTACAAAAAATTTTAAAGGTATGGATTCTGGCATTATTTTAAACAAACCTGAAATATTATTTGCCAGAGTTGATAAAGATGAATTTTCTAAAAAATTACTTTCTTAACGTAAATTGTTGTAAAATGTCGTTTAAAAAAATCTAATATTACTTGTCTATATAATAAGCTATGTGCTATTCTTAGATTGGACGAATTAGAGAGGACAAAAACATGACCAAACATATCAGTGGTATTGGTGTGATGTTTGTTTTAATAATAATTTACGTAAGTATAAATATTATAGATAAATTTAACTTTCTAGATTTCGCATATCTATTATTTATGATTATATGTTTTATTAAATTTATCTATATAAAGAAAATTGAAACTAAAGACCTTTAATTAGGGTCTTTTTTCTTAAAATTAATAAAAAAGGTGATAAAAATGATGATTGATACGCATTGCCATTTAAGCGATGAAGATTATGATAATAAAGAAGAAATCATAAAACATATGGAAGATAATATAATGATAGTGAGTACTGCTAGTCCAAAAGATATAAATGAAGTAGTAAATCTTTGTAAAAAACATAAAAATATATATGGTACTATTGGTATTCATCCCGAATTTGCTGATACTTATACTAATGAAGATTTAAAAAATATTGAAAAATATTTAACTTATTCTAAAATTGTTGGTATTGGTGAAATAGGATTAGACTATCACTACACCAAAGAAAATAAAGAAAAACAAAAAGAACTATTCATAAAACAAATTAAACTTGCTAATAAATATAAAAAAACAATAGTCATCCATAGTAGAGATGCTATTGAAGATACATATAATATAGTAAAACAGTATAAAAATAAAGATATAAAATGCAACATGCACTGCTTTAGTGGTAGTCTAGAAATGGCAGAAAGATTTATAAAGTTAGGTGTAACTCTTGGTATAGGAGGTGTATTAACCTTTAAAAACGAAAAGAAATTAAAGGAAATCGTCACCACCTTAGATATACATAATTTTGTCTTAGAAACCGATAGTCCATATCTAACTCCAGAGCCTTTAAGAGGTCATAAAAACGAACCAGTAAATATTAAATATATTGCTGCCAAAATATCCCAACTAAAGGGTATTTCATACGCAAAAGTCCTTGAAATTACAACGCAAACCGCACATCGTCAATTTGACTTAAAACTATAAATATGGTATATTTTAAATGGTTTCAATTTTGAAATATGAGGTGAAATATGAAAAAATATCACCTGCGATATTTAGGCGTTTCATTACTAGTAAGCATCCTAACTATCACAGGGTTAATAACATCTGGTAACCTAATTTCAGAAAAGAAAATTGAAGTAAAAAATTTAAACCAGACTAAAGACTCAGTGGCCTTAACGAAAGTCATTGAGTATGATACAGTCGAAACTTATAACAGCAAAATACCTACTGGCGTCACTATAACAAAAGAGAAGGGGCATACTGGACTTGCTTATATCGATGAAGAAAACAATGAAATAATCATCGAAAGTCCAAAAAATGCAAAAATCGAAATTGGAACTGGAGACGAAGCTGATTATGTAGGTAAAATGACAGGTTATGGTGCCGACTGCGCTGGGTGTTCTGGAAATGGAACGCTAGCTTGTAAAACCAAAAACGGAAGTTATCATAGTTTAATCAAAAATGGTACAACTTATAACGACGACGAATATGGTGAAGTTAGAATAATAGCTGCTGCTTTAGATAAATTTCCGTGCGGAACAATTATCAAAGTAGAAAATCCAAATTTAGGCACCTTTAATGCTATTGTATTAGACACTGGTGGAGCAATGAAAAATGCTTGGGAAAATGGTATTGTCCATATGGATTTGGCTTATGTAACCGAAACCGATCCAGCAATTCATTTAACTACAAGTTCTAATGTAAAATATAGTGTTCAAAGATGGGGTTATTAAACCTCATTTTTTTGTTTTAAAAAGCAATAACCTCTAGTTATAAAATTATAAAAAATATATATTTTATTTTTCAAGGGTTGCTAGATAAAATATGATTTAACAAAGGAGGGTTTAATAAATGAAATTAGTAAATCCGACTATTAAATACAAAGAAACATATTTAAATTTAATTAAAGCCGCACAAAAAAACGGCGATATCAATGAAATGGGTAATGCCTACCGCGAAAATGAAAATTTTGATGATATGCTTAAACGTTTAAAAGATCGCGCTAGAGGAAAAAACATTTCAAAACTTGATGTTCCATCATCGATGAAATGGGTAATTGAAAACAATGAAGTAGTTGGCACCATTGATTTGAGGCACATTTTAAACAAAAGTTATTTTGAAAGACTTGGTCACGTTGCTTATTACATTCATCCTAAAAAAAGAAAAAAAGGTTATGCCACTAAAGCTTTAAACTTAGCCATTAAGTGGTATAAAAAAATGCCAATTAATAAAATTTTAATCACCTGTTATAGTGATAATGAAGCTTCTAAAAAAGTTATTTTAAATAATGGTGGTGTTTTAGAAAAAACAGTTCAAGATAAACAAAGTGGTAAAACTATCAATCGTTATTTAATAGATATAAGTGATAAAATTTTTCCAAGAGTTGCTTGGCTTACGACAAATAGAAGTTGTAATTGTAAATGTGCATGGTGCTATGCTAATGACTATAAAGGAAAAAAAGCTACAATGGACTACAATTTAGCCAAAAAATATATAAAAGAATTACCAAAAATTGGTGTTAGAAAAGTTATTTTAATTGGTGGAGAGCCTACTATATATAAAGAAATTACTAAAATTATAAAAAAGCTTGCCGATGAGAGAATCACTGTTTCTATGGCCAGTAATGGAATAAAGTTTTCGGATTATAAATTTGCCGAATCATTAGTCTCAGCAGGACTTAAAAACGTAAATATTTCTTTAAAAGGAACTAATGAAGAAGAATATTTAAAAAGCACTCTAGTATATGGTTTAAAAAAAGCTATTAAAGGTTATCACAATTTAAAAAAATTAGGAGCAAACGTCAGTCTTTCATATGTCCTTTGTACAAACGATAAAACCAAAATAGATGAATTGTTAAATTTAATTGAAAAAAACAAATTAAATAACATTTCTTTCCAATTTTATAAACCATCAATTTTTACAAATGATTATAATACACCTACAATCGATGATTTGGTATCGATTTGTTCATATGTATATGATAAATTTGAAAATAGAAATATTAATTACTCTATCGAAATGTCATTACCGCTTTGTCATTTGCCAGATGATTTACTAAATAATTTAATTAAGAAAAATCGAATTTCTACTTGTTGTCATATTAGTAAAGGTAAAGGCTTAGTTTTCGATACTAATTTTAATATTCTACCTTGTAATCATTTCTTAAACATTTCTTTAAATACCAATCCAATAAAACCAAATCAAATAGTTGATTTTTGGAACTCCGCAATACCAAGTGAATTTAGAAAAAAAGTTAATACCTACCCTAATGATAAATGCCGTAAATGTGATAAATGGAAAATTTGTGGTGGTGGCTGTTTCTTAAGATTAATTTCACCAAAAAACGAAAGGGGGTGAAAATATGGACGCTTTAAAATTTGTTAATCAATTTTATAAAAGTACAGATGTTGAAGCCGATTTAACACAAGGAATCAAAAGCATATCAGCCAATGACTTAGATTGTAACTGTGTAGATGGTGACTGCTCTACTGAAACTTATGAATATTAAATAAAATTGATTTTTAAGGACTGTTATTCAGCAGTCTTTTTAAATTTTTAAAAAAAGGGAAATAAATGATATAATTAATTCAAACGGAGGTTTTGTATATGGAATATTCTCCAAAAAAAATAAAAGAGCAGTTAAATCAAACAAATTTTAATTTTAAAAAAAAGTTTGGACAAAACTTTATTGTTGATAAAAACGTTATCCACAGTATAATTTCCAAATCAGCAATTGATAAAGACACTTTAGTAATTGAAATAGGACCGGGAGCCGGCTCATTAACGACCGAATTAGATAAAGTAGCAGGCCATGTTTTAGCATACGAAATTGATGTTACTTTAAAACCTATTTTGGAAAAGCAAAATTTAACTAATACTACTATAATTTATGAAGATTTTCTAAAAAGAAACATTGAAAAAGATTTAAAAAAATATAATTATAAAAAAGCATACGTCGTGGCCAATCTGCCCTACTATATCACCACCCCAATTATTATTAAATTAATAGAAGATAAATTAAATATCGATAAAATAGTTGTTATGGTTCAAAAAGAAGTTGGCAATAGATTTAAAGCCAAACCAAACACCAAAGAATATAATTCCCTTTCAATCTTTTTGAACTATTACTATACTGTGGAAAAACTTTTAGATGTTAGTAAAAACGTCTTTATTCCAAAACCCAATGTCGATAGCATAGTAGTATCATTTGTAAAAAAAGAAACCAAAATCAAAGTAGATAATGAACAAATTTTCTTTAAATTAGTTAAGGATTCTTTTAAACAAAAAAGAAAAACTTTAAAAAATAATTTAAAAGACTATAACCTAGAAATAATTGAAGAAGTTTTAAAAAAACATAATCTTGATTTAAATGTAAGAGCTGAAGCACTACCAATCGAAATATTTGCTGAAATAGCTAATAATCTAAATAAAAAAATGTAAAGTTTCATAAATAGTAAATAAATTTATAAATAAAAATTATAAAAATGTTAAAATAAAATTAAAAGGGAGTGATTAAATGAATATTGAAAAAAATGAAACACAAATTGATAAACCTACAAACTTAGAAATATATAATGATGGTCAACTATATTTAATCGTTGACTTAGAAAGCACAAATATGAATGAATTAATTGAAAGCCTAAAACAAACATATGATGAAAATACTATAAATAATGCTTTAATATATAATTTAAATCAAATAGCTGAAAGATTAAATTATATTGACGAAGTAGCTTTAGGAAAAACAGGATTGATTGCTACAAAAGGTAGCGATGACACATTACATTTTAATAAAAAATCAAAAGAAGACGTTACTGAGAATTTTAATATTCAACCTATAAATAAAAATGAATATGTTATACAACCAAACCCTCAAGGTGGCTATGATTTGCTTTTAGGTGGAGTTGGATTAGGTGCTCACGAAATAATTGATTTAATAAATGAATTAAAGCTTAAAGGAATTGTTCCTGTAAGCGCTGAAGTAACTCCACATATTAATGGAGAGATAGATATGGCAAAGATAAATGAAAATGCTCAAAGATTTACCGACGAAAGATTAGAAAATAATTATGACATGTCAGTAAACTCATATTGCGAGATAGGATTAAACCCATCAGAAGAAGATCATCACAAAACAAGATAAAAGCCCAATAAATTATAAGGTATTTTATCTTTTTCTTTTTTTTTACAAGGAAAAATGTTACAATATACCCAAAAGAGGTGCACTAATAATGATTAATAAAAAATGGGATGAAATTTTAAAAGATGAATTTCAAAAACCCTACTTTAAAAAATTAGGTGTTTTTGTTAAAAATGAATATGGGAAAAAGATTGTTTACCCTGAATATAAAAACATTTTTAATGCTTTAAGATTTACAGATTATGATGAAGTAAAAGTAGTTATATTAGGTCAAGATCCATATCATGGTCCAAAAGAGGCCCACGGACTATCATTTTCCGTAGAAGAAGGAGTCAAAAGACCGCCATCATTAGATAATATTTTTAAAGAACTAAAAAATGATTTAGGAGTAACTAGAAATAACAACAATTTAACCGATTGGGCTAAACAAGGAGTTTTCTTACTTAACTCTATTATGACAGTCGTCAAAGATACTCCCCTATCACATAAAGATAAAGGATGGGAAACATTTACTGATAATTTAATTAAACTATTAAATCAAAGAGAAAAACCAATTGTCTTCATTTTGTGGGGAAGTTATGCTAGAAGTAAAAAAGTTTTAATTACTAATCCTAACCATTATATTGTGGAAAGTCATCACCCATCTCCCCTATCTGCTCATCGAGGTTTTTTTGGAAGTAAGCCATTTTCCAAAACCAACAACTTTTTAGTTAGCCATGGAATTACACCAATCAAATGGGGTGATGAAGATGAATGATATTTTAGAAAAATTAAAAAAAGAAATTTCAAATAATTCCACCATTATCATTGCTACATCAGGCGGTCCAGATTCTATGGTGTTATTAAATTTACTTTCCACAGTAAAAAAAGAAAAAATTTTAAAATTAGTATGTGCTCATGTCAATCACAAATTAAGAAAAGAAAGTGATAGCGAAGCTGAAATGGTCAAAAAATACTGTGAAAAAGAAAAAATAACCTTTGAATATATTACTATTGATGAATACAAAGGAAATACTGAAAATTATGCCAGAGAAAAGCGTTATGATTTTTTTGAACAATTAATAAAAAAATATAATGCTCCCTACCTATTAACAGCTCATCATGGTGATGATTTAATCGAGACAATTATTATGCGGTTAATAAGAGGTTCATCTTTAAAAGGTTATTCTGGTTTTAGTGAAGTAACAGAAAAACACAATTATAAAATTATAAGACCATTGATCACCAAAACCAAAAGTGATTTATTAAAATATGCTGACGATAATCATATTCCTTATGCTTTAGACAAAACTAATGATAGTGATGTTTTTACAAGAAATCGTATTAGAAAATACATTTTACCAAAACTAAAAGACGAAAACAAAAATATACATTTAAAATTTTTAGAATTTAGTAAAACTTTAAATGAAACTGAAGACTATTTTAATCAAATATTAGAAAATATCATTCCAAACATTTATCAAAACAAGAAAATAAATGTTCAACTATTTTTAAACCAGCACACCCAAATCCAAAAAAAGATTATTCATTATATTTTAAATAAAACATATCAAAATAATATCAGCGCAATAACTGATAAACATGTTAGTAACATTTTAAATGTTTTAAAAAATAACAAACCAAATCAAAAAATCAATCTTCCTTATAATAAAGTTTTTATAAAATCATATAATAATGCTTGGTTAGAAGAAAGCGAAAAAGTAAAAAAATACGATTTTATTTTAAAAGAAAAATTAGACTTACCAAACAATTATATAATAGAAATTATTGATAAAATAGATAATAATTCTAATTATATTACTAAGTTAAACTCTAAGGATTTAAAAATGCCTATTCATGTAAGAAACAGAAAAAAAGGTGATAAATTAACCTTAAAAGGTTCAAATAATACAAAAAAAATTAAAGACATATTCATAAACGAAAAAATACCATTAAATGAAAGACAAACATGGCCAATTGTTACTGATAATAATGATGAAATTATTTGGCTCCCTGGCTTAAAAAAAACTAAATTTGATATAGAAAATAACCAAAATTATGATATAATAATTAGGTATCGAAAGAAAGGAAGTTTATAATGAATAAAAAAGTTGTTAAAAGAGGACTGTTTCCTTATATATTTCTTATAGTTTTCTTATTTTGTATGTATGCTTTAGTGGGTACGATGAATACAAAAGTTAATGAAATTACCTATGGTGAATTCATGGAAGCTGTAGAAAACAAAGAAGTAAAAGAGATAAATGTTGTACCAAATAGTCAAAGCACAGTTTATACTATTAAAGGTAAATTAAAAGATTATGCAGAAAACGAAACATTTTCATTTAATATGCCACTTACCAATGAAACAATGGTTAAATTGTTAGACGCTGAAGATAAATCAGGTTTTAAATTAACAACCTCAACCGATCCAAGTTCTTCTCCATTCCTATTATTTTTAATAAATGTTTTACCAATGGTTATTATTGTCGGAGCTGCTTTCTATTTCATCACTAAACAGATGGGTAGTGGTAGTAAATCTATGGACTTTGGTCGTTCAAAAGCTAGATTAAGTGGCGGAGAAACCAAAGTAACATTTAAAGATGTTGCTGGTCTAGAAGAAGAAAAAGAAGAAATGTCAGAATTAATTGATTTCTTAAAAAATCCAAAAAAATTCCAAAAAATGGGTGCTAGAATTCCTAAAGGTGTTCTATTAGTAGGCCCTCCAGGAACTGGTAAAACTTTATTAGCCAAAGCTGTTGCTGGCGAAGCTAATGTTCCATTTTATTTTATAAGTGGTTCAGAATTCGTCGAATTATTCGTCGGTGTTGGTGCATCACGTGTCAGAGATATGTTTAAACAAGCTAAACAAAGTGCACCATGTCTAGTATTTATTGATGAAATAGATGCTGTTGGTCGTCAAAGAGGTGCCGGATTAGGTGGTGGCCATGACGAAAGAGAACAAACATTAAACCAATTATTAACCGAGATGGATGGGTTTGGTGCTAATGAAGGTATAATTATTATTGCGGCAACCAACCGTCCAGATGTCTTAGATCCAGCCCTACTTAGACCGGGAAGATTTGATAGACAAGTAACTGTTAATTACCCAGATGCAAAAGGAAGAGAAGAAATCTTAGCTGTTCATGCTAAAGGAAAAACTTTCGCTCCAAATGTCACTTTAACTAATATTGCCAAAAGAACAGTTGGCTTTAGTGGAGCTGATTTAGAAAATTTATTAAATGAAGCGGCCTTACTTACCGTAAGACGAAACAAAAATGCAATAACTATGGCTGAAATAGATGAAGCTCATGATAGAGTATTGATGGGCCCAGCTAAAAAGAGTCATAAATATACCGATAAAGAAAAACGCACAGTAGCTTACCATGAAGCTGGCCATGCAGTTGTTGGTATCAAATTAGACGGCGCTAACGACGTTCAAAAAATCACTATCATTCCAAGAGGAAGAGCTGGTGGCTATAACTTAATGCTTCCAAAAGAGGAAACTTACTTAAGAACTAAAAAAGAATTATTAGATTCAATCAGTGGTTTCTTAGCTGGTCGTGTAGCTGAAGAGTTAATGTTTAACGAAGTAACAACAGGTGCTCAAAACGACTTTGAGCAAGCTACAAAAATTGCTAGAGCAATGGTAACAGAATATGGTATGAGCGATTTAGGTCCGATTCAATTTGAAGAACAACAGTCAAGTGTCTTCTTAGGTAGAGATTATAATAAAGCTCAAAACTTCTCACACGAAGTAGCTAAACAAATTGATGAAGAAGTTAGAAAAATCATTACTAACCAATATGCTGTAACTAAGAAAATCGTTAAAGAAAACATGGATCTATTAAAATTAATCGCTGAAACATTACTTGAGTACGAAACAATTACAAAAGAACAAATTGACTACTTAGTAAAAAATGGCAAAATGCCAGAAGATGATATTAAAGCTCATGAAGAATTTGAAAAAGCGGTTAAAGAAGAAACTAAAGAAGAAATTAAAACAGCCAAATTAGAAGACTTAACTTTAGATGATTTAAAAGATATAGCTAAAGAAGAAGGTATTAAAGAATACTATAAATTAAATAAAAAAGAATTAATTGATAAATTAAAAGAAAAACAGGACAAATAAGTTCTGTTTTTTGATATAATTAAATAGGTGATTAAAAATGTATGATGTAATGATTATTGGTGCTGGTCCAGCTGGCTTATTCACAGCTTATGAATTAATAAAAAATAACCAACATTTAAATATTTTACTTATCGATGAAGGAAGATTCGCAAGCAAACGTAACTGTCCAATGAAAAAAACTGGAAAATGTATTAACTGCCATCCTTGCAATATTTTATCTGGTTATGGTGGTGCTGGAACTTTTTCTGATGGGAAATTAAATTTTATTCCTAAATTAGGTAAAAGTGATTTGTTTAAATATATGGATGAAGAGACAGCTAACAAACTAATCGATGATTGTGAAAAGATATTTAATGAATTTGGTATGGACAGCAAAATATACCCATCTAATTTAGATGAGGCCAATCAAATAAAAAGTAAAGTTGCCTTAACAGGTGCAAGATTACTGTTAATCAAACAAAAACATTTAGGAAGTGATAAATTACCAGGTTATATTGATGAGTTTACTACTTACTTAAAAGAAAAAGGTGTTCATTTATTAGACCAAACCAAGGTTTTAGATGTAAAAAGTATTTCTAAAGATAATCATGAAATAACTTGTCAAACAAAAAATAAAGAAACAATATATAAAGGTAAAAAAGTTGTTATTGCTCCTGGTAGAACCGGTGCTAAATGGGTACAAGAACTTGCTGATAAATATAATATTTCTTATCTTTCACAAAGCATTGAAATTGGTGTTAGAGTTGAAGTAAGAAAAGAAATACTAGAAGATTTATGTAATGTCATTTATGATCCAACAATTTTTATTAAAACAGATACTTATAATGATGAAATAAGAACGTTCTGTACTAACCCTGGTGGCTTTGTAGCTAAAGAAAATTATTATGGTTATATTTGTGTCAATGGCCATGCTTTAAAAGATGTTAAATCTAATAATAGTAATTTTGCCTTTATTTCTAAAGTAAACTTAACTGAACCAGTAACTAACACTAGAGAATATGGTGAAAGTATTGCTCATATAGCTAACGTTTTAGGTGATGGTAAACCGATTATTCAAACATTAAAAGACTTAAAACAAGGTCGTCGTAGTAATTGGGGAAGAATAAACAAAGGCTTTATTACTCCTACTTTAAAAGATTGTGTTGCCGGTGATTTAGCTTTAGTTTTACCTTATAGAATTATAACTAATATTATTGAAGGATTAGATAAATTAAATGAAATTATTCCGGGTGTTAATAATGGTGAAACATTGTTGTATGGTCCTGAAATAAAATTCTTTAGTAATGAAATTGAAACTGACAATCCTTTTAAATTAAAAGATTATGATGTCTACTTTATAGGCGATGGTGCTGGTAAAGCGGGAAATATTGTAACAGCTGCTGCTACTGGATTAGTTGCTGCAAGAGATATATTAGCCAAAAATTAATTTTTTTGGTTTTTTTGGATTAAAAAAGGCTTATCGCCTTTAAATATAATTTACATCAATAGAATGTTTTATAATATGACTTCCATCCGCATAACCAAGTCCAATTCCCACAATAGGTACAAATCCTTCAGGTAAACTTAATTTTTTTAAAATATTTTTGTTTTCTTTGATTAAACCAATAACTAAATTTAAATAAATAGAACCAAGCCCTAAAGCTGTTGCTGCCAGTAACATATTCATCGCCACACAAGCACTGTTTTCTTTATCTAATCCGTGTCCATCATCACGAGCTGAAATAATAACCAAGGTTGGAGCATTATAAAAAACACTTCTATCGGTTAAATTACTTATTTCATCTAACAAAATATTATTTTGAATAACTGTAATATGCATATCTTCATACTTACCTCTACCAACTGGAGCCTGCATCCCAGCTTTTACAATTTTGTTCAAATCACTATTGCTAATTTGTTTATCTAAAAACTTTCTATTAGAAAAACGTTTTTCAATTGCCTCAAACAATTCCATCGCTATCACTCTCCTACTTTAATTATATTACTAAATTGAAATAAATTCTATATGTATGATATAATTTATTATAAGGAGGGTTAAAAATAATGGATTATATTAAAGTAGATGTTGCAAATTATGTTAGACAAGGATTAGAAAATAAGACATTAGAGCCAATAGTTGCCGAGAAGTTCGCACGAATAATTGCTAAACAAGGAAATGTTGGCGATCAAGTTATTTCTTGGAGTGTTGATAGCCAAGGAAACGAAATACAAGAAAAAGTTGACCAAGTAAAACTAGATAAAACTACAAATGAACCCGGGTGGATAGTTACCAAAGTAGATGAGAACGGTGAATTAATTGTTGATAATAATGAACATTTGAACCAATGGATAATCGAAGACTCAACATTTAAAAAGAAATATGAAGCAGATTTGGAAAACCCTGGATTGTTTAAACCAACGGGAGGACCTCAAGTCTTTGTTCAAATAAAAGATAACATCATTTTAAATCAATGGGGTTCAGATATGCAAATAGCGGCCGGTGGGTATATTAATATTACTAATCCTAACGATTTATATGGAATAAGTCAAAGAGATTTTGAAGATACTTATAAAATTGTAAGTGAATTAAATAAATCAAAACAAAAATAAAGCCTAATTTTCAAAATTATAGTTTTTTAATATATTAGTTAAAAAGATAAAAGGGTTGATAAAATGCGTGAATACTTAGATGATTATATTAAAAAAATTGATAATAAAATAAAAGATAAAAACATTTCTGAAAAAGATATAGAAAACCATTTAATAAAAATAAATTTTTTTCAGCACGAACGACTCATTCATCTACTAGTAACTTTATTTTATGGATTATTTTTGTTTGTTTCTGTTTTAATATCATTTAAAACATGGTTGTTTCTAATTATTACATATATTGTGCTAATAGTATTAATATTTTATGTCAGACATTATTTTTTCTTAGAAAATCATGTTCAATATTTATATAAGCAGTATGATCAAATGAAAAATATTATTGAAAAAAATGCTAAATAAAATAAGGCATTTTTTAATATATATCTTTTTACCATAGATTTATTTTATATGTTGTGTTAAAATGTATATAGCTATAAATGTAGAAAATGGTGGTATAAATGGGAAAAATAATTGCACTTGTCAATCAAAAAGGTGGAGTTGGAAAAACAACTTCCAGCATTAATTTGGCTGCTTCACTAGGTTATCTAGGAAGAAAAACATTACTAATAGATTTAGACCCTCAGGGAAATAGTACAACCGGTTTAGGTATTGACAAAGGTGACATAAAAAAAAGCATATATGATTTATTAACCGATGAAGCTGAGTTAAAAGAAGTAATCAAAAAGACTAAATTTAAAAACCTATACATTATTCCAGCAACTATAAGCTTAGCTGGAGCAGATTTAGAATTAGCCGAAAAAAGCAAATTGGATCCGACTTTTTCTAAAAATAGGCAATTAAAAACTAAATTAGAAGAAGTAAAAGAAGTCTTTGATTATATAATCATTGATTGTCCGCCCTCACTAGGACTATTAACAACTAATGCTTTAACAGCGGCCAACTCAGTTATTATTCCAGTACAGTGCGAATTCTTTGCCCTAGAAGGTATTATGCAACTATTAAATTCAATCATGCTGGCGCAAAAAACATTAAACCCAACATTAGATATTGAAGGGGTTTTATTAACTATGCTTGATAATAGAACAAATCTTGGCTTAGAAGTTGTTCAAGATATCAAAAGTTATTTCAAAGAAAGAGTATATGATACAATAATACCAAGACTAGTGAGATTATCAGAAGCTCCAAGTCATGGTAAACCAATAATAAACTATGATCCTAAAAGTCGCGGAGCAGAAGCATACATTAATTTAGCAAAAGAGGTGATTTATCGAAATGGAAAATAGAAGAGCTTTAGGAAAAGGCTTAGAACAATTATTTGATTTAGATAATTTAAATGTAAATAATGTTGGTGACTTTGAAAAAAACATTTATGAAGATACTAAACATGAAGAAATTGTGGAATTAAACATTGATGATTTAAGACCAAATCCATACCAACCAAGAACAATCTTTGATGAAGCAGCATTGCAAGAATTAGCTGAATCAATTAAAGAAAACGGTGTTTTCCAACCAATTATTGTTAAAAAAAGTATCAAAGGTTATGATGTCATTGCTGGTGAAAGAAGACTTAGAGCTAGTAAAATAGCTGGTAAAAAAACTATACCAGCCATCATTAGGCAAATAAGTGATGAAAAAATGGCGGAAATTGCTTTACTAGAGAACTTACAAAGAGAAAACTTAAATGCCCTAGAAGAAGCAAAAGCTTATAAAAGTTTAATTGAAAAATTAAATCTAACTCAAGAAGAGTTAGCCAAAAAAGTAAGTAAAAGTAGAAGTCATATTACTAACATGTTAGGTCTTCTCCGTCTTCCTGGTGAAGTTCAAGACATGATTACAACCGGGAAAATAACGATGGGTCATGCTAGAGCTTTAAGTAAATTAGAAGATAAAGAAGAAATTGTGAAAATGGCCACCAACATCACCGAAAAAGGTTTAACCGTAAGAGATGTTGAAGCGCAAAGTGAAGAGGCCCCTAAAATACATCAAACAAATAGAAAAACAAAAAATAACGAATTTAAATATGTTCAAGATTTACTTAGGGAAAAATTAGATACAAAAGTAAAAATAAAAGACAAAAAAATTGAAATATCTTTTACTAACACAGCTGATTTGAATAGAATTTTAGAAATTTTAAATATAAAGGAGTAAAAAAATGGAAACGCTTTTAACTAAAGAAGTTATAACGACAGTATGCATAATCATAGCAGCGTTTGTTATTTATTTTGTTTTAAAACAAATCATTACTAATTTTTTTATCAAAAAAGCTAGACATCGTTCTAATAAAAAAGCATTAACCCTCCTCACCATTTTAAATAATGTTATAAAATATATTATCTTAATTATAGCTTTACTTACTATATTAGCTACTTGGGGTGTTGACACTAAAGCCTTAATTGCCTCTTTAGGAGTGGCTGGTGCTGTTGCTGGTTTAGCTATGCAAGATATGATAAAAGATTTTATAGGCGGAGCTGATATTTTAACTGAAGATCAATTTAAAGTAGGTGACAACATTAAAGTTGGAAACTTTCGTGGTACTGTTATTTATCTTGGAATGAAAACAACAAAAATAAGAGCTTATACTGGTGAAGTAAAAATAATTGCTAACCGAAATATTAACGATGTTATAAACTATAGTATAATGCCAGCTGTTTGTGTAATCGATATTGAACTTTCATATGAAAATAAAACAGATGAAGCTGAAAAAGTATTAAAAACAGTTGTTGAACGGGTTAGTAAAATGGTTACCTATTTAAAAAGACCAATTCTTATTTTAGGAATTGAAGAATTAAAGGTAAATTCCGTTGTCTACCGAATAGAAGCTGAAGTGGCTCCTATGAAAGATTTTGAATTTAATCGAATCTTTTTAAAAGAAATAAAAAAAGAAGCTGAAGCGAACAACCTAACCCTATCTTATAATAAGGTGGATGTACATAATGTCTGAATATAAATTAGGAAGTATTGTTATCATGAAAAAGCCCCATCCATGTGGACATAACGAATGGGAAATCACAAGAATGGGAGCAGACATAAAAATAAAATGTTTAGGTTGTAGCAGAAGCATCATGCTTTCAAGAGTAGATTTTAATAAAAAAATAAAAAAAATAGTTAAAATATAAAGGAGGACATCTATGAAAAAGAAGAAAATATTGTTAGGACCTGTTATAACAATTATTATATTAACCATTATAATTATGATAGTAAGTGCTATTTGCGCTGCTCTAGGCGTTCAAGGTGAAATTACTAGTATTTCTAATCAATCATTAGAAACATCTATGGTTACTGTCAGAAGCATTTTTTCAAAAGAAGGATTGTCTTACTTTTTCTCATCACCAGTTGATACCTTTAAAAACTTTGAACCTTTAGTTTTATTAATTATTTCATTGATGGCAGTATCAATAGGTAAAGCAAGTGGTTTATTCAAAGCCATGTTTACTCCCTTGCGTAGTTTAAAACCAGGAGTAGTAACTTTCTTTACTTTATTTGCCGGAATTGTATCTTCGTTTTTAGGAGAATATGGTTTTATCTTAGTTTTACCATTAACCGCTGTCATTTATCAATATTTAGGTCGTAATTCAGTATTAGGAATTTTAACTGCTTTTATTGGTGTTAGTATGGGATATGGTGCCGGCTTAGTCTTTAATTACGATGACTATCAATTAGGATTATTGACCAAAGCAGCTGCCACCGTTGATGTTGATAAAGATTATGTCTTTAACGCATGGTCTAACTCTTATGCCATGGTTGCCGCTACTTTTATCTTATCTATTATAGGAACTTTAATTGTTGAAAACATTCTAAGACCTAAAGTAAAAGAATCTATCAAAGAAGAAGACGATTTAGTTATTTCAAAAAAAGGCTTGTTATTTAGCAGCATCGCTTTTGTGATTTTAATTTTAATATTTATTTATACCATTATTCCAGGTTTACCAGGTTCAGGAATTTTATTAGATAATAGTCAAAGTGATTATGTAGCTCAATTGCTAGGGCCAAAAGCTCCATTTAATGATTCATTTGCTTTTGTATTTTTGATTATTATGATGATCTGCTCTGGTATTTATGGATTCATTTCCAAAAATATTAAAAACACAAATGATTTCAGTGTGGGTTTATCTAAAGAATTTGATAATTTAGGTTACATGTTCATCTTAATGTTCTTTGCCTCATTACTTGTAAGCGTTTTAAACTGGACTAACTTAGGAACTGTTGTGGCTTCTTGGTTAATATCATTTATGAGTACACTAGAGTTCACTGGATTACCTTTAATTATTACTATGTTCTTAATAATAATATTAATGTCATTCTTAATTCCCGATGCTATTACAAAATGGACTCTCGCCTCCCCTATTTTAGTTCCTTTATTTATGAAAGCCAATATCACCCCAGATTTCACTCAATTTATTTTTAAAGCAGCTGATAGTGTTGGTAAAGGCATAACTCCATTTTTCGTATACTTTATTGTTATGTTAGCATTCTTAGAAAAATATAATAATAGAGAAAGCAATAAAATAACGGTCTTTGGAACTTTAAAATTGTTAAGACCAACAGCTTTAATATTTGCCGTAGTTTGGTTTATAATTGTTATTGGTTTCTTTGTTATTGGTTTGCCTTTAGGACCAACCGCCACTGCTCCAACTTTATAGTTGGAGTTTTTAACATTATTTGGTAAAATAATTTAAAGGGTGTGATTAAATGTTTAAAAGAATAAATAAAAAAGTAATATTTATAATCTTGTTAGTAATCATATCTGTTATTAGTTTAGTAATTTATTTAAATAATAAAGTAGTAGACGATAATAGTGGCTTTACCTTAAAAAAAGACCTGCAAGCTGAAATATATACAAAAACAAATATAAATGACTACATAGATAGCATTGAAGGTAAAATTTTAGAAAAGCCGGCCATAAACACTAAAAAATTAGGTAAACAGAAACTAGAATTTATTTATTTAAATAAAGACAATAGAAAAAGAAGAGGTACCTTTGAAATTGAAATAGTTGATACTGAAAAACCTTTAGTTTGGTTAAGCAATAACTATAAAACTAAAGTTGGAACAGATATAAATTTAAAAGACAAAATTATATGTGTTGATAATTATGATAATAAACCATCATGTGAAATCATAGGAAATTACGATATCAACACCCCAGGTGTTTACCCCTTAAAATATGTGGCTAAAGATAGTAGTGAAAATGTTTTTGAAAAAGAATTTACTTTAACGGTTTATGAGCCAACATCATCAGAAAGTAGTTCTAATCAAACACAATCAGAATCATCTGATCCACAATATACTGATTTTAAAATAGTTTTAAATAAGTATAAAAACGAAAACACTGAAATTGGCATCGATGTATCTAAATGGCAAGGGAATGTTGATTTTAATAAAGTAAAAAATGCTGGTGCTACCTTTGTTATGATAAGAGTAGGAAGTCAAAAAGGTGTTGGTGGTGAATACATTTTAGATTCAAACTTTAAGCAAAACATTGAAAACGCTTTACAAAATAATTTAAAAGTTGGTATTTACTTCTATTCATATGCCGATAGTCAAAAAGAAGCAACAAAACAAGCAAATTGGGTAATTAAACAAATAAAAAAATATGATATATCTTTACCTATTGTCTTCGATTTTGAAAGTTTTGATGCTTTTGATGATATGCAGTTAAGTATATTTGGTCTAAATGAAGTTGCTAATTCATTTATAAAAAAGGTTAACGAATCTGGTTATACTGGAGTATTATATGGCAGTAAAAATTATTTAAATGCTATATGGAAATACCATACATCTCCAGTATGGCTCGCTCACTATACTGATCAAACTAATTATGATGGCGAATACTTTATGTGGCAAATGTGTGATGATGGTAAAATAGATGGTATAGAAGGCTTTGTCGACATAAATATTTTATACAAAAATAGTTCTAGTGAAAGCTAGACTTTTTTCTTATAATAACTTATAATACATATTGGTGATGAATAATGAGTTTAACCGCAGGAATCGTTGGATTACCTAATGTTGGTAAATCAACTTTATTTAATGCTATAACAAAACAAAATATTTTGGCAGCTAATTACCCTTTTGCCACCATCGAACCTAATGTTGGGATGGTTACAGTTCCAGATGAAAGAGTAGCTTTTTTAGAAAATTTATATAAACCCAAAAAAACAATTCCTGCAACTTTTGAATTTACAGATATTGCTGGTTTAGTAGCAGGAGCATCTAAAGGTGAAGGATTGGGCAATAAATTTTTATCACATATCAGAGAAGTAGATGCTATATGTGAAGTGGTTAGATGTTTTGAAGATCAAAACGTTACCCATGTTTCTGGTAACGTCGATCCAATTAGAGATGTAGAAGTAATTAATGTAGAATTAGAATTAGCTGATTTAGAAATAATTGAAAATAGATTGGGCAGAATGGGGAAAAAAGCAAGATTAGCCAATGATAAAGAAGCTATAAAAGAAGCTGAACTATTAGAAAAACTAAAAGAAAATTTAGAAAAAAATATTAATCCAAGAAACTTAGATTTAACTGAAGAAGAATTAAAAATTCTAAAACCATTTAATTTATTAACTTTAAAGCCCATCATCTATGTCGCAAATGTCAACGAAGATGAAATAAATTCTGAAAATGAATATGTTCAAAAATTAAGAGAATATGCCGACAAAGAACAAGCTGAAGTTGTTGTCATATGTGCCAAAATAGAAGCTGAATTAGCCGAATTAGATGATAATGATAAAAAAGAATTATTAAATGATTTAGGCATTGAAGAAAGTGGTTTAGATAAATTAATTAAATCATCTTATAAATTATTAGGTTTATCAACTTATTTAACAGCTGGCCCAGATGAAGTTAGAGCTTGGACATATAAACAAGGAATGAAAGCTCCACAGTGTGCAGGTATAATCCATACCGATTTTCAAAAAGGTTTTATTAAAGCAGAAATTATGAGTTTTGCTGATTTAAAAAAATATGGAACAGAGATAAAAGTCAAAGAAGCAGGTAAACTAAGACTAGAAGGTAAAGACTATGTTATGCAAGATGGCGATATCTGTCATTTTAGATTTAACGTTTAAAAACAGTTAAAAAAGACATATTAATAATGGTGAATAATATGTACTTTCTTAATTGTTTTTTTATATACTCTATTTTAGGATTTATCTTAGAATGCTTATTTACTTTAATAACAAAAAATCACTTCGCTAGTGGAATTTTATACGGTCCTTGGACTCCAGTTTATGGTTTTGGAGCTATATTTGTTAATGGAGGAGAAGAAAGAGAAGATTTGGATTGGGAAAAAGGCACTTTAAATATAAATGGTGGCACTTTTAAAAATAACGTTGCAGGTGGTAATGGTGGAGCTATTATAGTTGGATGTTATTATAACAATTGTACAGACGTTAATATAACTGGTGGAAATATTACTAATAATATTGCAGGAAATCTTGATGGAGGCATTGCGGTTACCTCACAAGCAACAATTAAAATAAGTGGTGGTACTATAGATAACAACTCTAGTGGTTATGAAAGTGCACCTTACAGATTTGAAAATTTATATCTAGCTACTGGTCTTTCTTTAAATGAAGATAAAAATGGAATGGTCGTAACAAGAGGTGAGTATTATAAAATAGTTTCAGCACTTAATAATAGTAGTGCTATTACCTTAAAAAACAGTACTGTTTCTAACGGTAATGATGTAATTTTATACTCCCCTATTACAAGTAGTTCGCAGCAGTGGACAATTTTCCCAAGAAAAGTTATTGATGGCCACGTATATCATATTTTTGAACTTAAAGGTAATTATTATTATATGAATTTATATGGACAGCCTTATGAGGTGGCAGCAGTGCGTGTTGCCGAAATATGACAGTGGCAAGATCACTCTGATTATCATTGGGTTTTTGAAAGTGCTGGAAACAATAAATATTATATAAAAACATATAACAGTGAAAGCAATGAAGAATTTTGTTTAGGTGTTACAGATGGAGCTACAACCAATAATACAACTATTAAATCAGAAGTATGTAATAAAAAAACATCACAGCAGTGGACATTTGTTCAGCAATAATCCATTATACTTTATTTAAGAAAGGAACCATAATTAGTTTACATTTATCATAAATTTTGTTATAATCTTAAGCGAGTAATTAAATTACTCCTTGCTTTTTAAAAGCCGGTAAGACCATAAGGAGGTGTAAAAATGAAAAACTATGAAATCATGTTTATCGTAAGACCAACATTAGGTGAGGATGAAGTAAAGAAAGTCGTTAAAGATTTTTCCGCCATCATCAAAAATAATGGTGGTAAAGTAACTAAAGAAGAAAACATGGGACAAAGAGAATTAGCTTATGAAATTAAAGATTTCAAAAGTGGCTATTATTTCGTTTTTGAAGTTGAAGCTAATGACGACAAAGCAATTAAAGAATTTGACCGTTTAGCTCTTATCAATAATGACATTGTCCGCCATTTAATTACAAAAGTCGAAAAGTAAGAAAAGAGGTAGTTTTATGAACAGAGTATGTTTAGTTGGTAGACTAACGGCAAAACCAGAATTAAGGTATACAGGAGGAAATGTTCCTTATACTAGATTTTCTTTAGCTGTTGACCGAACTTTTAATAATGCCCAAGGCGAAAGGGAAACTGATTTTATTAACATTATTGTTTGGCGTCGTCAAGCTGAAAATGTCGCAAATTATTTAGATAAAGGAAGTAGAGTTTCTATTGATGGAAGAATTCAAACAGGAAGCTATACAGCCGCTGACGGAAGTAAAAGATATACAACTGATGTTGTCGCAGATAATGTTCAATTCTTAGAAACAAGAAGAGAATCACAAGCTAGAGCAAACACTCAAACACCATATGATTATAATGATGCCCCAGCTCAAACTAATAGTGTTGATGTCGATGATGATCCTTTTGCTGATTTTGGAGACAATGTATCAATTGATGATAATTTCTTAGAATAGGAGGATTGACATGGCAGAATATCGTAGAAAAAGAAAAAAAGTATGTCAAATGTGTGCAGGAAAGCACGTAAGCTATAAAGATGATACTGTAAAAAAATATGTCAGTTTAGATAAAGGTAAAATATTACCAAGAAGAATTACAGGTGCTTGTGCTAGACATCAAAGACATATTGCAAATGAAGTAAAAAAAGCTAGATTCATGGCCTTACTTCCATTTGTTAAATAAAACATTTACAAAAACAAGTAAATGTTTTTTTCTTAAACTTTTCACAAATTAATGTTATAATGAACATAAAAGGGAGGTTAGTCACATGGAAGAAAAAGAAGCATCTTTAAAAGATATTGTAAAAAATGATTACCAAGAACAAACCATTTTAAACCTAAACATTCCAGACAATAAAATTGGTTTAGCTAGTGATCATAGAGGTTTTAAATTAAAACAAAAACTAACAAAATATTTAATTAAAAAAGGTTATACTGTCATTGACTATGGTTGTGATGATAAAACCAGTCATGACTACCCAGAATATGGTTTTAAACTAGGACAAGCTATTCGCGATGGCAAAATCGAAAAAGGTATTGCCATATGCGGTAGTGGTATTGGTATTAGTATGGCATGCAATAAAGTGGAAAAAGTAAGATGTGCTAAAGTAAATAATATTAAAGAGACAAAATACACGAGAAAAGATAACGATGCCAATATCATTGCTATTAATGGAAACATGCCACTATTTAGAGCTAAAGACATTACCGATGTGTTTTTAAAAACACCTTTTAGCGCGGAAAACCGTCATCAAAGACGAATAGAAATGTTAAATAATTACAAAAATTAATGTTTCTTAAAGGCTTTATTTATATTGTTACGGTAATTATAACCATTTGGTCTTTAGAAAGCCTAAATATTTCTGGCATATTTAAAAAAAATAGATATTATTCATCTAGGGTATTATATCTAATAGTCGCTATGGCTTTATCATACTTAGTCGTAAATTTTTTATATGATTTTTTTGAAAGTACAAGATTTATATAGAAAGGAACTAAGATATGAAAAAGTTTATAGTAGTAACTTTATTAGTTATTATAATCCCTTTTTTATTTGTAACAATTTTTGTAAAAACAGATGACATAAAATTCAAATATAAAACAAATAATATTATCAGAGTCAAAGATGAAAAAACAAATAATATAAAAGAAATACCATTCGAAGAATATATTAAAGGAGTTGTCGCTGGCGAAATGCCAGCCACCTTTGAATTAGAAGCTTTAAAAGCCCAAGCAGTAGCTTCAAGAAGTTATGCCATGTATCAAATGACCAATAAAAATAAAGATTACGATGTCTTAAATACTACGGCCAATCAAGTTTATTTAACTGATGAAGAGTTAAAAGAAAATTGGAAAGAAGATTACCCTACAAAAATAAATAAAATAAAAAAAGCTATTGCCCAAACAAGCGGTGAATACTTAACCTATAATGGAGAAATAGTCAATGCCATGTTTTTCTCAACTAGTGTTGGAGCTACCGAAAATAGTGAAGAAGTATTTGTCTCTGCCCTACCTTATTTAAGAAGTGTCGATAGCAAATGGGATGAAGCCTCACCAGCTTATAGCGATACATATACGTTTACCTTAGAAGATTTTTATAGCAAATTATCTTTACCTTATAACAAAAAATTAACTATCGAAGTAACATCAAAAACATCGACCGGCCGCACTAGAACTTTAAAAATAAATGGAACTGAACTAAATGGTAGAGATGTCGCCACAAAACTTTCATTAAGATCAAATTATTTTGATATAATTCAAAACGAAAACCATATAACCATTACTACAAAAGGATTTGGTCATGGTGTTGGTATGAGCCAATATGGTGCGAACGGAATGGCTAAAGAAGGTTATACATATGATCAAATTTTAAAACATTACTACAAAAACACAGAAATTCAAAAAAAATAGTATAAAAACCTCAAAATCAACCAAAATGATAGTAGAGGTGAAAAAAATGGAAAAATTAAAGTTAAAAAAACCAGTTATCTATGGAATGTGCTTTGGTATTGGTACTTTACTATTAGGTGGACTATGGTATGCTGATATATCGCAAAAGTCATTAAAAAACAATGAAGATGATCTTATCTATGTTTCAAAACTATTTGATGATGGTATTCAATCAGTTGTTAGTACACAAAATACTATAATTAAACCATATAATAATACTTCAGTCAAAGCTTTAAACAACTTCTATGATTATAAAGCCGATGAAAAGACACAACAAAATTCCATCATAAATTACGAAACCACATATATTCAAAATAGCGGGATAGCTTATGGCGGAATCAACGATACCTTTGATGTTATAAGTGTTTTGCCGGGAACTGTCGCATCAGTAAAAGAAGATAAATTAGTAGGTAAAATAGTTACTGTTGAACATGACTCAAACATTGTTACTATATATCAAAGTTTAAGTGAAGTTACTGTCAAAGAAGGTGATGTCGTCGCTCAAGGAACCATCATAGGAAAAGCCGGCGAATCAAATTTGGAAAAAGACTTGGGTAATCATGTTTTATTTGAAATAACAATTAACGGAAAATATGTAAATCCAGACAACTGTTATAATAAAAAAATAGAACAGTTAAAGAGTAATTAAAACTCTTTTTTTCTATTCTTAAATTTTTTCCGGCAACTTTTTCATGTTTCTAAACTGAAATTTATATACTTAAATTAGAGGGAGATTTCATGGAAAAACATATCAAAGAAAGAATATATAAAGAGGCAAATTACCTTCTAAAGACAAATAAAACTTTAAGACAGTTAGCTAAAATATTTAATTTATCAAAAAGTAGTATTCATAAAGACTTAAAAGAACGTTTAAAAACCGTCGATATTAACCTTTATCATAAGGTACAAATAGTTTTTCAAAACCACATAAAAACAAGACATCTAAAAGGCGGTGAATCAACGAAAAAAAAGTACCAAAAAAAGGCAATATTATTATCAAAAATAAAATAGGTATGGTATAATATTTTAAGAAAAAGGGTGATAATATGTTTTCAAAAGATATTGGAATAGATTTAGGAACAGCAAACGTTTTAATTTATATTAAAGGTCAAGGAATAGTTTTAAATGAGCCTAGCGTGGTTGCTATTGATGAAGAAACAAAAAGGCCAGTAGCGGTTGGTACAACAGCTAAAGAAATGCTTGGAAGAACACCTGGCCAAGTAAAAGCTATAAGACCAATGAAAGATGGTGTCATTGCTGATTTTGAAATAACTGAAATCATGTTAAATAATTTTATCAGAAAAGTTAATGGAAAAAGTTTTTTTGGTCGTCCAAGAATTTTAATTTGTTGTCCATCTAACATTACTCAAGTAGAAAAGAATGCTATTAGAGAAGCTGCTGAAAAAACCGGAGCCAGAAAAGTATATTTAGAAGAAGAACCTAAAGTAGCCGCTGTAGGTGCCGGCATGGACATATCAAAACCGAGTGGCAACATGGTTATTGATATTGGTGGAGGTACAACTGACGTTGCTGTTTTATCTTTAGGTGGTATAGTAACTTCTTCATCAATTAAAATAGCCGGTAATGTATTTGATAACGATATTATTAAATATATCAGAGAAAAATATAAATTATTAATTGGTGATAGAACGGCTGAAGAAATAAAATTTGAAATTGGAACTGTTTTCCCAGGATCTAGAGATGAAAAAATGGAAGTTAGGGGGCGTGATTTAGTCACCGGACTTCCTCACACAATAACATTAACTTCTGAAGAAGTTGAAGAAGCCTTAAGAGAGAGTGCTTACATCATTGTAAATACTGCTAAATCAGTTTTAGAACAAACGCCACCAGAATTATCAGCAGATATAATTGATAAAGGTATTGTAATCACTGGTGGAGGAGCTTTATTAAATGGTATCGATCAACTGCTAAGTCATGAATTAAAAGTTCCTGTATTTGTTGCCGAAAGTCCATTAACTTGTGTCGTTGAAGGAACCGGTGTACTACTTGAAAATATACCATTATTAGAAAGTGGTTTAAATAAAAATTATTAGGCCATAATATAATTAGAAAGGGGTCAAGTATGGAAGCTAAAGAACTAGAAAAGAAATTGTTTAGACCGATAAAAAACGGTTGGCAAAGTATAGACGAAGAAGAAAGAAAAAATATATTTGATTTTTCTAAAGAGTATATTAATTTTATCAATAAAGCAAAAACCGAAAGAGAATGCGTTAAAGAAATTGTTAAAATATTAAAAGCAAATAATTTTCAAAACATAGAAGAAAAGGAATCTTTAAAAGCTGGTGATAAAGTATATTATATTAATAGAGAAAAAAATATATATGCTGCCGTCATAGGTGAAGAAGATTTAAGTAAAGGTTTTAATATAATAGGTGCTCATATCGATAGCCCAAGATTAGATTTAAAACCAAATCCTTTATATGAAAGCAAAGAATTAGCTCTCTTCAAAACTCATTATTATGGTGGAATAAAGAAATACCAATGGGTAAACATACCATTGAGTATGCATGGAGTAGTAGTTACAAAAGATAAAAAAATCGAAATAAATATTGGAGAAAAAGAAGAAGAACCAGTATTTACAATTGCCGACTTGCTTCCGCATTTAGCTAAAAAACAAGAAGAAAAAAAATTAGAAGAAGCTATTGAAGGAGAAGATTTAAATATTTTAGTTGGAAGTATGCCTTATGCTGCCGAAGATATAAAAGAAAAAGTAAAATTAAACATTCTAAATATTTTAAATCAAAAATATGGTATAACCGAAAGAGACTTTGTCAGTAGTGAAATTGAATTTGTACCAGCTATGAAAGCCAAAAATTTAGGGTTTGACGAAAGTTTAGTGGCCGGTTATGGTCAAGATGATAGAGTGTGTGCATATACCAGTTTAAAAGCCTTAACTAAAATAGATAAAGTTAAACAAACAGCCATATGTTTACTAGCTGATAAAGAAGAAATAGGAAGTATGGGAAACACAGGTATGTCATCAAAAGTCTTTGAACATTTTATAAATGAACTATTAGAAAAAACCATAGGAAATAAAGCTGGCCTAATAGATAAATGCTTGAAAAACACCAAAGTACTTTCAGCCGATGTTACTGCAGGTTATAACCCAAATTTCCCTAGTATTTATGAAGAAAATAATGAATCATATATAGGATATGGGATATCTATAATAAAATATACCGGTAGCGCTTCTAAAGGTGGGGCATCAGACGCCAATGCTGAATTTGTAGGTTATGTTCGCAATCTTTTTGAAAAAAATAATATAGCTTATCAAAATAGTGAAATGGGAAAAATAGGAATTGGTGGTGGTGGAACCATAGCTTATATTTTAGCCGATAGAGGCTCTGATGTATTAGACTGTGGTGTTCCAGTATTATCAATGCATTCACCATATGAAATAACAAGTAAATTTGATATATATAATGCTTATAAAGCATATAAAGTTTTCTATAAAGGCGAATAATTCGTCTTTTTTTGCCTTAAAAACATGTAAGCTAGCTATTATATACAAAATATGATACAATAAAACCATAAGAGGTGAGATTTCATGGGACAATCAGAAATAATCAAAATATTTCTCATGATTATGACAACATTCTTATTTGTTGTATTTTTAATTCCGTTTATTAAAAAAATCGCTATTCATGTTGGTGCGTTAGATATACCAAACAAACGAAAAGTTCACAGTAAACCCATGCCAAGATTAGGTGGACTTGCCATATTCTTAGGTTTCTTATTTGGTTATATGCTTTTTGGAGAACCAAGTAGTACTATGAATTCTATTTTAATCGGTAGTTTCATCATAGTACTAACTGGAGCTATTGATGATATTAAACCATTAAAAGCTTCAGTCAAATTTGTATCACAGTTAATGGCTGCTATTGTAGTAACCTGTTATGGGAAATTATTAATCCAAGATATTACAGCCTTTGGTATTTACCATGATTTGGGAATATTCGCCTACCCTATTACAATATTTTTTATCTTAGGTTGTTTAAACTGTATTAATTTAATTGATGGATTAGATGGTTTAGCTGCTGGAATCAGTTCAATTTATTTTGCTACTGTTGGAATTATAGCTATCATAATGGGAAAAACAGGCTTAGATTTCATTTTAACCTTTATTATGTTAGGTTCAGTTTTAGGATTTCTAGTTCATAATTTTCATCCAGCCAGTATTTTTGCCGGAGATTCCGGATCTCTATTCATGGGCTTTATGATAGCTGTAATAGCCCTACTTGGTTTTAAAAGTGTTACATTAACATCTTTAATCATTCCTTTACTTATATTAGCAATTCCAATATTAGATACTATATTTGCTATTATTAGAAGGATTTTAAAAGGTGAAAAAATTTCAAAACCCGACAAATCACACTTACATCATCAGCTATTAAACAAAAATTTTTCTCATCGTACAACAGTGTTAATCATATATGCCATTGATATTTTATTTGCTATAGCCTCAATTATTTATGCACTTCACGATCAAAAATTAGGATATGTTATATATGCAATATTAACTATTATTGTAGTAGTGTTTGTATTAAAAACAGATATTATTGTTGATAAAGCCGCATTTCATAAGAAACATAAAGAAAAATAATTATCACAAGCATAATTATTTTTTTAATGACAATAATATAAATGGTGATTTTATGACAAAAGAAATAATAGAAATATTAGATGTAATTTTAAGGTGTTTACTGTCTTTAATTACCTTGTTTTTTGTCACTAAAATGATTGGTAAAAAACAAGTATCTCAGTTTAGCTTATTTGATTACGTCATTGGAATTTCTATAGGTAATTTTGCCGCTGAAATGGCTTTAAATTTAGATTCAGATTACTTACACGGAATCGTCGCTGTAGTTGTTTTTGGCTTAGTCGCCTATTTAGTTTCCCTTATAACTTTAAAAAACTTAAAAGCCAGAAAATTTTTTATAGGCGATCCTACTATTATTATAGAAGATGGCAAAATTTTATATAAAAACTTAAAACAAACAAAATTTGATATTAATGATTTATTAGAAGAATGCCGAATAAATGGTTACTTTGATATATCGCAAATTGACTATGCTTTAATGGAAGCTAATGGTAAAGTAAGTTTTTTAGCAAAACCAGATTATCAAACTCCAAGTAACAAAGATTTAAAAATAAAAAAAGATAAAACAGGATTATGCGCAAATCTAATCATAGATGGACAAATAATTTATGAATCTTTAAAAACAATGCATAAAGATGAAGCTTGGTTAATGCATGAATTAAAAGTTCAAGGTTATAAAAAAGAAGACGTAATTTTAGCTACTTTGGATTTAAAAGAAACTTTTAAAGTTTACGGAAAAAACGTCAACTCTAAAAGCTATGACATTTTAAACTAGCTTTACCACCACATGTCTGTTATAATTATCTAGGTGATAAAAATGAGACATTTTTGTGCATCTGCATACGTTGTTAATCCAGAAAATAAAAAAGTACTACTCGTAAAACATAAAAAATATAATAAATGGCTTCAACCAGGAGGACATATTGAAGATAATGAAACTCCGGAAGAAGCAGCAGTTAGAGAAGTATATGAAGAAACTGGTATAAAAACAACTTTGATTGGTGAACATTTTCCAAGAGAAGACGACTTAGTAAGACCGCTTGGTATTCAATATAACCGTAAGGAAAATGGAGATCGAATGGTTGATATTGTTTATGCTGCTAAACCAAATAACCCAGAAGAACCTTTAAAAGTAAGTGATGAAAGTAATGACATCGGCTGGTTTTCAAGAAGAGAATTAGAAGAAATGTCCGTATTTCCGGATGTAAAAATATCTTTTGATTATATACTTAGAAATTACTTTGGAGTAACCGATGTATATAAAGATAAATAGCCGATAGATTTGTATCATCGGCTTTTATAAAGGTTTTATTTAAAAAACAAAATTAGAGCGCTCAACAAATTTTATACTTTAAAACATAAGTAAATCAATTTTTTTAAATATTTACAATTGAATACAATAGTGCTATAATTGTTCCTGATGCAAAGAGAGGTAGTAAACATGAAACAAAGAAATATAGCTATAATTGCCCATGTTGACCATGGAAAAACCACTTTAGTTGATGAATTATTAAAACAATCAGGCACATTTAGAGATAATGAAACAGTTCAAATAAGAGCTATGGATTCCAATGCTTTAGAAAGAGAAAGAGGCATTACCATTTTAGCTAAGACTACATCTATTCATTATAAAGATTATCGTATAAATATATTAGATACCCCAGGTCATGCGGATTTTGGTGGCGAAGTAGAACGTATCATGAATATGGTTGATGGTGTGTTATTAGTTGTTGATGCCTATGAAGGAACCATGCCTCAGACGAGATTTGTCTTAAAAAAAGCTTTAGAAGCTGGTGTTACCCCAATAGTTGTGGTTAATAAAATAGATAAACCATCGGCTAGACCAGTTCAAGTTGTTGATGAAGTTATGGATTTATTTATCGAATTAGGAGCTTCATTAGAACAACTAGAATTTCCGGTTTTATATGCCTCAGCTTTAAATGGTACGTCTAGTACTTCACCAAATATTACTACTCAAGAAAAAACTATGACCCCAATATTAGATGCAGTTATTGAAAACATCCCTGCCCCTAAAGTGGAAGAAAATGGTCCATTTCAATTCCAACCAGCTCTTTTAGATTACAATGATTATGTTGGTAGAATTGGTATCGGATTAGTCAAAAGAGGTAACATAAAAGTAAATTCAACTGTAACCTGTATGCGTTTAGATGGCAGCACTAAGCAATTTAGAATTCAAAAAATATTTGGGTTTCTTGGTTTAAATAAAGTTGAAATAGATGAAGCCCGTGCTGGAGATATAGTTGCCATTGCCGGACTACCAGATATTTCTGTTGGAGAAACGGTATGTGCAGTCGGCCATGAAGAAGCTTTACCACCACTTAGAATTGATGAGCCAACTTTACAAATGACTTTTGGCGTTAACACCAGTCCATTCAGTGGTAAAGATGGTAAGTTTTTAACAGCTAGACAAATTGAAGATAGATTAATGAAAGAAAAAGATGTTTCTCTAAAAGTAAAACAAATAGATTCTGAAACTTGGATGGTCTCAGGTCGTGGAGAACTACATCTATCAATATTAATTGAAACTATGCGAAGAGAAGGTTACGAAATAGAGGTTTCAAAACCTCAAATCATTGTTAAAGAAATAAATGGTGTTAAATGCGAACCTTATGAAGATGTAGAAATAGAAGTTCCAGAAGAATATGTTGGTTCAGTGATTGAAGCATTAGGTAATCGTGGTGGCGCCATGGAAAATATGAAAGCCTTTGATAATCAAACCAAATTATTATACACCGTTCCCTCAAGAGGTTTAATTGGTTTTACTACCGAATTTATGACACTAACAAAGGGTTATGGAATTTTATCGCATGCTTTTAAATCTTATGAACCATTATCAAATGGTAATATTGGTGAACGAAAAGCTGGTGTTTTAGTTTCTATTGATAATGGTAAAGCTACAGCATATGCTTTAGGTTCTTTAGAAGATAGAGGTGTTATGTTTGTATCTCCTGGCACTGATGTTTATGAGGGCATGATAGTTGGTGAAAATAATCATGAAAATGATTTAGCCGTAAACGTTACTAAAGGAAAACAGTTAACTAACACAAGAAGTGCTAATAAAGATCATACAGTAGTTTTAAAAAGACCAAGAGAGATGAGTTTAGAAGTTTGCCTAGACTATATTAATGAAGATGAATTGGTTGAAGTAACTCCGTTAACTTATAGATTAAGAAAAAAAATATTAAACACTAATGAAAGAAAAAAACACGAAAACAAAAAAATTTCAAAATAAAAGCTCCGCAAGGGAGTTTTTTTATTCTAAATTATCAATCGCATATTGCGCTTCTTCTTCAGTGAACTGTCCACCATATTCTGAAATTAGTTGATCATAAATGTCCGCTTTAGACATGTGTAAAGTTTCCTGATAAGACTTAGCTGAAGCAAGTGCATTAGCATTCCAATCAGCCTCAATATTATCGATTGCATATTGTGCAGCATCTGCTTCAAATTGTCCACCATACTCTGAAACTAGTTGATCATAAATAGCTGCTTTGGACATATGTAAATTTTTAGAATATGATTCAGCTTGAGCCAAAGCATTTTTTTGTTCTGTAGTAGGTTCTTTACCTAGTGAAAATTTAATTGTAATTGTCTCATTTTCATAAACGTTTTTATCGGCATCTACACTTTGACTAATAAATGATCCTTTAGCCACACTATCAGAATATTCTTCTTCAATCTTACAAGTGACTTTATTTTCTTCACACCAAGTATCGATATCTGCTTTTGTCATATCGCTAAAATCTGTAACCGTAACCTTGTTTTTAGAAGTAGAAGCATTATCTTCGCTTGTGCCTTCACCAAAAACTAGTCCAATTACGATAATTACAGCTAATACAATAAGAACAATTTGCCAAACCGGCATACTCTGTTTTGCATTACATTCTGGACAAAATTTAGCATTTTTGTCTATTTCCTTTCCACATTTTTTACATATTTTTGTATTTTTCATTTCATACTTCACTCCTTTACTACAAAAATATATATTAAAACTTCTGTACTAGCAAGTCTTAATTGCAATTAAGGTGTTTATAATAAACGATTAATCTATTTTAATTATATAACTAAGATTAAAAAAAGTAAATATGAAAAAAACGTGAAAAAAACATTATTTTGTTTCACCTGTATTTTTAAATTCAACTATATCTTTATCATTATTATAAATTGGAACAATTGAAATAACATAACCATATTTATTTTCAAAAGAAATTCTAATATCCGTTTCATTACTTATACTTTTTCGAATAATAATCTGTCTTTTATTTACATTTTCTTCACTATAAAGTAAATCGACATCAGTAAATTTGCCATTTTCCATCTCTATTTCATTAATTTTAAAATTAATTACCTTTTCGCCAAAATTTATAACAATATAATTAGATGTTTTATCAAGTATAATAATTTCATCATCACCATCAGTTTCAAAATTTTTCATATAATCTATCGTATAAAAGTCTGTATTTGTATATTTTTTAGTCAATTTTTGTAAATATGTGTTTAATTTTGTGTTCTCCCCTACTTTACCATCATATTTAATTTCATCATCACTTAAAGAAAAATAATATATTTCATCAGTTGTTTTTATAGTCAATTTATTAGCTAAATCCTTATCTTCTTTCTTACTGTAACGTGTATTAATTAAGTTTTTAACATTATTAAAATCATCTTCATTTATATAAATGTCATTATATTTTATTTCCGTAATTTCTCCTTGAATATTTAATGATTTTGAACAACCACATAACAAAAAAACTAAAAATAAAGTAACAAACTTTCGCATACTATCACCTATCATTATTATTATGTGTTATTTTTATAAAAAAATACTTGTAAAAACAAGTATAAAAACATTAAATATATTTTAAATAACAATTTTATTTTAAACTTTCATTTTTTATTTTCAAATAATAATCTCTTAGTTCCTTAAATCTTTGATAATGAACGATTTCCCTTTCTCTTAAAAAAGATAGTGGACCTAAAATATCAGGATCATCAGTTAAATCCATTAAGTGCTCATAAGTAGCTCTTGCCCTTTGTTCAGCGCCCATATCACTTTCAATATCAGCAATATAATCACCAGCAACCTTAATATGTGTCATGTTAAATGGATTACCAAAAGCATCTGATGGGAATAAATCCATGCCAAACTGCGCATACTGACTGTCTAAACCAGCCTCTTTTAACTCTTCCTTAGTTGCTCCTTTCATAAGTTGATAAAGCATAGCAGATATAATTTCTACATGGGCCAGCTCTTCTGTACCAATATCAGTAAGTAATGCTTTTCCCCTATCATCAGGCATAATATATCTTTGGTCTAAATATTGCCATGCAGCTGCGAGCTCTCCAGCTGGACCGCCATATTGCGTCAAAATACATTTTGCCATCTTTAAATTTTTTTTCTTAATATTTACAGGATACTGTAATTTTTTTTCATATTTCCACATATAAACCTCCTACTTATTCTCCCATGGCCAAGGTGTATTATTCCAAGTCCAAGGATACCCTTCATTAGAATTTACAAAAAGCGGTCCAAATTTACTTTCATATTCATTTTTTGCGGTCCACGCATCCGCACTATACTGATTGTATAAATCAATCATCGCTCTATCGTTTGGATGAGTATCTAAATATAGATTAATATCATGAGCTGCAAAAGAATAAGCATCTACCTTAGTTAAAAGTTCCGCTTGTTCATTCATCCCTTTTACATCATAAGGTCTAGCAAGTTTATATTGATTAAATAAATCTGGAAACATATTACCTCTGATAAAACCATTATAAACATCATATAATTGATTTGGATTGCTTTTGCCATCATATCCGCACTTATTAAAATTCATATTGTCCCCTGCTTGTTTACTAAGCTTCTTACTAAGTTCAATGTTTTTAACCGGTTTTTTAGCTTGCGGTATTGCTTCTGGATAAGTCATCATAAACTCATTTGGAAACATATTTCCCATATTCACATAATTATTCATTGTTCTTCCCCTTTCGTGATATATTATGAAATAAACTTTCCAAAGTATAGGCAAAAATATTGTATTTATAAAAAAACTTTAGTATCATAAATTATTGAGGTGAAAAGTATGAGCTTATATGATAAAGTAATCAGAATTTGTGGAACCACTGATTTTATGAAAGGATTAAATTACCAAGCTAACAAAGTAAAATTAATAAAAACAATAGATGAAGATTATTATCGCCATGCCTACTTTAATATAACCTCAGAAAGAATAGATAAAGACTACAAAGTAGAAGTACTAATAGATAAAGAAGATGCAACTATCGAAGACTTTTTCTGTACTTGTCCACAGTATGAAAAAATGGATACATGTAAACACATAGCTGCCTGCATTTTAAAATACGAAGATGCTTTATTTAATGATGAAGAAGTAGACCCCATAGAATATCAGTTAAATATAGGTTCACAAATCCTAGATAAATTTTATGAACCAAAAAAATCTACCATAAAAAAGAAATTAAATCTAGAAGTTGAACTTGAACCTACTGATAGTTATTACTATGATAACTATATTAAAGTAAAATATAAAATAGGTTTAGATAGACTATACACCTTAAATAATAAATATCATAATTTCATGTATGCTTATTCTCAAAAAAGGCCATATAAATTATCTACAAAATTAACTTATGATCCAGACGAATACTATTTTGATAAAATAGATAAAGAAATATTAGATTATAATGTTCACATCTTTCAAAGAGGTTACTATGAATGCATTATTAGAAAAAGTGATTTAGATGGTTTTATGGATCTTTTACAAGATAAAGATTTTACTTTAAATCATAGTAAATATATTGGTTATACCTTAGAAAATCCTTTTAATATAAGTCTTACTAAGGAAAATAATAACTATACCCTAACCATCGATAATTTAAAAGATTATGAACAATTACTTGAAGGTACTCCATATTTTTATGATGATAAAAAAATATATAAAGTAGATGATAACATATATAAACTATATAAATTACTCGTAGATAATGATTTGGATAGTTTCATGTTCTCTAAAAAAGACTTAGGAAAATTTACAGGTGGCCTACTTTCTTTATTAAAAGAAAATATTCATTTAGATGAAAACATAACTGAAATTACCATACCAACAGCACCTAAAGCCAAACTATACTTTGACTTTTATTATAGTGCCATTGAGTGTCAAATCAAGTTAACCTATGGAAATAAAGAAATAGATTACTTTTCTAATGACCCTGGAGTTCCAAGAGATACTGAATACGAAAGTAATATTCTCCAAAGATTATCAAATTTTGGCTTCATTGTAAATCAAACGCACATAACTTTAGAAGACATAGATGAAGTCGGCGAATTTCTAGAAAAAAGGATCTACGAAATAAGTGAAGAATACGAAGTATTTACTTCAAAGAAAATAAAAGATACCAATATTGTCAAGCAAACCCAAAATAGTGTCACCTTCTCTATTGGTAAAGATAATATCTTATCTTATAGTTTCAATCTAGATGGTATTGAACAAACCGAACTAACTGATATTCTATCATCACTTAAAGCCAAAAAGCACTACCACCGTTTAAAAAATGGTTCCATTATTGACTTAAATGCCGATAAAAACATTCAAAACCTAGGAGAACTGACAGATGAATTAGATCTAACGAAAAAAGAAATAACCGAAGGCCTTGGAACCATCCCTAAATATAGAGCACTTTACCTAGATAGCTTAAAAAATAGCTACCACACCCTAATATCTACCAACGATAACTTTGATAACCTTATAAAACAATTTAAAACTTATAAAGATAAAGACATCCCATTAGAAAAAAAAGAATTAAAAGTATTAAGAGATTATCAAGTAACAGGTGTCAAATGGTTATATAATGTCTATAAATCAGGATTTGGTGGAATCTTAGCCGATGAAATGGGCTTAGGAAAATCAATTCAATTAATCTATTTAACTAAACTAATCATTAAAGAAAAACCAAAAGCCAAAATTCTAATTGTTACCCCTACTTCCCTAGTCTATAACTGGCAAAAAGAGTTTGATAAATTTGGCTCAGAATTGAAATATAAAGTTTTTGCCGAAAATAAAACCCAAAGATTGAATGAATTAGATAACATAGATGATATAAACATTATGATAACATCTTATGGTTTAATCAGAAATGACCTAGAAAAATATGAACAAATGTCTTTTGAACTAATTGCTATCGATGAAGCTCAAAACATCAAAAACC
>CALVWP010000005.1 GCA_944367495.1 uncultured Bacilli bacterium
CTTGTCTATCCAATATTTTAAAACTGCCATTTGGAAAAATTCTTAAATCTAAATCATAATCTATATATTTAATAGTATTATCTTCTATAATATAAGGCGAAGCAATATTACAATAATAAGTAATGCCGTCTTTTTTTAACTGAACAATAATATTGTACCAACGATTTTTAAAAAAATACATAATAGCTGGCTCTTTAGTTCGCCAAGTATTACCTTGTGCCTCTGTTACCAGCGTCCTTTCATTTCCAAACACCATATAATCTTTTTTTACATCGAGTAAAACTGCCTCATCCCAACATCTATGAACTTTCCCATCGTGTTTATAACACTGTATCTGTAATTTGTCTCCTTTTTTTAATTTTTCCATAATACTTCGCTCCTCTTTATACATTATAACATTTTTTTCTAAAAAGAAAAGGACACTAACAAAGTGTCACTTTAAAATTATTTCTATTGCTTTTTGCAATTGAGCATCATTTTCATCAGTTGGATTTTCTAAGTACTCGTCACTAAGTGTAACATCATAATCAGGTTCAATACCTTTACCATCTATTACTTTACCCTTAGAAGTAAGCCATGATTTAGTTGTTAATTTATATTGATCACCATCTGTCAACGTTTGTAATTCCTGAACAGTACCTTTACCATAACTTTTTTTACCAACTGTTTTTGCTCCGTATTGCTCAGCTAAAGCTGAAGTTACAACTTCTGAAGCCGAAGCACTATTACCATCTATTAAAATACTAATTTTATAATCCTTAGTCTCATTACCTGTTGAATAATATGTATTTTGACTATCTTTTGATTTAATTTGATAAATAGGATGCGAAGAATCTAAAAATAGTGAAAGTATTTGCTCAGCAGCTGACAAATGTCCACCAGAATTACCTCTTAAATCTATAACAAGTCCATCTATTCCTTCATTTTCTAATTTATCAAGTTCTTTTTTAAACTGTTCATATGTATTATTCGCAAAAATAGTTGTCCTAATATAACCTATCTTTTTATTATCTTTATTAATAATTTTAGATGACACAGACTTAATTTCAATTGTATCAACTTTCAACTTGACAGTTTTTTCATTGCCATCCCTCTTATAAGTAATATTAAATTCACCTTTTTGATTTTTTACTAATTCAGAAAATTCATCTATAGTCATATTGGTAGTATCATTGTCATTAAGCTTAACAATAATATCTCCCGCTTTTAATCCCGCTTTACTAGCTGGGGTATTTTCAAAAACAGTATATATAACAATATTTTCATTATCATCATTATACACTTGAATACCAGTACCCTCATAAATACCCTCTAGATAAATACTAAAATTAGTATCACTTCCACCAACATAAGCCGAATTTTGATCGAGCGTACTAAGCATACCAGCAATTGCTGAATCCACTAATTCTGTTTTATCGACATCGCCATAATAATTATCGACAATATAATCGTAATTAGTAATAAATTCTTGCAATTCATCATCAACTTTTTTGCCCTTTAAAGCAACATTATAAGTAACAATACCTCCCATAGCCAAACTTATTACAGTTGTAAGAAGTAATAAAAATACAACCTCTTTAGTTTTAAAAGTTGGTACCGTCTTTCTCTTATTAACTTTAATATCTAAAGACTTTGATAACTTTTCAATATTATCCATTGTTTTTTGTTCTTTATTCTTCATAAGCATCATCCTTTAAACACTATTAAAAGTATAACACAAAAACAGTCCTCACAACCAAAAAATAATAAAAAAATACGAATGTATACACTCGTATTATTTTACTTCATCTAATTCATTTAATTCATCGACAATAGAATCATGATTATCATAAACATCTGTAATTTCGTGATCACTAACTCTAACTAAAGTTGTACCTTTAACTCTAAACTTTGTCATATCAGAATCGTAATTAGTTTCATCACTTAAATAATTTTTATTAAAACTACTACTTAAATCAGCTGTATATATTTTAGGAGCATCTTCGCTAGCTGAAATTGTTTGAATTAAAGTTGTATATTCGTTTAATCTAACATCATCTTCATCTTCTATTAAAACGTAAAATGTTCCATTAATGTTAAGCATTGATCCAATCACAATACTATCGTATTGAATTTCTGTTGCTTCTTTATTTTCTTCTTCAGCCGCTTCCTTAGCTTTATTAGTAACAACTACTGTCACACCATAGAAAACTACAATAATAGCTGTTACAATTAAAACTATTTTTATTAATTTAGAAAGTTCATTAGAATCATTATTCTCATTATAATAAAGTTGTTTACGTGCCTGTTTTATATTTTCTTTCTTTTCTTTCTGCTTTTTAGTTTCTTTTTCAGGTTTTACTTGCTCCTTAACCTCTTCCACTTTAACTTCTGCTTGAGTATTTTTCTTTGGAGTAGTAGCCTTTTTTGCAGTCGTTGTCTTCTTTGTTGTTTTACTAGTAGTAGTTTTTTTAGTTGTACTTGTTTTTTTAGTACTATTTTTACTTGAACTAGTTTTAGGTGCTTTTTGTGCACTAGCTTTACCCTTTTTATTTTTTTCATTTTCTGCCATTTCAATCACCTGAAAGCATTATAGCACATTTTTCCCACTTTTTAAACTTTTAATTGTTATAAAAGCTTTAAATATAGCCACATTATTATTATGAATCGTTTTAAAACAAATAAACTAACTATAAAAGTTAGTCTATTTGCTCACTGGAAGTACTGATATTGAATTAGCCACATTTAAAAGCTCACTTTCACTCATGTTATCAGCCACCACATAATATTCAATTCCATTACTAATCCAACTTACCATATTATCTGAAACCGCTGCTACACTCGTTGCCATCTGATAAGGCTCACCATAAACTGATACGATTGCCAAATCATCACTTACAGATGCTGTTTGTTCAACTAGCATAAATGGGCTGTCACCCTCAAATGTCATAATAACTCTTTGACCATTTTCTAAATCGACGGTTTCCTTATCAGCTAATTGTGTATTTTCAGGAATATACATTGGATAAATATCACCATCTATTTTACTAACTGTTTCAGTTTCACTTTCCGTAGCTGCTGTCTTCATATTATTATCTAATGAAAAATAATCATCTTTAAATTCAGCTTTTAAATCGACTTTTTTAAATGTCATTTTTATTAAAGCTTCCTCATCTTCATTTAAAACCTCAACCTTAGTTGGAATTAACTTTTTATCAAAATAAATTTTCTGTTTAATTAAATCACTATTATTTGGATAATTTACTCCTGTAGTAAAAATATAATTATCGCTAGTTTCCTTAAATTCTTTATCACTGTCGTTTTGAATATCTGAAAGTAATGTTTGAAGTAAGTATACTTGTGAATTATTGTATGGCCAGTCACTTTGGAATTTAAAACTTTTATTTAATGTTGGTGTCAAAACATAAACCCCATCACTATTTTTCAAAATTATTTGTTCATGATTATTTGTTTTGTTTTTTAAAGATACTCTAAACTTGTCATTTTTACTATAAGAAGCATCGACATCATATGTATAAACATCATCATTATTTATTATCTCCATCTCACCAGTTAAATTATAACCATCTAAACCATTAATCTTTTTTTCTAAATCCTTTTCCGCATCTTTAACCGTATATTTTCCACATCCTACCATTAAAAAACACGCACACAAAATTAAACAAATTTTTTTCATCTTTTTCACCATCTTTCTGCTTAAATATATGGATTTTATTTTTATTTATGAATAATTTTTAAAAAATAAACCATTATAAATATTAGAGGAAGGTGAAAAAATGGAAATATTACAAAAAGTATGTTTAATTCTAACAATTATAGGTGCAATTAACTGGGGATTAATCGGTTTACTTGATTTTAATTTAGTATCATTTTTGTTTGGAGAAATGTCCATGCTATCGAGAATAGTTTATTCCTTAGTTGGTATTGCCGGTCTAATCAATATAGGACTATTATTTACCCACTTAGAAGACCATTAAAAAATCTATCACAAATGATAGATTTTATTTTTCATCAATAACTTTATCTTTTATAATATTAACCTTTGAATAACTATAAATTGTAAAAATATTACTAATAGCATCCATAGCTAAAATAGCACCTATTATTTGAACAGTAACTGTCGTAAACTCTAATGGATTAAATACTAATAATAATCCACCACCTAAAATTAAAAATGAAACTATTAACATATGCCACCAATTTTTATACTCAAATTTTTTCAAATCAAAAGCCATTGAAAGCTTACTAACTGAATCAGCAAGTAAAAAGATTCCAACAACTAATGGTAAAAAAGCTGCAAATACCTCAGGATTTAAAAGTACATATATTCCAAAAGCACCAAAAATAATTGACATTACTAAAGTAAAACTTGTAAAAGCAGTCTTTAACTCAGTCTTCATATACATAACAGCACCTGATGCTGCAACAAATAAAAACATAATACCAACCAAATAACATACAGACTTAATAATAAACTCTGGTAAAAATAACATTACAAGGCCCAAAACCAAATATAAAATGGCTGTTGCTATCATTGTATTCCTTATTTTTTCAAACATATAACTCGCTCCTTTTATAATAATGATAATATTTTTTTATCACAAAGTCAACGAAAAAGTAGCCATTAAGCTACTTTTCTACAACTCTTATTTTAACCTTTCTAGTTTTAGATAAATACTGAACCCTAGAGTCAGTTCCTTCAACCTTAACCTCTACTTCGTATTCGCCAGGTTTATAATCCTTTAAATCAATATAAGCTGTTATGTCTTCCGCTGTCAAACTATTAAGAACTGATTCCACGCCTTTAACATTCACTGTAACTTGAATATCATTTTGTGATAAACCTTGAACACTATACTTATCATCTAAATTGCGTACATCGATATTGACATTATCAATGTCTTTATCAGTAGAAGTTCCAAGAGATATGTCAACTGTAACATTATTAACACTCATAGATCTTACACCACGTGGTTTTGAAAGCTCTAGTTTATACTCACGGTCATCTTTTAATCCATCAACATCGACCTCAACAGGTACATATTCAAGTTCATCAAGTACACTTTGTTCACCATACACAGTCACATTATTTTGACTCAAATTAATTGAACTTATAGCTTGACCAAACGTTACTTCTCCTTTCGGAACAACTCTAATAGGTACTGTTTTACTTGGTGATGATAAATCGACATCGACTTCTATTTTAGATGGAACAATTTCTACATCCAAACTATTACCATCAGAATCATAGGCTTTTAAAGGAACATCTTTTAAAGTAATAGTGCCCACATCTTGATCATTCAAACTAGATACATCAACCAAAGCTTTAACTGTTGCTACCTTAGTTAAACTATTAATAGCATCCGCATCTTCCGCACCTTTAATTACCACCTTATCAACTTCCGGAGTCACATTATCAATTATTAATTTTGGATCTAAACTATCTTGGTTTAATAAATCCATCGTCAAAGTTTTAGACTCTGATACTTTAGGGTAAATATTAACTGTCGCCACTGATGGATTAACACTATATTCTACCGAATCATTCGGTCTCATATATTCTATATCTACCTTATGTGTACCAGGTTTTAAACCGGTCAAATCAACTGTTACTTTTGAAGCAGTCGATTGTTTTGCAATAAATAAATCACTTCGGCTACCCATTAAAGTAATATCAACTTTTTCTGGTAATCCTTCAACAACATAAGCCTCTTCATTATAAACAGCTTCAACCGTTTGATCTTTTAAAACTTCCGCACTTGTATCATTAAACGAGATCTTCTTTTGATCAAACAAAATAAATACCGTTAAAGCTAAAAATAGTGAAACGAAAAGTAAAGTATTACTCTTAGATAAAAATGTTTCTAGTGACCTATTAGAACCACCAAATTTTTTACTAATTTTCATGATTGCTCTTGTTACTGGTACAACAACCTTTTTGTCAAAAAATCGGCCTATACGTTTAAAGACATTTGGTTTCTTATTCATAATGGCCACCTTCTTTCGCACTATCTAAAATTTTATGAGAAGGCGCTAAAGCTTCAAGCAAACGAATTCTCACCTCATCCAAAGAAAGGTTATAAATAAGCTCTCCATTCATTGCAATAGAAATTCGGCTAGTCTCCTCTGAAACCACAAGCGCAATCGCATCTGTTCTTTCTGCAATCCCCAAAGCTGCTCTATGACGAGTACCTAATCTTTTACTAATTGCCATACTATCACTAGTTGGAAATACTGCTCCAGCGCATATAATCTTATCGCCTCTAATAATTACACCACCATCATGAAGCGGATTATTGGTAAAGAAAATCGAAGAAAGTAATGGACCAGATATATCAGCATATATCTTTTGAGCCTTTTCTACATAACCAGCTAAACTGTTTTCTCTTTCTATAACTATTAAAGCCCCAATACGCATCTTTCGCATATAATCAGCCGCACTTGTAATTTCACCAATCGATTTTTCAAGTTCGCTAAGTGAAAGAGTTTTATGTCTTCCAAGCAACTGAGCTCTACCTAATTGTTCAAGCGCATCTCTAATCTCTGGTTGAAAAATAATAATAAGTGCGAGTGGTGCCCATTCAATAACATAATCTATCAAATAATTAATAGTTACTAAATCTAAAGCATCCGCTACAAACTTTGTAATAACAATAATTAAGATTCCTTTAAAAAGCATTATCATTTTTACATTTTTTCGTAAACTTTTTAAAATTAAATAAAATAATCCCCAAACCAATAAAACATCTAATATTTTACGGGCCAATTCAATTAAAGATTCTATTGTCATGAAATAACCTCCATCTAACTTAACTAATTATATCATACTTAAGTTCATGATAAAACCCTTTATTTTTTCCAAATTGAATCAAAACACTTCAAAAGCCGCATAAAAAAAGATGAAACTCATCTTCTTATAAATTCCAAATATCGTTATTTTTTTCATCAGTTGACTCAGTAGGCTTAGCCTCTTCAGATGTATTTGGTACATTAACATTTGTAGTCAAAACTTCCGCATTTTCTTCCACTGTAGGTACATCTTTTTGATCATTTAACGTATTATCAACTAAAGGTGTAACCTCAGCCGCAGGAGTTGTAGCAGACTCATCAACTGAAGGTGTTGTATCATTAACTGTTTCATTTTCTAAAACGTCGGCAGAACTACTTGTATCACTTGCCGTCTCATTCATTGATTCTACTTTAACTTCATCAAGTGAATTAGAAACTGGTGGCATTGTCATCCAATCATTTGTAACTGGTTCTGTCGGTTGTTCATTAGAATTTAAAACTGTAGGTTCCTCTTTCATAGGTTCCTCTTTTTCAGCATTTTCTTCTTTCTTCGGTTTTTTCATACTTTCAGTTAAATAACCAATTAAAGCTAAAACAAACACAATTGAAGCTAATACAACCCAAAAAATCCAATTTGTTAATATTTCCATAAACTTGCTCCTTCCTATTCTAAAAAAATAATATCATTTTTTATAACATATTTCAACCCTATTTTTCCAAATAATCTTTTCCTTTAAACGGTTCGTCCAAAAGTAGTCCATCATAATCACGTTGCCTAAGCACCTCATACACCATAATAGCCACAGTATTAGACACATTTAAAGCTCTCACTTTATCAGTCATTGGCATTCTAATACAAGTATTTAAATGGTCTTTTAATATTTCTTTAGGAATGCCTGTACTCTCCTTACCGAAAACCAAATAAATATTTTCTGTTTTATCACTATAATCAAAAGCTGATTGTGGTTTATGTCCATACCTCGTTAAAAAATAAAAAGTTCCTTGATTTTTGCTCAAAAAATCTTCCCAATTTTCATACAAAGTATAATCACAGTCATTAATATAATTTGCTCCACTTCTTTTAACTACCTTTTCATCTAAACTAAATCCTAATGGTTTAATCAAATGCAATTTAGTATTTGTAGCCACACAAGTTCGCATAATATTACCTGTATTTTGTGGAATCTCTGGTTCATAAAGTACTACATTAAGCATTATTTAACATCCCACCCATCAATTATTACCTTTAATCTTTTCATTGTATAATCATCAGCATTATTTAAAACTTTCGTAATTTTAGCATCACTAAACATATATATGCTAGCTGGCGATTCGTTTATTTGTTTTTTTACCTTATTATTAAGTGCGAATTTATCACGCAAAAGATTATATAAATCTTCTTTTTTAACGTCATCTAAATTTAAATACAAAATACTACCGCTCAAATCCATATCTTGAATTAAATCTTTAAAATCATTTTCGAAGTTTTTTAAATTACTATCTTGAGCTGAAGATACATATAAAATAAATCTTTGATTTTCTAAAACATAGTTGCTAAGTTCTTCACTTTTAATCTCATATGCCACATCACTAATAACCGATTTACGTGCGTAATACTCCTTGGTCGTATTATACCAACCTCGTGCATAAAAAACCCCTATTACCGTCACTACAAAAACAAACGCTAAAATAATATAATTTTTAATTGGTATATTTCTCATAAACGTCCTCCTTCCACTTAATTATATGATAAAAAAAGCTTTTAAAGATCATTTCCTGTATCGATATCTTCTAATTTTACATCCGGAAGAACAATCCCTTCCTCTTCACATATTCTCATAAATTTCTCTCGAAATGCCGCACATTCTTTCACTCTACTGTCAGGATAAATTCTTTTACTATCACGAATAGCCACATAAACATCCATAATCCCAACTTCTTCTTTATTATCGAATAAAGCATTAGAAAATGCTCCCGATAAAACTGAAAGAGAAACATCAGGATACATCGCTGAAAGTCCATATACCCTTTTATATTGACTTGTCGCATCAACTATGGATTCCATAAGCATCCTTGTAATAAAACTATTATTAATCATCTTAATACCTGTTTTATATTCTATTTTGGGAATAGTTCCCAGTAAAATTTGAATCGTCGCTTCCCTATCTGGTTCTAAAACATCAATTCTATCAAAACGTCTCAAAAAAGCTCTATCGCGCACGATATAAGTTTCGTACTCAATCGTTGTTGTCGCCCCAATCGCCTTAATATCTCCACGATCTAAAGCCGGCTTTAATATATTAGCCAAATCCATCGGTCCTTCTTCTGAACCGCCAATCAAAGTATGCACCTCATCAATAAAAAGTATAGTTTTAGGTGCTCTTTTAAGTTCAGAAACTAATAGATTAACCACTGACTCAGGTTTTCCATTAACCATCATCGTTCCAAGCATTGATGAAGAATTAATTTTCAAAATCGTAAAACCTTTCAAAGCATTAGGTACATCGTCTCTTTGAATTTTATAAGCAATACCTTCGACAATCGCTGTTTTACCAATACCAGGTTTACCGATAAGAAGTGCTGATTTATCAGGTGTTAATAACACCAGCATCGTTTTTTTAATCTCTTCTTCACGCGCAATAGCTGGATTAGTAACATATTTTTTAGCAGTTAAATTTTCACAATAATTAGAAATAATCGGAAAATCACTCGCATTTAATATAGTTGTCTGATTTAAATTATCATTCATATTATCAACCCTTTATATAATTATTTTCTTGAAATTTATCTATTATTTTACTTCTTTTAGCCGCTCCTTCAATCCTATTAAACGTACTTTTTTCTTCACCATCTTCAATAAAAACAGTCGTTGGCGTACCATCTATCGGAAATAAACTAACCAATCTAGACTCTTCTGCTTTTGATAATTTCGATATATCAATATACTTAACATCCGTTCCGTAATCTTCAATTACTCCATTTAAAGTAACCGAATAACTCGCACAAGCACTACAAGTACTAGAACCAATAAACAAAATAAAGTCATCTTTTTCCTCTAACATTTGATCTAATTCATCATAACTGATCTCGTGATAAGTTTTGTTGCCACACCCTGTAACCATAAAAATTGTTATAATTAATATAATTATTTTCTTCACTTTACCACCATAACCATTATATAACAAAAAAGCATAAAAAAAAAGGCAAATAAAAAACAAAGCCGCAAAAACTTTATTTTTTATAAACAATAAGTTGATCATTCATCAAATAAATTGTCTTATTTTGTCTAGCTAGTTCATCCGCACTTGCCTTAAGAGTATTCGTCACATTATTTAAAGTGTCATCGTTTTCTGTAACATAAAAACTGACACCACTTCTCGGCAACAAAATTATCTGATCTGGGTAAATAATGTCCGTTTCATTTAAACCATTTAACCTTAAAAGTTGCCCTGGATTAATATTACTTTTTTTAGCAATATCATAAATATTATCACCTTTTTTAACCACGTAATTTACAAAATAAGGATTCTCCATCTGCCTTTTTGGCACTACAATATACTCTCCCGGCACTAAAATACTACCTACCATAATTCCATTTAAACGTGATAAATCTGAAATAGAAGAACCAAACTTACTAGCTACACTAGCTAAAGTATCGCCACTTTGAACTTGATATATTGAATACATATTACTCACCTCATCATATTATATGCCCAAAAAGAAAAATGGACTATTCTTTAGCGCCCATTTTCTTAATAACAACATCATATATAATTCCAATACCTATAATTGTCGAAAGCATAGATACGATAAAACTAATACCTGGAATCAAATTTAAAATAAATAATATTGCATAGCCAAAAATACCCACCACTAGCATATTTATATCTTTGTTAAAAAACTTTTGCCATAATTTAAAACCAAGTAGATAACCGGTAAAAACCGTTGATAAATAAACTATTATAAAATATAAAGCTAATAAAATAAGAGCAAGTGGAATACCAATTGTCATCAAAAGTAAAATCAATATCACAATCGGTACAAATATTAAAAATAATAGTCCTTTTGTAAACGTTTCCATACCTTTATTAAAATCAAATTTTTCATATTCATTTTGTATATTTATAAACATTTTAGAAGCCGCTAAACTAAGCACAGCAAAAATCAAAATAACTGACATAAAAGACCAAATCTTATTCATAATTAAATTAGCTAAAGATTCTTCTTCATTTTGTATTTCTTTAGTTTTAATAATCTCGCCTTTTACAGTTCCTTTTTCTATACTTGCTTCAGCATCACTAGGATAAGATAAATTACCACCTATTTGTGTATCACTATCAACTTTTAAACTTGTCGCATATACTTTAACATTACCCTCAATCTTAACTCCATCAAAACTAACAGAAGATGCATATACACTTATATTTCTAGAAATAGTTCCACTAATTTTTACATCAGCGCCCGCTATCACCACATCACGGTTTAACTTAGCCCCTTTCTTAATGTCGATCAAATTACCAGCTATAAATGCATCTTTATTAACCTGTCCATCAACTTCAAGCGAATTACCCGCAAAAACAGCATACTCACTGTCACCGTTAAAAACTACCTGATTTCCAAGTAAAAAACTTACTCCATCCGCACTTCCATCCATCTGGACGTTTGCTCCTGCTAAAACAGTAGATCCTGCCACCTTATCTTCTGATTTTATATCAGAATCAATCATTCCATAAAAATGATCAACCGTCTTAGCCTGAACCGTTCCCACACATACAAAAAGCATTGCTATAAATATTAATAATTTTTTCATATTCACCCTCCTAATAAGTAACCTCTAAATAACCGTCCGGCACCTTAAATAAATCATCATCAGCCTTACCTTTCATTAAATTAAATCTATAAAACAAAGTTATCTGTATACCTTGATATTTTATATATACTAAATCATCTCCACTAAAATAATATGTTGACTGTTCATTATCATAAACATATTTTTCATATATATACTTTTTCCCATAAATTTTCTCTTCACCAGTCTCATACCCTTTAGTTCTCAAACCTTTTATATCATTAGGTAAAATACCATGAGAATAATCCTTAACCGCACTTTCTTGCTTGTTATAATTTTTCATCTGTCCATCAATATTATAAACATAACCATCTTTCCAAATATTTATAACATTAATAACTCCATCCATCTCATAGTAATACTCATCACCTTTTCTTGCCATAATTATTTTAGTATCATCATTTTTACTATTATTTCGGTCCCAAAGTTCTAAATAATAATTATTAGGATCTAAATCTTTAAAAAATAAATAAGTCTTAGAATCACCATTTGCTTTATCAATAGTCTGCGTTTCCATCCCACATCCTACAAGTAACAAAGTAAATACACAAATTATTATTTTTTTTATCATTTTGATCTAGCCCTCAAATACTCCGCAAATCCTAATAATAATTTTTTCTTTTCTAAATCTAAAAAGTCCAAATCTAAAATAGCTTTAAAACTTTCATTAAATAACTCATCCATCATTTTTTCCGCATAATCGTGAGCTCCTGATTTATCAAAAATTTCCTTAACCTTTTCCATATCACTAATCTTAACATTTTTACCATAATATTTTAAAAGTTCATCTTTATATTCAGTATTTATAACATAAGCATATAAAATAGTTTGTTTAAACTCACTAACATCAGAAGTAACTGATTTCCCTATATGCTTCTCATCCCCATAAATACCAATCAAATCATCTTTAATCTGAAAAGCCACTCCTAAATTAATCAAAGCATCTTCTAACCTATGTGTCTTTTCCTCATCACAGCCTCCTAAAATAGCTCCTAAAACATAAGGCCCAACCACTGAATACCAAGCAGTTTTTAACTTATAAATTTCCATAACATGACTTTCTACATCTTCTTCACCATAAAACTCTTCATAAAATGGTAAAATAACATCCACCATTTCTCCCTCACAAGTTTTAATAGCCACATCATTATAATATTCTAAAACCCGATCTAAATTTTCATTATTTCTATAATTTTTAACAATCACCTGTAAAGCTAAATAAAACCCTAAATCACCTAAACATAAAGCCATTGAATTGCTGGTGTCTTTTCTCTTTACCTCAAAATCATTTCCCCCTTTAATCTGATCACTGTATATTTTTTGATATTTAATAGGAATTGTATCTAAACCTCTTCTTTTATCAGCTTTATCAATAATATCATCATGAATCAAAATAGAAGTTTGAAATAACTCTAAAGCAATACCTAAAGCTAAATAATCATTATCATTCTTAAAACTTTGATAGCCTAAAGCAATTAAACATGCTCTTAAAAACTTACCACCTTTATTACTGGAAGTAAATTGTTCTAAAGCCTCCTGTAAAAACCTGTTATTATAACCTTTAACAAATAAATCATTGTAATCATCCATCTTTAAAACAAATTCATCTTTAACCTTTAAATAATATTTCAAAAAGGAATACATTACCTCTATTTTTTTTACTTCTCCATCTTCATCTAAAATAAATCCAATTTTTTTATTATATAAATTTTTATCACCTAAAAACCATCTTAAAAACTCTTCCCCATTTTTTAAAACAACAACCTCATCATTATTATATTCCCTATTACTTATAACATAATCGTTTTCTTTTATTATCTTATCAACCTCAGACATATCAAATCCTCCTAAAATAATTGTACCAAATCGCTGAACCGAAGTCTAGTAACCTTAAAAACAAAACAAATTAAAAATTTTTACACTCAAAAGCGACCGCTCAGCGATCGCACCTATACTTGCTTTTTAGCTATTTTACTGCATTTATTTATTCACATACATTTTTTATATATTTTATATTACTAGCATTATCCCTAAAAATTCGTGTCAATTGCTTAGATCATCAAGCAATTGACAATCCCTTGCGAGGTCTCGTTTTCACTCGCCCCGCTTTCCAAAACTCCTTTGGAGTTTTGCTTATGTGAAAAACTTTCATTTATCACCCTAATTTATCACAAACGGATCTAAAGCTTCTCCACTTCCACTCAAGCTGATATCTGAACTTAGAGTAATGGCGGGAAGAACCGCAATAGCATTACGCGCGGTGTAGCTGTCCAAATAGCCGTAGGTGCGCACAACAAAGACGCTGAAAGAATCACTGGCATAAGGCGATATTGTCCAATAATCTGTTCCTTTAACTAGCCAATTCGTTGTTTTACATGTATTATAGTTATCATTATTTAAACTTAAACTTCCACATTGATCTTTGTTTGTATTGGCTCTTAAATATTCACTGGCTGTAATGAGTCCTACACTGGCTGTCTGTGACTGTGTTCCATTTTCAGCTGCTATTTGATCGGCTAAATCGTTATTATCATAAGTTTCTCCACCTATACTCCATGTACTAGGTACTATCTTATCTTGATTTGTCGTTATACTCTCTAAATATTCGCCATTTAAATATGTCTTTAAATCAGCTGGTCTATCCCAACTGTTTGAACCCATTGATACACCAGTTGTATCAAATGTTCTTTTGGAAAGTAATTCATTTCTGACAATCTTTATTCTACCATCTGCTTCGACTGAAAGTATTCGCCATGTTTCATTGTTAAAAGTGATATAGTTGTTAGGATTAGTTCCTTTATAAATAAATCTACCACTTTCATATTCATCTTGATATAATCCATCACCTTCAGTAACAGCTAATGCTTTTAAATCATCTGAAGTAATTTCAGATGGTGTTGGTGGGATTACTGTACCATTACTTTGTCCATAATCTAATGTTACCGTAATTGTGGCAGTCGTATTTTCTGGTTGACTGGTAATACTTGGGTTATAAGTTACTATTACCGTTAATATATCAGTCTCTGATGCTTTTAATTCATCTCCCTCTTCTATTCCACTTGTCTCAAACGTTATAGCTTCATTATTTGAATTATTTACTTTTATGCTATTTAAAACAGCATCTATATTTCCCTCATTAGCTACCGTTATATCATATTTCATCGAATCTCCCGGTGATACTAAATTTGTTTTAAAAGTAGCTGTTGTATCTGTATAACTAGGTTCTATGGCATTACTTGCACTCCCACTTTGTACATTACTTTGTATATCAGTTATTCTAACTAAGAAATTACTTCTTATATTAGATGTACCGGTTATTTTTAACTGACTTTGAAATGCGGCATAACCTACTACCATTATCAATAATATCGCACATAGTCCCATTATCATATAATTTCTCTGCGTCCTATTTAATCTTCTATTCATTACTTTCACTCCCTATTTTCTAGTATAAATACTCATAGCTATTTTATACCAAATTGTTATAAATTCTATCTTATAGTTAAATATTAGCATTCAAATAAATGCCTGTCAAGGAATTCAAATAAATTCTTGTTAAAATTTTATTAGGGGTGCTAAAATGTACTTGAGGAAATTAAAAGATTTGCATATTGATAACGATTTATATCAAAAAGAAGTTGCCGACATCCTCAAAATAACTAGACAACAATACGGTCTATATGAAAGTGGAAAAAGAGATATTCCTATAGACTTATTAATTAAATTGGCTGATTTTTATCATGTCAGTACCAATTATATTTTAAATAGAACCAAGCAAAAAGAGTTAGTTAAATAAAGACTAACTCTTAATTTTATCTGATAATTTATAAACTATAAATAATATAATAGCTATAACTAATGCCCCAATTCCACTATAAAGTATAGGTTTAGTTAAATAATTAGTTAAACTAGTTGCTAGTAAAGATAAATCTGTTTGATTCATCATTTCTATAACTAAACTAGGCATTATAAATGAAATACCAACAGTCACTAAACCGGCTAATAATAATGCAATTCCCATATTAACGCACCATTCAAACTCTTTTCTTTTAAGAATGATAATGACTAAACCACTGACAGTCAAACAAACACATAATATTATTTTTGTCTCAAAACTAAATAAGTTATGAACAACTTTAATATCTGATTTATATTCTTCAGTCATTATTTCCTGAAAACTAGGAATAACTTTAACAATATCTGGAAGTTGTTTTTTCACTTCTCTTAAAAACTTTTCTTTTTGACCATCATCAATTTCTATATCATTTTCTTTTAATACATCATCTAAATTATCGTCGATGAGTTTATAGACATCCTCTTCTGAAAGCACTTTAGAATTTTTTCCATTTATTACATAATCTGTTAAATTGCCAGTCACTTCTCCAATAATTTCCTTAGTAAAATTAGAATCAATAATTTGGTCAACCACTTCCTCCGAAACAGAAAATTGTGAAGCTAAAGAATACATCTCATCGACAATCTGAGCCACACCGTTAGATCCTTCTGAACTTCCACTATTTTTTATTTTTTTAACTTCAGTCAAAAGGTCAACTTGCTTCATATTATTTACAATATTTTCCTTAGTAGCAAAATTACTTACATTAAAAATACATATAGTAATAAAGACTAAAATTCCAAAAACAATCGTAAATAAACCGGCAATAAAACTTTTAAGGAAATTCATAAAATCACCCATTCCATTAGCTAAATTATATCATGTAATCACTAAGCAAGCAAATTATATATTTCAAATAATTAATACTTGTATGCTATAATATTTATGGTGATTCGAATGAAAGAAGTTGTTATAATCGGTGGCGGAGCTGCCGGCCTCACAGCTGCTATCTGGGCGGCAAGAGATGGAAAAAAAGTAACTATAATTGAAAGAAATAACAAATGTGGAAAAAAACTATCTATTACTGGCAATGGTAAATGCAATTTTTGGAATCAAGATATGTCTTTAAGTCATTACCACTCATCTTCAGATAATCTTGAAAATTTTATTACAAAAGAAAGAATAGATAGTGTTTTAAAATTTTTCGACTCCCTAGGAGTTATATACAAAGTCAAAAACGGTTATTACTACCCTTTTACTAATCAAGCCTTCACTATTACAAATGCTCTAATTTTAGAATGTCAAAAATTAAATATTGAAATTATAAATGATATTACCGTTAAAAAAATAATTAAAAAAGATCATTTTATAATAAATCCTCATGAAGAAAATATTATTGCTAAAAATGTAATCATTGCCACAGGTTCCAAAGCCGCACCTAAAACCGGCTCTGATGGCTTGGGCTATGAACTAGCTAAAGATTTAGGTCACCATATTATCGCTCCCTTACCATCATTAGTTCAGTTAGAAGGAGAAGAGTCTTATTTTAAAAACTGGAGTGGCATTAGATGTGAAGTCGAAGCTAAAGCCTATATTGAAAATGAATTTATTAAAAGTGAAATTGGTGAAATTCAACTTACTAATTACGGTGTCAGCGGCATATGCATTTTTAACTTAAGTGAAGAAATTTCCAAAGCTTTATATCATCAAAAAAAAGTTCATTTAAAATTAAATTTCATACCATTTGTCAAAGACAATTATCAAACATTTTTAAAAAATATAAACAACAATTCATCTAAAAAAACCATCAGTGAACTACTAGAGGGATTTATACACTATAAACTAGTAGATATAATTTTAAAAAAGGCTAATCTTCAAAGAAATTTAATACTAAATTCTCTATCTAATATAGAATTAAATAAACTCATAAATACCCTCACCAACTTTGAAATTCCTATTACTAAAGTGCACTCTTTAGATCATGCGCAAGTTTGTTCAGGTGGTATTCCTTTAGATGAAATAAACTGTCACACATTAGAATCTTTAAAAGTAAAACATTTATATTTTGCTGGGGAAATTATCGATATCGATGGTGATTGTGGCGGTTATAATTTAGGCTGGGCTTGGATAAGTGGTATGGTAGCCGGAAAGAATGTGAAATAAATGCTTAGAGTAAAACAAATAAAATTAAAAATTGATCAAACAGAAAAAGATTTAAAAACTAAAATAGCTCAAAAATTAAAAATAAAAGAAAGCGATATTTTAAATTTAATTATAAATAAAAAGTCTTTAGATGCTAGAGACAAAAATAATTTAATTTATGTATATGAAATTGATATAAATGTTAAAAATGAACAAAGTATATTAAAAAAACATTTAAAAGATGTTACAAAAACACCAGACGAAACTTACAAATTACCCAAATCAGGTAATAAAGTAATAAATAACCAAATTATTATTGTAGGCTCTGGTCCAGCCGGTTTATTTGCCGGGTACATGCTAGCCAAAGCTGGCTATAAACCGCTGATTATTGAACGCGGTGAAGATATTGATAACCGTGTTAAAACTGTGGAAAAATTTTGGGAAACTGGTAAGTTAAACTTAAATTCCAATGTTCAATTTGGCGCAGGTGGCGCCGGTACTTTCTCAGATGGCAAATTAAATACTGGCCATAAAGATATCCGTAACAAAGAAGTTTTAAGAATATTTGTTCAAAATGGTGCACCTAAAGATATCTTATATTTAAATAAACCACATATTGGTACAGATTTATTAAGAGATGTCATTAAAAATATGATAGAAAAAATTATAAAAATGGGCGGAGAAATAAAATACAATACTTGCCTAACTAATATCATAACAGATCAAAACAAATTGACGCACATCGAAATCAATCATCAAAAAACAATCCCCTGTGATAATTTAATTTTAGCTTTAGGTCATAGTAGCCGCGATACTTTTGAAATGTTATTAAAACAAGGTTTAAATATCGTGCCAAAACCATTTGCCGTTGGTCTTCGTATCCAACACCCACAATTTTTAATCAACTATTCACAGTATGGTACTAATCACTTAAATCTTCCACCTGCCTCATATAAGCTGACATATCAAACTTCTAAAAAAAGAGGAGTTTATACCTTTTGTATGTGCCCAGGTGGTTATGTTGTAAATGCCTCATCAGAAAAAAACATGTTAGTTGTAAATGGCATGAGTAATCATAGTCGAAATAGTGAAAATGCGAATAGTGCTATTATCGTTACCATATCACCAGAAGACTATGGAAAAAATCCTTTAGATGGAATAAATTTTCAAAGAAAATTAGAAAAAAAAGCTTACGAAATTGGTGGCGGAAATATTCCTGTTCAATTATTTAAAGATTTTGTTCAAAATAAACCAAGTCAAAAATTTAACTCTATAAACCCAATTTTTAAAGGAAATTATGTCTTAACTAATCTGAGAGATATTTTTCCACCATATATTTTCGAAGCCTTAATCGAAGGTATTCAAAATTTTGGTAAAAAAATAAAAGGATTTGACTGTGATGATGCTATTTTAGCTGCCTGCGAATCTAGAACTTCTTCACCAATTAAAATATTAAGAGATGAAAACCTCACCTCAAACATTCAAGGAATATACCCTTGTGGTGAAGGAGCTGGGTATGCTGGCGGCATTATGACATCAGCTATTGATGGAATTAAAATTGCCGAAATTCTCATAAAAACTTATAAGCCATTATAAAAGCTTCGTTTTATTTTTCAAAACGAAGTTTTTATTACTCAATAGCACATTACCATCCAAACACAAATTTTGCATTGAAAGGCGTACTCTTAGTTTAGGACTATATTTTTCATCGTATCGTTTTAAACTAGGACTAATCACACTTTTACGAATTTAAATTTCATTTTTGTCACAGTTTTGCTCTTCTTCGCCAATCGTACTTACATATTCACCCTTTAAAATTCTATCATAGAACAAGATTTTTCTTTTAAATATATTAGTTACATTTACTAAATAAAATATGCCAAGTAATAAAACATATATTGCTCCAATTACAAATACTAAAACATTAGGCAAACTAAAATTCTTTATCACAAAAATAAACAAAAATCCAAAACCAAAAGGTATAATTACATAATACAAAATTATTAAAAATAATCTTAAACATAATCTTAATAATCTTTTATTAGGGAACACTAACCTCATATTTAAAAACCTACTTCCCAAAGTTTGACCATTAAGTATAAATGGTATAATCACATAATAAATAATTAATGAAACAAAAGATATATGATTTACATTAATTAAAGATCCTAAAATTCCCGTAAAAATCATCCATAAAAATACGTCTAATCCAAATCTCGTCATCCTTCTAAGGCCGCTAACCTTTTTACCTTCCTCAAAAGACTGAAAATCTATATTATCTCTAGATGGTAAAAACTTCATGAATATACCCATAACTAAATAACCAATAACCCCGCCTAACGTGTTGATCACTAAATCATCAACATCAAATAAGCGATATGGATGAGGGTATATAAAATATAAACCAGTTAACTGCGTTAACTCCAAAAACAAACTAAATATAAAACTAAAGATTACTGTTTTCTTTAAATCATTCTTAAAATAATATCTTAAATACATTCCAAACGGCACAAACATTAAAATATTAAACAAAACGGTATAAACACTAGAGCTTTGAAAAAATAGCCAAACATTTTTTATCTCATCACTTTTCTTTATAATATCAAGCACAAAATTAAAAGGAATTAATTGAGCTACAGGACTATTCATATCTATACTGTCTCTATCTGGAAGTGGAAAAATAGCTAAAAAATATACCGAAATTATATAAAGAATAAATGAATAAATAATCAATACTCTAAGTTTATTAATTGAACCATATTTATGATATTGCCATAATATAAAAGGCATAGTAAACAAAAAGGCTAAAAAAGGAAATGTTAAAAAAGCTACCTTAATTGCTTCTAAATAACTCATTCTTTACCCCTTATCAATTTAATAAAAATAGCTGGTGCAAAAAATAAAATATCTTCTAACATACTCCTCACCTCTAAGTTTAATTATAAACTAATCCATATCATTATACCATCTTTTACACTAACATATCATTACAATTTTGTCACATTATTGAACATCCTAAAAATTCATGTTATACTTAAAAGGCGAGGTGTCCTTATGCAAGATTTAATAATTGAAATTATGAACAACTTTGGTCATTTTGGTTATATCGGAGTCTTTCTTTTAATTACTATTGAAAATATTTTTCCACCAATTCCATCTGAAGTAATTTTACTATTTGGTGGTTTTATGACTACTTACAGTTCAATGAATGTAATTGGTGTCATTATAGCCTCTACCTTAGGTTCGGTTTTAGGAGCTATAATCTTATATTATATCGGTAAAATTCTAAACAAAGAAAGACTTAAAAAAATTATCACCAGCAAGCCCGGAAAACTGCTTAGATTAAAACCTGAAGACATCGACAAAGCAGATGAATGGTTTGACTCAAAAGGAAATAAAACTGTATTTTTTTGCAGATTCGTTCCCGTTATCAGAAGTTTAATTTCTATTCCAGCCGGAATGAGTGAAATGCCAATGAAAAAATTCTTAATTTATACCACAGCAGGATCTTTAATTTGGAATGCCGCTCTAACAATTGCTGGTAGTATTGTTGGTGAAAACTGGACAAGTATTGTAGAAATAATGGACAGCTATTCACATATAGCAGTTATTGTTTTAGCCATTATCTTTATAATAGCTATTATAGTTTTCTACACAAAAAGAAAAAAGAAAAATCCTAAAATATCAAAATAAAAACTGGCCTATCTGGCCATTTTTTATATTAAATTTTTTAGCAATCTATCACTTTATTGTATTCATTCAATTGTTTATCAATAATTTCTAATCTTGAAGATAAAGCACTTTCTTCACATTTAAAATTCATCATTCATTAAAAAATCAAACATATTTATTTGTTTAACATCATCAGTAAAATAATCTTTTTTAGTCAAGATTATTATATATTTATTATCATCTATATCATCAAAAGCACTAAATTCTCTAGTCCTTGTTCTTTCATATGATAAATCAAAACAAACTTGAATATATTTAAATTTATTATTTTTCGGTGCTATAAAATTAATTTCACCTTTTTTAGTTTTACCTATAAACACTTTATAATCTTTTCCTATTAAATCATTATATACAATATTTTCTAAAGCCACTAAATAATTAATTTCTTCATTATTTGTTTTGGTTTGTTTTGTTCATTATTAGTATTCCTAACACTTATTATATAGAAAAAAAGATTTAAAATCTTTACATAATGACACCATGACTTAAAAGATTACAACTTTTTGTTTTATATTTTTTTAATCATTAGTTTCATAATAATACGATGTTTCAATTCCTTTAAAAAAAGAGTCTAAACTGAAATCATCTGTCAAATTATTTTCTATTAAAGTTTTAATTTCTAATGTATTAATTGGACTTCTTTCCATAGCTTGTAAATATAATTTTTTATCTATATTTTCCCAATTAACAATTTTGTTTAACCTTTTTTTTAATATCAAATCTAACCATATTCTTGTGGCGCGACCATTTCCTTCTAAAAATGGATGGGCAATATTCATTTCAACATATTTATTAATAATATCGTCTAACGTATTTTCTTTCATGGTTTCTATTTTTTTTAAAATATCTTCTAAATATAAAGTATTGGCAAATCTAAAATTTCCTTTAGAAATATTTTTTTCCCTAATTTGACCCGCAAAATCATACAAACCATCAAATAAATATTTATGTATTTGCCTTAATCCTTTAACTGTACCAATTTCAATGCTATTAATGTCATTATTTGCAAATAATCTTTTTGCATTTTCTAAACTTTTTTCATCTACTTTGTTCATTATTAGCACTCCTAACAATTATTATATTAAAAAAAGATTTAAAATCTTTAAATCACATAATGGCAGGGGAAGCAAGACTTGAACTCACGACATTCGGTTTTGGAGACCGACGTTCTACCAACTGAACTATTCCCCTAAGACAAATAAATTATATCATAATAATCTAAGTATTTCAACACATTTTCACCAGCTTTAAAAAAGTACATATAATATACTGGTGATTTTCTATGGCAATAATAAGAACAACCGATAGCGAAAGAGATTTGCTGGCTAGATTAATGAGAGCAGAGGCTGTAGGTGAAGGTGACTTAGGTATGCTGATGGTTGGCAATGTCGTAATCAATAGAGCTTTAGCCAATTGTTTAACTTTTAAAAATGTCGATACCATTAGTAAAGTTATATATCAAAATCCGGGTGGTTTTTCTGGAGTTGATAGCCCACTATTTTTCAGCAATCCAACGACAGTAGAAAGAAATTTAGCTAATAGAGTCATAAAAGGAGAATATTACCATCCAGCAACTCATGCTTTATGGTTTTATGCACCAAATTCAGGTGAACCATGTAAAATAACTTGGTGGAATCAATATAATAGTGGAAGATATAAAAATCATTGTTTTTACGTTCCTAGTATTGGCGAATGTCCTGAAATACGATAAAAGACTCTAATTCGAGTCTCCTATTTGATGAGTTAACTTAAGAGTTAACTCTTTTTCTCTACCATTTCTAATAACAGTTAATTTAACACTATCACCAATATTGTGTTTATACAAAACGTACTTTAAATGAGTAGAATTTTTAACTATAATATCATCAATCTTAGTAATAACATCATTTCTCTGTAGCCCAGCAGCTTCCGCATCTGAACCTCTTTCCACAGAATTAACTACCACACCAGAAGTAACACTATCATCTATATCTAATTCACTATTACCAATTAAAGGTAAACTATCTAAATCATAAAGTGATACTCCAATCACTGGACGAGCTATTGCCTCACCATTTTCAAGTTTATCAATTTGTGACATTGCCACTTCTATCGGAATCGCAAATCCCATACCTTCAATTGAACTTTCTACAAGTTTAACTGAATTAATACCAATAACTTCACCATTTATATTAACAAGCGGTCCACCACTATTACCCGGATTAATAGAAGCATCAACTTGAATTGCTTCCATCATATAAGATGTTCCATTGTCTGTAATAGTAATTTCTCTATTCTCACCAGAAATAATTCCTTTAGTGACCGTTCCAGCATAATCAGTACTAACAGGAGTTCCAACCGTAAATACCGTATCGCCAAGCTTAGCATCTGTACTATCGCCAATCTCTGCTACTTGTAAAACTTTTTCTTCATCAATTCTAAGTACAGCAATGTCCATGTAAGAATCAGTGCCTAAAACTTCTGCTTCCACATCTTCACCATTACTCAAAGTAACCACTATTTTGCTAGCACCTTCAACCACATGATTATTAGTTAAAATATAACCAAACTCATCATCTTTTTTATAAACAAAACCAGATCCATAACCAGTAAGTCTCGTACCTTGATAATTATTAACAACTACAACTGAATCATAAACTTTCTTGATTGATTCGTTTATTGACTCATTAGAAGTAATAGTAACATTTCTATTTTCTACCGGAGAATTACTAGAATTATCCTTTACAAAATACAATGTTCCACCAACACCAAGAGCTAAAACAACTAAAATAACAACTACATTAATTATTCTTTCGCGCATAAAATTCCCTCCTAACTAAAATCTTTTATTTTTTTCCAATTACTTGGAAAACCAATTCTATTTAAAATATCATCTAATGGCACAACATCAACAACAGCATCCAAATTGCTAACTTCTCTTTTTATTTCATCAAACATCTCGTTAAAATCATTTTTACTAAGCATCACTTTCAAAATAATAACCAAAGAAAACAAATCATTTTTTCCATATATGTAACCGTCTTCATTTACTGGTATATTAAGTAAATCATGATACTTACAGTCTGGTATCTCTCTTTGCGTTCTATGATCATACAAAATATCCTCATGAGCACACACGTTTCTAAAATTTGAAAGAAGCGACAAATAAATACTTAAAGTTTCTGACGAAACACCATAATATTTACTAATCTCTGTTTTGTCCTCCTCTTTCAAAATATCATAAAATTCAGCCATAATTCCAAAAGATAATACCTTTACTAAAATCCAAAGCGGAATATAACCATAATTTTCTATATAATGAAAGGTAGCCGTGTGTTTGCGCCCATTAACCCTAATTTGTCTTTTAACTTTATTTAAAACATCATAAACTTGTCGCGTTTGTAAAGTATCTTGTGAAAAATTTTTGGGATCCAAATAATCTTTCTCTTTAAAACCATACTTCTTAGATAATTGATAACTAGTAATAGATTTAATATTGTTTTCAACAATCAAAATGTTTTTAAAAAAAGTATTCCTAATCGCTCTATCAAACAAAAAAGTCGCATAAAGTTCTTCAAATCGTGTTCCTTCTATAAATTGCTTATCACTAGCTTCATTCATAAATAAATGACGATAACCGCTTATAAAGAAATAATTTTCCCTAAATAGTATTTCTCTGGCTTTTTTCTCATCATTAACTATTAATCCTTTATTTTTTAAAATATCTACTTGTTCATCTATTGTCTTAAATATTTTTTCTGTCATATGCTCACCTATAATTCATTATAACACAAAATACTACCCCTTTTATGATAAAATAGTGAAATTTAATCATCAAAATAACGATTAACCGCTGCAGCTATCACATTAGCTAAACGGTTTTGATAAGTATCATTAGTTAAAAGTGCTCGTTCACTCGCATTTGATAAAAATCCTACTTCCAATAATACCCCTGGTCGGCTCACTCTTCTTTGTAAATATTTCGTACTATTTTCTTTATAATCTCTATTAGTATTTAATTTTTTCTTAAATTCATCTCGAAAAATTTCAGCAATTTTTTTATTATCTGGATTAATCGTATCATAATATACCTCAGCTCCATATAATGTCCCACTATCCTCAGCATTCAAATGAATAGATAAATATAAATCACAATTCGATCTATTAATTATATTAGCTCTCCTAGACAAATCGCTTCTTTTTCTATTCCAAGCATTTGTCACCGCTAAATCGTAATCACCATATCTCGTCAAATAAACAATTGCCCCTTCTTTTTTTAAAACATTCATAACTTTTTTAGTAATTTCTAAATTAACATCCGCTTCCCTGACATTTTTATAAAAAGCTCCGCTGTCAATCCCTCCATGGCCAGCATCTAGATATATTACCTTAGACAGCAGTGGTAAAGCCTTATCTTTCGCACTTACTAAATTAAATAAACAAAGTAACATTAGTAAAAAAACTAAAGCTCCTATCTTATATTTCATTAATATCACCACTAAAGCATATGAAAAAAGCAATAAATCTATACTAAATCTATTGCTTTAAATAACCTATCACTACTAACTGACGATCTAAACCAAGGCAAGTAATTAAAGTAATGGTATTTTTAGTTCTATCTCTTCGAATTGCCACTTTTCCAGTTTTCAAAACATCATACTTATCTGCAATTTCATAAATATACTTTTTATCATTATAAATTAAATTGACTTCATCACCAATCTCTAATTTATGTAAATTTTTAAAATGACCTACCGAACTATTACCATTATGCGCGGCTAATATAAAATTACCACACGCTTCATCTGGCACGCTAGAACCTTCTAAAATTTCTATATTTTTAGAAACATTGTTTTCTTTAGAACCCATTTTATATAATTTTCGTCGTAAATCAATTTTAGAAATTTCAACCATTCCAATAGACTCATCCTTAATAGCCGCCTTATTCACCTTCATCACATTAGTAGTTACTTTTTTATTATCTTCATTTTCTATTTGTTTATATAATGCCGGTTCATAATTTCGCATACTATGAACTTCTGATAATACATAACTGCAAAAATAATAATGTCCAAGAATTATTAATATTAAACCTAAATTTTTAATGACACTTAAATAAGACAAACCCTACACCTACTAACGTCGTAGCTAAAAGACCATTCATACTAATAAAACCTGTATTGGGCACTTCTATAACCTCAGGTATTTCCTCGTTTTGAATCTTTAAAAACGTATCTTTATCAGTTGTAATTCTAAGTGCTGCTAACTTTTGTGATTCACCATTACTATAAATAAGTAACGGTGAATTATCATAATGTTTTCTTTTTAAAGTTATTGTCTCTTCTGGAACTACCTTCTCATTTAAAGTTATCGTAAGTTTATTGCCATCTTTAGCAATAGTATGATATTTGCTATCAGAAATTTCAAACTCATCTAAAACATCATTTTCATCATTTAATATAATAGTTTTCCCGGTTTCATCTTTTACTATCTTCTCACTAAAACTAGGCCTCAAATCGTGCTGATGAACTAAACTCAAAATTTCATTTTTCTCTTTACTAATATCAATAACCTCACCTGTAAAATTTTTTCCAGTCGTCCAAGTTACTTCTAACTCTGGCCTAACTGCTTTCCAAATAAGTTCTTGAGCTGCTATATAATAATAATTTGTCTTATGTCCCGGAAAATCATAACCATAATAACCAATCTTTTCAATATATTCTTTTAATTCATCTGACATATTTACAATATCCCATTCCGTATAAATATCATAATAATTATTCGTAATTTCTACACCAGGCTCAATACAATAAGCTATTCTATCACCCATTTGGAACATCGTCGCAATATTAGTCTTAAACTTCCCATCTAACGTCCGATTATATGCAATTCCATTTAACTTATTATACTTAATTCTAACCTCTTCTGCTTGAACATTAAAATGTGGTATTAAACAAATAGACAAAAACAATAAAACAGCAAATATTTTTTTCATAAAACTCCTTTCTTGCCCCTTCATATATTAACATACGATATTTTTAATCAATTTCCTCTTTAAATTTAAAAAAACTTACAAATTAAGTAAGTTTCTTATAAGTAAGTTTTTGAAAAACCATCATAACAATAAATATAATAAAGCCAAATAAACTAACCATTTTACCAATAAAAGCATTAGGCGCAACGAAAACAATTTCAATATCATGCTTACCACTACTTATCTTAAATCCGATAAAAGCATTATTAATTTTTTCATAATCAACCTTTTCACCATCAACTTTTATAGTAAATCCTTTATCATATGGAACCGATAAATTAAAATAACCATCTTTTTCGGCAAAAACTGTTCCACTTATCATATCACCGTCTATTCGCACATTCTCAAAAGATGAAATATCACTATAACTATTTATCAAATCCTCATAATTAATACTATAAAGTTCTACTTTCTTAATATAATGTATTCCCTTAGAAAATTCTATAGAAAAATCGTCACTTAAAGTATAATCAAAAGTATAATTGTTATTAAAATACTTCCAACTTTCACAAGTTAATTTATTTTGAATACCATTTACTATTATACTTGTATCGCCATTTGAACACTTTTGAGGATTTTCTAAAGTAAATCTAAGTAAATATATTTTATTGGCCTTATCTTTTAAATCTAATTTTAACGTTCCTTTTTCTTTTTTTACTATAACTTTATAACCATCTTTATACTCTTCTATTTTTAGATTTTTATAATCACCCTTCATTAAATCTAGTTCAACTTTTGAAAGTTTACTTTCATATACATAATCTCCATCTGGGGCTACCACATTACCAATCAAAGCTAAACTATCATCCGGAAATTTAAGTTTATCATAATCTCTTTCACTCATAACTCTATCAGTTACATAACCCAAAGGCAAAGTATTTTCATTAATATAAACTTTATAATTTCCATAACTTTTCCACTTTTTATAACCAAATGGTGCTTTTTCATCGGTAATTAAATACTTAACCCCCATATAACTTTCAAATAAACTGTTACCTTTTTCACTTGTAATAAACATATTACGAGAAGCTCTATTGTTATTGAAACTATAAAAGAAATCACTATATAAAGTGTTATAAGTAGAAGAATAAAGAGTAATAATATTTTCATTAATATTGTTAATTTTATTTACAATCTCATTCGATACTCTTAAATTAATAGCTATTCTATAAACCGAATTATCATCATCGGTAATATCTTCGATAATATCGTTAATAACGGGATCATTTTGTTTTTGAAATTCTTTAACTGTAATAAGATCATCACCTAAATTTTCAGTCAAACAAAAACCAAAACTAAGTAATAAAAACGGTAAAATAATAATTAAACTCTTTTTATATTTTCTATACAACAAATATAAAATCAAAAATAAAACACACTCAAAAGTATAATATAATCTTAAACTATTATTACCTAAATATACTAAAGTTAAACTAACAATGATAATCAAAAATATAAGTTTAAAATCAGCTTTACCTTCTAAAACATCCTTTAAAAATAATCCTAACCCTAAAACATAAATTGGTAAAAATGGAATCAAAGCTTTACCATCTAAATATAAACCGCCATTCAAAACATATACAAATATTGGACAAATAATAAATAATGATAAAATTATACCTAAAAATCTTTGCTCCCTTTTCTTAAAAATCAAATAGATAATAGAAATAAATGAAATACCTAAAAGTCCAACTGAATAAGAATCATAAAGTAAAAAATTTAAATTAATACTAGGGGTAATAGCTTCTAATAAAGTAACTTCACTTAAACTATCACCTCTACCATGCATAAGAGTATGTACAACTGGCAATAAAATAACTCCTGCCATACATATTCCTATTATAATAAGTAAAGCAAAATTAAATCCTTTTTTAATAAAATCTTTTAAAACAACTTTATCATTTATCTTCAAATATTCATAAATTCCATATATAGTTAAACATAAGATTCCACCAACACTATAATAATAACTAGTCATAATCATTAAAAACACACTAATAACCATTAAGCCTTTTTTTTGGTTATCAAAATATCTTCTAACACCTATTAATCCTAAAAGCAAAAATGGCATATAACTAACAAACATAATATGTCTATGACTATGAAATAAAAGTGGTCCCGCCATAGCAAACATAAAAGTTAAAACAAAACAAATTTTTCTATCAAAAGAAAATCCTTTTACCCATAAATAAAATAAGTAAATAGAAAAAATTCCAATAACCAACATTATAAACGGAATATAAAAACTCATAGGAACAAATGGTAACAAATAAGAAATTAAAATAACCGGACTAAGTAAACCATAATAAGCAAAATAATATATATTTTGACCACCACCAATATTAAAAGCAAAATCCGGAAACAAATCTCCTGTATTATAAAAAAGCATTCTAAAATACTCAGGAAAAGTAAAATGTTGAAAAATCCAATCGGTTTGTGAACCAAAAACGTATTTTCCTCCTGTAATAATAAAAGCAATCAACAAATAAACCATACAAATCCCAAATATATTAAACTTATCTTTTTTATCTAGTCTTTCCATTTATTAGCTCCAATCCATTCTTCAAATGGTAATATGTGCTTATAATCATCATATATACCATCATATATCTTAACCATGTTGTTAATTTTATTTCGGATTAAATCCCCATCTAAAGTAGTTTCTTTATCTAATTTATCTAATTCTTTTTCACTATAATATTTACCAAAATAATAAAGATTATTAATATTTAATTCATTTAAAATTTTATTAATTTGAACATGTTGATAATTATCATATTCCCCATCAGGATTATGAGTTATAATCTCACTCCAATTTTTATAATTCAAAATATACTTTATCTGTTTTTTTATTTTTTTATAGTCAGAATTAAAATATACCTTATCAGAATAACCCATCATAACAACTGAATCTTTACTATAATCCATCGCTTTTAAAAAATCATTGGTTTTATCTTTATTATACCCACAAGACACACAAACAACTAAGTAATTATCGGTTAGTAAATGAGCCCCACCCCAAACACTTTCATCTCCAGGATGACTTACAATCATTAACTTATCAATATTACTTAAATCTAACTTTTCAATCTGTCCCTTAACTGGCATTAAATTTGGCCTTTTTAAAAATGATTGCACTATAAAAAACATTAAAATTAAAATAACAACTAAAGTAATAACATTTTTTATTTTTCTCATTTAAATCCCCTCATCTAAATACTTTTAAAAAGTGTAAATGGAAAACGTTCAGGTAATGGTAGTTCAAAACTCACAATCTCCTTAGTAACCGGATGTTTAAACTCTAACTTAGACGCAAACAAAGCAATTTGATCCTTAACCGCCTTAGGATTATATTTTTGATCTCCATAAAGTGGTATTTTCCTAGAAGCGAACTGCACTCTGATTTGATGACTACGACCAGTTTTTAAACTAATTCTAACTAAAGATAAATTATTTTCAAAACCAATCAAATTATAACTAAGTTCCGCTTCCTTACCATCTTCACTAACTTTTGTTATATTAGTTTTTTCATCCTTTTTTAATTTATCTTTAAAAGTTCCACTTTCACTAACCTTACCCTCTATTACCGCCATGTAAATTTTTTTAAACTCATGTTTTTGAATTTGTTTAGAAAGCCTACTAGCCGCTTTAGAAGTCTTCGCAAAAACCATAACTCCTGAAACTGGTCTATCAAGTCTATGAACTAAACCCAAATACACATCTCCAGGTTTATTATATTTCTCCTTCAAATATTTTTTTAATATAGTTAATAAATCCTCATCACCACTTTTATCAGCTTGTACAGGAATATTAACTGGTTTTTCTACTACCAATAAATGATTATCTTCATAAATAATATTAATCATTACTTTCCCATCTCCCATATATTCCACAAGGCAATACCATATCATTTTTCTTTATTGGTAACCCAACCTCTCCAGAAGTAACCTTGCCATTTGGAAAAAGTGGCAACATCATCGTTTTAAGCATATTAGCTAAAACTATATTACTTATACCAGTTGTATATGCATTAATTAATAAAAATAAAGGTTCATCACTAAGTATTTTTAAACAAGCATCTAATAAAACAGCCATATTCTTTTCAAACTTCCAAACTTCTTTATTGGGTCCTCTTCCATAACTTGGTGGATCCATAACAATCCCATCATATTTATGACCTCTTCTATATTCTCTTTCCACAAACTTTAAACAATCATCTACAATAAATCTTATATTATGATCAGTTAAGCCGCATAAATCTCTATTTTCTTTGGCCCATTCCGTCATTCCTTTTGAAGCATCTACCTGAACCACATCTGCCCCCGCTTTACTACAAGCCATACTAGCAGCTCCCGTATAAGCAAATAAATTTAATACCTTAACCTGTCTGCCTTTAGAAACAGTGTTTTTAATTTTGTTCATCATAAAATCCCAGTTTGTCGCTTGCTCTGGAAACAAACCAGTATGCTTAAAATTAGTAGGTGTAACTTTAAAAGTTAAATCTTTATATTTAACAGTCCAAAATTCAGGTAATTTTTCTTTAAATTCCCAATAACCTCCACCTTTATTAGACCTATGATAAAAACCACTAACCTTATTCCAATTTTCATCAAAATTAATCTGCCACATTGCTTGTGGTTCTGGTCTTCTTAAAACAATCTTGCCAAAACGTTCTAATTTTTCACCATTACCCGCATCTAGACATTCATAATCCTTCCACTCATCACTAATTTTAAGCATTTTTATCACCAACTTCGTTTAATTTACACTAATTAGTATACCATAATATATTAATTTCTGGAAATTAACATAGAAAAAAGTTGGAAAATTGAATTGGCACATGCCAGCCCCTATTTTTTCCAACCTTATACTAACATTATATGTACATATTTAAAATTAGACAATAATTTCCATTAAAATTATTATAACTTTACACAATCTTTTACATGGAAAAAGGCATTGAAACTCAATGCCCTTTGATAAAACATATTATCTCTTAGAGAATTGTGGAGCTCTACGCGCACCTTTAAGTCCTGGTTTCTTTCTTTCTTTAACTCTAGAATCACGAGTTACAAAACCAGCTCTTTTTAAAATTTTTCTATAACTATCTTCTTTACCTTCGTTTTCTTTATCGTACTCAAGTAAAGCTCTAGTAATACCTAAACGAATCGCACCTGTTTGACCAGTAAATCCGCCACCATTAACTTTAACAGTAATATCAAATGTATTTTCATTATTTGTTGCAACTAAAGGTTGCATTAAATCCATAATATTAGTTTCATATGGGAAGAACTCTCTTACATCTCTACCATTTACCGTAATAGTTCCTTTCCCAGGCACCATCTGTACTCTAGCAATAGATGCCTTTCTTCTACCAGTTCCTACAAACTTTCTAGTTTCCATTTAAAACCTCCTAGTCCACTTTAAGCTCAACAGGTTTTTGAGCACTGTGTGGATGATTTCCCTCTGCATATACAAATAATTTTTTATACATTTGTCTACCTAATCTTCCTTTTGGAAGCATACCTTTAACTGCTCTTTCAATCATTTCAGTAGGGTATTTTTCTACCATTTCCTTAGCTGCTCTTACACGTAAACCACCAGTATATCTACTGTGATTATAATACATCTTATCGTTTAATTTGTTACCAGTAAGTACTATCTTTTCAGCATTTACTACAATAACATAATCGCCACCATCAACATGTGGAGTGTAAGTTGGTTTATGTTTTCCTTTTAAAATGTTTGCTACTTTACTAGCCAAACGTCCTAAAGTTTGACCCTCAGCGTCAACAACATACCAACATCTAGTGACGTCTTCTTTTCTTTGCATGTATGTTTTCATTTTTACTTTTCCTTTCTCCATTTTTTTCGTAAGTTTTCCCAAGACTTACGTATATGGGATAAATAAATGTACCAGTATCAATTATATCAAAAAATGTATAAAAGTCAATAAAATTATATGATTTTCGTCCAACTTTATGTACCAAATCTATACAGTAAAGTTTTGACACTTAAATTAAATTTTTTCATATTTTTGCTATTATTACATATATTTTACATAGTTTTAATAATTTTTCAAAAACATTACCTTTATATTAGTAAAGCACATCTTTTAAATATAATCCCTCAGGATTAGCTGTCTTTCCAGCTTTTCTTCGGTCTTGAGCATTTAATATATCAATTATATCTTCACTTTTACGTTTACCTTCACCAATTTCAATTAAAGTACCTATCATATTTCTAACTTGATAACGCATAAACCCGGTCCCTAAAAAACTAAGTGTAATTTTATTTACATTTTTAAGTTCTCTAGTCAATCTAGTTTGAACTATAGTTCTCACATAATCATCTTTTTCTTCATCGGTTTTCGTAAATGATTTAAAATTATGTGTTCCTTCTAAATATTTTAAAGCTCTTTCCATCTCTACTACATCTAACTTTTTATTATATTGGTATATATAATCTTTTTCAATCGGATTATACTCCCCCATATTAATTATATAAATATATTCCTTAGCTTTCGCATTAAATCTCGCATGAAAATCATCAGCTACAATTTCCACATTTTTAACATAAATATCTTTAGGAAGCAGACTATTAAGTCCATCTTTTAATTTTTCTGGAGTAATATGTTTAATATCTAAATCAAAATGAGCCTTTTGATTATAAGCATGAACTCCCGCATCAGTTCGCCCAGATGCATGTACACTAACCTTTTTATGACCATTAATAGTTTTTAAAGCCCTTTCCATCTCCCCTTGTACTGTTTTTTCCTTAGGTTGCTTCTGATAACCTTTATATTTAGAACCATCATAAGCAAACGTTATCAAATATCTCATAATACTCCTCCTTGCGCGAACAAAGTCAAAATAAATTTTGCCTATATTATTGTAACACAAATAAACAATTAACGCACATTCATCATCTAACAAATCTATATATATCTTTCATCAAATCATTTATATCATCACGGCATTCTAATTTAACACCTTTCAAATCCTTAACCAAATCAGTAAACTTAGTTATTTGTGGTTTTGAAATGTTAGCTTGCTTTAACAATTTATTATTCAAAAACAAATTATATTTATTACCCTTAAATATAAGCTTTCCATCGTCTAAACAAATAACTTCATCAGAAAGTTCCAAACCAGCATCTACATCATTAGTTGCAATAATAAAAGTTTTTCCATATCTTAATTTCATCATTCTAAACAATTTAATAATTTTTTTCTTACTAGCATAATCTAAATTAGTAAAAGGTTCATCTAAAATAAACAATTTAGGATTACAAGCTAAAACCTTCGCCAAAGCAATTTTTTTTTGCTCGCCCTTACTAACCTCAAAAGGTGAACGATTTAAATAAGTTTTATCTAACCCAACCATCTTTAAAGCACTAATTATTTTTTTATCATAATCACATTTTATCTTCCTTTTCTTAAGTTCAAATAATATCTCTTCATAAACCGTATTACAAAAAAAATAATCTTCAGGATTTTGCCTTAAAAAACAGACACTTTTAACTTCACATATAACTTCACCAAAAGAAGAAATATCGTCACCAGCAATCAAAGAAAGTACAGTACTCTTACCACGTTTTCCAAAAATAAATGTTATTTTTTTCTCCTTAATTTCAAAAGACAAATCATCAATTATCTTACTAACATAACCTTCTGATAGCACATCTAAACTCACATTTTTAAAAGCTATTTCCATAAATCATCCACCAGTTTCTTCTCGTCAAAATAGATTTTGTTGATAAGTTCATAAAATTTGAGTTTATTTGATAAACTAACAACAAAAGGTAAAGACATATTATTTTTTTCAAAAAATTCCACTCTTTCAAGTACTTTTCTTTTAGAACCTTCCAAAAGAACTTTACCCTCACTAATAATTACTATATTATCAGCTAATAAAGTATCTTCAACATCATTAGTCATATTAATCACTGTTATCTTTTCTTTTTTAGAAAACTGCTTTATATTTTTTAAAATTTTAATCTTTAATTCTCTATCAAAACCATCAAAAATATTATCTAAAACTAATATCTTCGGCTTTTTAATTAAGGTTATTCCTAATACAACTAACGTCTTTTCTTGGAAAGAAAGGAATTTAAAAGATTTATCTAAAACATCATTAATTTTAAGCACTGACGCAATATTTATAACTCTATCTTGTATCTCTTTTTTACTAAAGCCTTTTAATGAAGCTACCAACATATCCATAACCATATCAAAACTATCGTAATCATCATAATCTGGAAAAACAGCTTTAATTATATTCTTATTTAACTGTTTATTTAAAACTAAAATCTCACCATTAAATTTTAAATCACCTGATAAAATGCGCGCAAGTGTTGTTTTGCCACTACCATTTTTACCTAACAAAACTGTAAAATCACCCTCAGATATACTTAAGTTTAAGCCAGTAAACACTTTAACATTTTTAAAACTAAAACTCAAATTTTTTATATCAACTACCTGCATACATTTTCACCACAGAAATTATTATAATATAAATAACTTTGATTTACAATGAAAAACTTTATATATTCCTATTTCTTTCATATACCTTTACCATTATAGGCAATGTTTCCATAATAGCTAAAGTATTACTCTCAATAATTTTAGAGTATACCCACTTAAAATTACCATCACTACCATCTAAATTAATATCTATAAATTGTGATAAAGGTGTTGCTCTAACACCTCCAAGTTCAATTAACAAAGTAACTGGAAATAAACTTTTCAATTTAGAATCCATTGTCGTATAAATTTCTAAGCCATCCAATTTATAACCAATTTTATCTGCATACACTTTAGCTACATTATAATTTTCTTCTTCATCTTTTTTTGTCAAAGAAACCCAAGGATTTTCCTCTTCAGCACCACCTAAATAATACACAATATTTCCGCAACTATGATAAATAAACGAACCAATTAAATCATATTTTGTTTTTATTTCATTATAAAAATTAAATAAAGCCTCGTTTTCTTTTTCAATTTCACCTTTTTCATTAAAATAAGGACAGCCTAAAGGACCTAATTTGTTTCTCTTAATATTATTTAAATGAAGTGACGCATGTATTTCTTCGCCGCTTTCAACTCTATCAGCAAACTCACCACATTCAATATTACTATTTAAATCTACACCTCTACCATTGCTAGACCAATTTATCATACATCCAGTGGGTAAATCGTTTTCTTTAAATAATTTTTTTAAATATTCTTTAAGTAATTTATACCTATCATCTAATATGTCAGGCATTGCATGTCTAAACATCATTTGTTGCAATTTATAACCATGGTCGCCATATCTATTCGCATAATCACCTTCAATATAACAATTTCTATAATAAGTTAAAAAATATGTTTGCTCTTCTTCTTCACTTATGTCTCTTGGAATAAGTGACCTAATCGCACTTGTCACAATAACCGTTCCCTCAGGATTTACTATTGGAATAAAATGAACAGTATATAAATTATCATCTATGTTTATCTCTCTTGTACAAAGCTTTTCCATAAATCTAAGCACAAACACATTACTGATTAATTCACTACTATGTGTCCCACCAGTAATAATCACATGATACTTCCCATGCCCATAAACATAATGATCAATAGGTAAACCAAAATAAGTATAACCTATTGGTTTTTCTTTTCTAATAATTTTACTATCAAAATTATCTAAAATTTCATTCATCTCATCATAATCTAAAATTTTACCCATATTATCACTTCCACACTATAAGCATACGCAAAAACAAAAGTTAAATCACTTAAGTTTTAACTTCGTTTTCCATTTTGAATCTTATAACTAATCTTTAAAAGTAATTTTCGTGGTATAAATCTAATTAAAAATACACCTATTTTCATTTTTAATCCAGGAATAATAATTAACTTCTCATCAAACATTTTCTTAACAGCATACCGAGCCACATCCATACTTTCCATCCCTTTAATTGAAAAATGAACCCTAGCCACTTTATTAAACTCCGTATTAACTGGTCCCGGACATAAAACACTAATAGATACATTACTGTCTTCTTTTTTTAACTCTTCATAAATAGCCGAAGTTAAACTGACTACATAATTTTTAGTCGCATAATATGTAGCCATTAAGGGTCCCGACATAAACCCGGCCGAAGAAGCCACATTTAAAATGTAACCTCGATCTTTTTTCTTAAAATCCTTTAAAAATAATTTAGTTAAAACATGTAATGACTTCACATTTAAATCAATCATATCAAGTTCCTTATCTAAATTAGTTTCACTAAATTCACCAAAAACCCCAAAACCAGCATTATTAATTAAAATATCTATATTCTCTTTTTTCACTTCATTATAAAGCTCCATGCAATTAAAAGTACTCGATATATCTTTAACAATATAAGTTGCCTTGTCTCCAAGTTCCTTAGCTAATTTTTCAAGTCTTGTCTTTCTTCTAGCTACAAGTATTACTTCATAACCTTCAGATACTAAAACTCTAGCCATATCAGCTCCTATACCAGAAGAAGCTCCTGTAATTAATGCTTTCATACAAATCACCTTTAAAACATTATATAATAAGCCAAAAACTTTGTAAATAAAAAGACATGAAATATCACATCTTTGAATTATCATCTATCAACTTTAAAAGACCATTAGCTGAGTTAATCAAAAATTCCTGAGTTATTAAAATTTCTAAAACTTCTGATTTTTCACCCATTTGATAATAATTAATTTGATCAACATCATCTAAATCATCAGATAAAAGCATATCTATAAAATATGGATTTGCTTTTTTTATTTCTTTTAAAATTTCTAAAGTTTTTTTGTTATCACCCAACTTATAATATAAAAACATTTTAGGAACTAAGAAAAATAGATTTTTTTCACCATATTTTTTATAAAGTTTATTAAAACTTTTTTCATCCTCAAAATAAGCATAAATAGCAGAAAGTACATATCTTGCACCCAAATTATCGTGCTCATTAAGTTTTATAATCTCTTCTAATTGTTTTTTAGCTAAATTTATTTTGCCATATTGAAGTAAAACTAAAGCTCTTTGTTGTAAACCTCTAATATATGGTCTCGTTTCCCATATACCATAAAAATGTCCTTCATCCTCAAAATAGCCTTGTTTTCTAAGTCGCTTTTCTTCCCTATCTAAAACTTTATTCATTTCTGTTAAAACTTCTTCACCCTCATATTCATAAGGAATTATAAATAAATATGGTTCAATATAATCCGGATCAATTTTAATGGCTTCCTTAGCTAACTTAATTGCCATTTTTTCCGTTTTTGCCTCATAAGCTTCACTAAATTTTTCCATCGCTTTATCAAAAGGAGTTTCTTCTATATTTAAAGTTCCATTATTATATCGTTTAATAAATTCATCTAATACGCCATGCATATTATTTTCAGTAACATTCTTGTCTTCCATAAACTTATCTAACTTACTATAAATTTTTTCAAAATCATTTTTCATCCAAACACCTCTTTCACTAATAACATAACACATTTAATAAATATAATCAAATTCATCTTTTAGTTGACATAACCAATAAGTAAGCTTAATATATTATTAAAGAAAGGAATTTATTATGAACCACAATTTTAAAAATGGTGAAGAACTATTTAAAGCCATACTTACTGACCCTCAAATTTTAGAAACACTACCAATTAATTATAAATATGATACAGATTTTTTAGAAACATTTTATATTATTTTAGAAGATCAAATTAAACCATATATCCCAAAAGAAATCTTTAGTATTTTAAAACATCATGATGTCATTTTTAAAAATAATCATCCGATAAAACTAAAATACAAACCCCAAGTTACTTTAAAAGATGAAGCAGAAATATTACACGATCTTTTAACTGATCCCAAAACAATCGAAACTATACCAACTAATGATAAATACAATAATGATTTTTTAGAAATGTTATATATTATTTGGGAAGATGAAATTGAACCTTATATTCCCAAAGAAATGTTTGAAACGTTAAAAAATGAAGCTTTAATGCATGAATATCATCACAATCATCAATTAAAACAAAAAATATGGGTCAAAGAAGAACATGCTAAAAAGTTAAAGGAGTTACCTTAAAAATAACTCCTTTTATTTGTGCCTACCAATTTCATCATTCTTAAAATATTTAATACTATCTTCAAAATCTCGAAGTTCTTCATCTGTCATGTTCAAAAAGCCCCTATACATTGTTTCAATTGAACTACTAATTTCTTTATTACTGTTTAAAACATTAATTAATTTTTTCACTTCTAACAGTTCATCTACTGTTAATCCTTTCAAAGAATCCATAATTTGATTTTTTAAAATCGTCTTCTTACCAAGACCTCTTCTTCTAATTTTCTTAGGTTCAGTTATATTAACTGGTAAACTTTCTTTATTAAAAATCTCTGGTGCATCAACCTCTAAAGGCTGAATTTTTTTAAACACACCTTCATCTAATCCTTCAGGAAATAATTCCTCTATCTCATCATCATTAACTACTGGTTCTCTATTTAAAATTCTCATTATTTCCACTAAAATATTATTACTATCATTAAAAATTTCCTCTCTTTTTTTTGGCATATTAACCATATCTTTTAAATCGTTAATTTGCCTACTAAGCTTTGATAATCTAAATTTTAAATTATCTACCATCTTCTGATTGTTATTATCTTTTTTTATCTCAACCCCAACAACACATAAAATATTATCTTTAAGCATCGTCGTAAAAATCCTCACTTGATAACCTTTAAATTCTAAAACTTTAAAAGGAAAATTATTATTCGTATAAAATTTCGCTTTCGTATTATCAGCCATATCAACACCATATATTGCATTTTCTAAAGTCTTCTTAACCTCACCATAAACTTCCTCTGGTATACTCTTCAAATCAGCTAAAAAATATGGTTTGCCAGCTGGAGTTTTTGCAAAAACTAACTGATGAACAACTTCTCTTTTTTCTTCTTTATTTTCTCCTTTAATATATTTCACGCAGTACATTAACTTTTCTTCCAAATCATGTATATCACTATCAAGTTCATGATTGTCATTTTCACTATTTAATTCTCTTAAAGTTTTAATATTTTCTGCCAAAGCATCGCAAATTTTATTTATTTTAATATCTGCATTATATTCACTTAACTTAGGTAAAACACCATCCAGCTCATCTAGCGAACTTGTTTCAATTTTAGCCACATAAGCCTTAACTTCCTCTTCCGTCATACTATCACCACTATAATGGTATCATCTATCAAAATAAAATGCAATAAACTTATCTTATAAGTATCCTTCAAAACCTTTAATTTTTCAGTAAATTATAACAATTTCCCCACTTTAAATGGCCTTTATAACTATTTATAATTTGTAAAGCTTTTCTTTCATCCACCTTACCCATTTTTATAACCCTCATTTTTCTTTTAAACCGCTTCTTTGTGTCTTTCCTAACTTTCATAATAATTTTATTATTCCAAATATAAAACCTAAATCCTAAAAAACCTATACCCTCTTTACTGACATTAATAATTTTCGTTTTCTTATTTAATTTTAACTTATATTTACTAACCATTTCCTCTATTTTCTTTAAACAATACTTTAAATATTTCTTGTCAGAGGAAAGTAATAAACCGTCATCCATATACCTTATGTAATATTTAATGTGTAATTTTTCTTTAATAAAATGATCCAATTCATTTAAATAAAATACCGCCATGATTTGACTAGTCATATTCCCTATATTATGTAAATCTTTACATAAAATTGGTTATAGCAACTAAAATATTATAGAAAGTAATATGTGAGAAAGCTTATATTTACAAGAATTTATTTTATTAATTTTTGCATAATATTATTGCATTTTTTTAATAATTTTGAAAATACTAGTTTTAGGTGAATTTTATGGAACGATTAAATTTGAAAGATTTATTGAACCGAGCTGAAAAAATTTTAAGAGAAAAAAAATATAGTGAGAGTACAATTCAAGATTATAAGTATGTTTGGAAAAAATTTTATAATATATGTGAATTATGTAATATAAAATATTTCGATTTAGAATTGGCAAAAAAATTTTTAAAAATATATTATAATATTGATTTAAAAAATGGAAAAGGAAGATTATATACAAGAAGAATGCGTAGTATATATGTATTAGATTCTATTGATAGGAATAAACCAATAAAAAATTTTAGACCTAAAGTAGAAAAAAGGTTACCAGAAGAATTTAATGATATTTTTTATGAATATGATGAATATTTAAAATCTAATTATTCTTATAATACTATAATGGCAAGTGAGAAAGTATTAGTTGATTTTTTTAAATATTTAAAACAAAATAATATAAATTCAATAGAAAATATAGCAATTCAAAATATATATAATTTTGTAAATTCTATTAATACTCAAAAATATTCCTTAAATACAATATATGAAATTAAATATAAATTAAAAAATTTTTTTAAATATTTATATAATAATCATAAATATAAATTTGATGGAACTGATATTTTTCCAAAAATTGCAAAATTTGAAAGAAGTAAATTGCCATCTTATTATACAATAGATGAAATAAATCAAATTTTAAAACAAGTAGATAGAAATACAAAAAAAGGAAAACGAGATTTTGCAATTCTTTTATTAGCAATTGTATATGGATTAAGAAACTCAGATATTGTACATTTAAAAAAAGAAAATATTTTATGGAATGAAAATAAAATTGAGTTAGTTCAATATAAAACTAAAAGATTATTAGAATTACCTTTAACTGAAAATGTGAAATATTCATTATTAGATTATTTAAAAAATGCAAGACCAAAAATTAACACACCATATATTTTTTTACCAACAAAACCACCTTATACTTATACTGATATGAAAAATTATTCTTCATTATATAAATCAGCTGAACAATATATAAATAAAGCAGGTATAGATGTAAAGAATAGAAAAAGAGGATTACATTCATTAAGACATAGTCTTGCATCTAATATGTTAAAAAATAACATTGAAATATCAACAATTTCAGGAGTCTTAGGTCATAGTAACATCAATGTTACAAATATATACTTAAACATAAGTGAAAATCAGTTGAGAAAACTTGCATTGGAGGTTCCAAAATATGAATAGTAATAACTTTATAGGACCTTTTAAAAATGTTGCTCCATTATATATTGAATATAAAAAAAGTTTAGGATTTGAGGCTAAGTCAGAATATAATGAATTGAAAAAATTAGATAGATATTTTTATAATAAAGGAATTAATGAAGTAAAACTTACAAAAGATATGGCAGAAGAATACGGAATTTTAAGAGAAAATGAATCTCCTAAAACTCAAGCCAAGCGATTATCTATATTAAAACAATTTGCTGTATATTTGCAAAAAATAGGATATTCAGATGTATATGTACATCACATAAAGCCTAATAAAATTGATTCCAAATTTAAACCATATATCTATTCAGAAAAAGATTTAAATATGATATTTGAATATTTAGACAAGCACCAATATGATACTAATTCAATATTTAATCGCGTTTTACCAATATTAATTAGAATACTATATGGGACTGGGCTTAGAAAAGGTGAAGTTATTAATTTAAAAAATGAAGACGTAGATCTGAATAAAAACATTATAACTATTTATAATGGCAAAGAAAATGTTACAAGAATAGTTCCAATCTCAGAAAGTCTTTCAGAATCAATTAAAATATACAAATCGAAATTTTTATGTAATAATCAATATTTTTTATGTGATTCTAAAGGAAATAAAATCAATTATCATATTACAGAATATTTTCAAAAAATATTAAAAAAAATAAATATATTGCGACCAGATGGGACTCCTCCAAGATTTCACGATTTTAGATTTACATTTGCAGTAAATGCATTAGAAAAAATGGATAATAGTGGACAAGACTTATATACAACATTGCCTATTTTAAGTAAATATTTGGGACATAAAAATATAGAAGCAACAGAATATTATTTATTGTTAGCTAAAGATTATTTCGTTAATATAACTGATAAAGAGGAAAAATATTATAATGATTTTAAATTTATTAAGGATGATGAAAATGAATAAAAAGGAATTAGATTATTATTTACAAAGGTTTTTAGATATTGAATTAAAAAAAAGTATTAATGTTTCTGAAAATACTATTATTTCGTATAAATTTGCTTTCATATCGCTTTTAGAATTTATTATTAAAAATTATAATAAAAATATTAAAGATATAAAAATTGAAACAATAAATAAAAAAGTTATTATAGAATATTTAAATTATTTAGAATTAGTAAAGAAAAATTCTATTTCAACTAGAAATCAAAGATTAGCGGCAATAAAATCTTTTTATAATTATTTAGCACTTGAAGAAATTGAATATTTGCCACTATGCAATGATATTCTTTCAATAAAAACAAAAAAAAGCAATCACAAAACAGTAAAATATTTATCAAAAGAAGGTGTAAAAGAAATATTATCTTTACCAAACACTTCGACTAAGCAAGGTATTAGAGATTTAGCTATATTAACTTTATTATATGATTCTGGAGCAAGAGTTCAAGAATTAATAACGTTAAACATATGTGATTTAAATTTAAAAAATAAAACATTAAATTTATATGGCAAAGGAAGAAAAAATCGTACAATACCTTTATTAAGACAAACAATAAAAATTTTAGAAAAATATATTAAAATCTATAAGATGAATTTTAATAGCCCTAGTTTGTTATTTTTTAATAGTAAAAAAGAAGCTCTATCAAGAATGGGTGTAACTTATATAATAAATAAATATGTAAAAATAGCTAAAAAAAAGAACCCAATAGAATTTCAAATAAAAGTAACACCACATATTTTTAGACATTCTAAAGCAATGCATCTTTTAGAAAGTGGAGTGAACCTAATATATATTAGAGATTTTTTAGGTCACGAAAGTGTAACAACTACAGAAATTTATGCTAAAGCAAATCCTGAGATAAAAAGAAAAGCAATAGAAACAAATTCAAAAGAACTTTCAAAAACGATTCAATTTTCAGATAAAGAAAAAAAAGATTTATTATGGTGGCTTAAAAATTCTTTAAAAGAAAATTAATATTTTTAATAAATATTATGTAAAAATTAATAAAATAAATTCTTGTAAATATAAGCTTTCTCACATATTACTTTCTATAATATTTTAGTTGCTATAACCTATAGGAAGTCCCTTACCTTTTTCGTATAATGGAATATTTTCTATCTCTTTAATCACTTTCTTATAATGATTATTTAAAATATTCATATTTTGCACTTTATTTAACTCTTTATCTTTTAAAAACTGTATTTCCCCATTAACATAATCCATATCAGTCGATTTTATTATTTTCCAAATAATATTTAAACTATCTTTATCTTTTATCTTTGTTTTTAATAAATCAAATAAAATTTCATGATCAATACTATAAAAATATTTACTTATATCAAATTTCAAAGCATAAATAGTATTCCCCTTTAATTCATTTAAATATTTCTTTAAATATCTAATTCCATAGTGCGTTCCCTTATTTTTTCTAGTAGCTACATTCGTATCAATCAAACATTTATCTAAAACCGGTAATAAAATCTTATCAGCTACCACATGATTAATTAACTTATCACTAATATTTTGACTCATTATAATTCTATATTTTGGCTCTTTAATTAAAAATATATTATACTTACTAGGCATATAATTTTTATCATTAATTATTTTTTTAACTCTAGCTAAATTAACCGAATAAAAATCTTCAAACTTTCTTATTTTAACTTTATTCTTAGTATTAACTCTTATTTGCCTTAAATAAACTCTCTTAATATCTTCAAAAGTAATACTATCATATAACTTTCTTTTCATATTTAATCCATCCATAAAGTAATCTTAAAATATCAAGTAAATGCAGACTAACCTTTTGATATTTTTTATATGAAATATATTTCTTATCACAAGATACTTTCAAATAAAAATCAAGCATCTTAATTTTTACAATAGCCTTAAATTGATATTTTTTTCTTTTATCTCTAAACTCGTTAGCCATATATAAAATTTCTAATAAATCATAAAGCTCTTCTCTAATCTTATCTTTTAATACCCTCTCATTACTCGGAAAATTAACAACAATCTTATCTAAATATAAAATAGTTTTCTTTAACTCGGTTATAATATTTAAACTATCTTTCATATGATCTCTTCAATAGCCTCCAAAATAATACTTATCTTAGAAGTATCTTTCAAAACCATAAGTTTTTCACATATCCTATCAATCCTAACACTAATACTATCATCACATCTAACATATTTATCATAATTATTGTTATTAAATTTCTTTTTAGTAATATTTACACCCTCAACAATCAAATAATTAATCTTAAAACATTTAAGTTTATCAGTAACTTTGTTATAAGCAATCAAAGGAAAACCAACTCTTCTAACACCACCAACCTCTTTAATCTTATAATCAAATAAATTATTCATTAAATAAGTATCTTCACCATAAGTTTCATAAAAATTCCCAACTTTAATTAAAATAACATACTTGTCGTATTTTTTCTTCTTTTCACTGTAAATATCATAAATTTTCATAAAACATCCCTCCCATAAAAAAGCAATACCAAATAATCAAATAAAGGTATTGCTTAAATTTAAAAATATAGGTTTTATCATATCATATCTTTTTCGAAATTTCTAAAATTATAATTTACATATTCCATCATAATTATAACTCTTTCCTACTAAAGTTATCTCTGACTATATTTAGTTTTTAGTCAGTAATTTTATTAAGGATATATGAAACCCTAATTACTAACAAGGAATAACACTTATTCTCTAATCTTTTCTTTATGACCATATTAGTTCATAAACCATAGTGCTTTAGAGAGTTGGCGGGAAGAACCGCATTAGTATTATTCGCGTTGTTGTTGTTCAAATTGCCGTTGCTGTTCACATTAAAGACGTTGTTAGAATTACTGGCATTAGGCGAATAAAACTAACAAAAAGTCCCACATTACTAGCATTATCCCTAAAAATTCGTGTCAATTGCTTGATGATCCAAGCAATTGACAATCCCTTGCGAGGTCTCGTTTTCACTCGCCCCGCTTTCCAAAACTCCAAAGGAGTTTTGCTTATGTGAAAAACTTTCATTTATCACCCTAATTTATCACAAACGGATCTTCAACTTCTCCACTTCCACTCAAGCTGATATCAGAGCTTAGAGTAATGGCGGGAAGAACCGCACCAGTACTAAACGCGCCGTCGCTGGACAAAGTGCCGTCGCTGCTCACACGAAAGACGCTGGAAGAACTACCGGCATAAGGCGATATTATCCAATAAAAACTGCCTTTAAATAGCCAATTCGTCGTTTTACATATATCTTTGTTATCATTATTTAAACTAAAACTTCCACATTGTTCTTTATTTGTATTGGCTCTTAAATATTCACTGACTGTAATTAAACCTACACTGGATGTCTGTGACTGAGTTCCATTTTCTTTTGTTATTTGTCCAGCTAAATCATTATTATCATATGTTACTTCTCCTATACTCCATGTACTAGGTACTATTTTATCTTGGTTTGTTGTTATACTCTCTAAATATTCGCCATTTAAATATGTCTTTATATCTGCTGGTCTATCCCATTCATTTGAGCCATATGTTCCACCAGTTGTATCCCATGCTCTAGCCGAAAGTAATTCATTTCTAACAATCTTTATTCTGCCATCAGCTTCTACTGATAATATTCGCCATGTTTCATTGTTAAAGGTGATATAGTTGTTAGGATTAGCTCCTTTATAAAAGTATCTTCCACTTTCATATTCATCTTGATATAATCCATCAGCTCCATCTGAAGCAAGTGGTAGAGTTATTCCTCCTACTGTTGGTCCTTCTGGCGTTGGTGGAGTTACTGTACCATTACTTTGTCCATAATCTAAAGTTACGGTAATTGTTGCTGTCGTATTTTCTGGTTGACTGGTAATACTTGGGTTATAAGTTACTATTACCGTTAATATATCACTCTCTGATGCTTTTAATTCATCTCCCTCTTCTATTCCACTTGTCTCAAACGTTATAGCTTCATTATTAGAATTACTTACTTTTATACTATTTAAAACGGCATCAATATTTCCCTCATTAGCTACCGTTATATCATATTTCATCGAATCTCCTGGTGATACTAAATTTGTTTTAAAAGTAGCTGTTGTATCGGTATAACTAGGCTCTATGGCATTACTCGCACTCCCACTTTGTACATTACTTTCTATACCAGTTATTTTAACTAAGAAGTTACTTGCTATATTAGATGTACCGGTTATTTTAAGCTGGCTTTGAAAAGCCGCATAACCTACTGCCATTATTAAAAGTACTGCACACAGTCCCATGATCATATAATTTCGCTGCGTCCTATTTAATCTTTTATTCATTGCTCTCACTCCTTTATTATGAATATTTAGTCGCTTATTTATGCTACAATTTTATTATAATTTATTTTTAAACATAAAACAACAATTATTTTTCTGTCTCAATATCATCTCCTCATTGAATATCCTTGTACCTCCTATTTTAATTATAAAGCACATTCCTCTTCTAAGCAATACATTCACCTATATTCTACATATATTTTACCCCCCCCCCCCCCCCCCCAAACTTCAACACATTTTAATCATTTTTTTATTTAAAAACCTCCCTCCCCTTCAAAAAAAAAAACCTACCTATTTTCAAATTTTTTTTTCCCCCCCCCCCCCCCCTATAAAATGTCAAGCAATTTTACACTTTTTCTAATTTTTTATAAAAATAAATTTATTATAAGGGGGGGTAAAATATTGCAAAAAAAGAATGCTTATTTTGCATCCTCTTCAACTAAAGATAAAACAACCATTAAAGCGTCGTCTCCTCTTCTTTCATCAATTTTAGAAATTCTAGTATAGCCGCCATTTCTTTTAGCATATCTAACTGCTAAAACATCAAATACTTTTTTAACAGTATCTTTATCATTATGTAAGAACGCTAAAGCTTTTCTTCTAGCTACTAGTGATCCATCTTTACCATAAGTAATTATTTTATCGACAAACTTACGAACTTCTTTAGCTCTAGTTTCAGTAGTAATAACTCGCTCATTATTGATAACATCTTTAGTTAAATTAGCTAGCATGCTTCTTCTATGTTTGTTGTCGCGTCCTAATTTTCTATAAGCCATTGATTCCCTCCTAACTAATCTTCATCACGGAATTTAAGTCCCATATCTTTAATTTTGTCTATAACTTCTTTTAAAGATTTTTTACCTAAATTACGAATTTTCATCATTTCTAATTCTGATTTTTCAGTTAAATCACC
>CALVWP010000006.1 GCA_944367495.1 uncultured Bacilli bacterium
TTAAAACGGTCTAATAATATTCCTATGCAAGTATTAGGATGGATTTCTCCTATTCAAAAAAGAGATATTTTAAAAGAAGCATTTGCTAACGCACTGCTTCCTAATTAATATTTTTTACGACTTTTTAGTCTCACATCATTGACAACTACACAATTATTGATTTTTATTTTCTATTTTTTAAAATGTTGTTATTATTACATAAAAACATCATAGCTTTAAAAAGTTATGATGTTTTCTTACTTTAGTTTTTTATATTTTTTGTAGCGGTGAGTGTTATTTATATATTTCTTTTTGTTTTTCTTGCGAATTATAAAAATGATTATTAAAATTGGGGATAATAATATCAAGATTCCCAAGATAAATCCTAAAATATCGGTGATTACCATGCTTTTATGAAGTTTTATATAATATTTTTTTACGTCTCCATTTTCGGCTTTTGATAATATGGTAATAGTATTGTCACCTGCTTTTAAATTATTATTTTTTATGGTGATCTGCGCTGTTTCGTCTTCTTTTATTACTTTAATATCTAATTTAGTTTGGTTCGATGTTACAAAAAGATCTTTAATCGTGTTTTTTTTGAACTTATATTCTTTTCCATTTATAATGATTTTTTTTATGTTATTGTTGGTACTTAAAACTTTTTTTCTAATGATGGTTAATTCATATGTTTTGGAAAGACCGGCCGAACCAGTGATTTTAATTGATACCAGATTATTCCCTATTTGTAAGTTTTTTGTGTGCTCATATTCTATTTTGGCATACTGATAGTTTGGAGTGGCGCTGATGTTTACTTTTTCATCATAGGTAGTAAATTCCATTGTATCAGATACGTCAATATTATTACCATTGATGGTAAGTGTTTTTAAAGTTGGATCATTTGATGGCACACATGGGTAAGAATTGATGGGATCGCCGACGGCTATATATTCATTTCCTTTTTGAATAGCTTCGTGCCAATGATTATTATGAATACCGTAGACCTTGCCAAAACATGATCTTGGGCTATAGAGAACACCTTCATCAGCTCTAACAATATTTAATGGCAAAAATGAGAGAATAGTTATAAATAAAACGAATTGGATTTTTTTCATGACACCACCTGCTTTTTAATTTACTACACTATAGTATACAACAAGTTTAATATTTATATCAAAGAAAATGAGATGATTTCTTTAATTTCTTTACAATTTAACTATCGTCTTTTAATGATTTATTTATTACTTAGCAAGGCGTTGAGAAAGAGTATGATATTGTTTAATAACATTATATAAATTTGATTAACTTTTTAAAAAATGGTTAATTTATAAAATGACCAAATTTGGCTTTTTCTTCATAAGAAATATAATATAAATTTAAATCTTTAATGATATTTTTGGGTGTGCATTTTTCATATAGTTTTTCCGAAGCTAAAATGCTGCCTTTATCACTATCTATATATATGGCCAGCGGTTTTTCTAGTCCTATGGCATAACTTAATTGGACTTGACACCACTTTAGGTTATATTTTTTTAAATATTCTTTAGCTATTTCTCTTGCTTTATAAGCACCAGATCGATCTACTTTAGTTGGATCTTTACCACTAAAAGCTCCACCACCTACTTTTGCAAATGAATGGTAACTATCAACAACTATTTTTCTTCCAGTAATCCCGGCATCGCCATCAAATCCACCAATTTCAAATCTACCTGTTGGATTGATTAAAAATTTTTCTATTTCTATTTTATATTGTTTACATATTTCTTCACATTTTTGTTTAACTAAATTATCGGTAAAATCTCTATGTTTCTCGTCATTTTGATATGACACTGTAAAATATTTTATTTTTTTTAAGTTCATATTTTCATCATAATAACCTGTTATTTGAGCTTTACCATCTGAATATAAGTATGGGCACTCTTTTCTTTTTTGATCGTACCATATACTTAATTTTTGAAGTATTACTTGGGCGAGTGGTAACATTTCTTGGGTTTCACTTGTAGCATAACCAAACATCATCCCTTGATCGCCTGCTCCTCCTACTTTTTCGCTTGTGCCCAAAGCAATGTCTTTGCTTTGAACACCTAAGTTATTTATGATTTCATAATTTGTCTTATAGCCAACATCTTTTAAAACTCTTTTTACTATTTGGGAAATATCAATGTTTGCTTTAGATGTTACTTCACCAGTTATAAATATTTTACTTTTTCCTCCCATAACTTCAATTCCACATCTTGAAGTTTTATCTTCCTTTAGATAAGCATCTAATAGGGCATCACTTATTTGGTCACAAACTTTATCTGGATGTCCACGAAATACAATTTCATTTGAATATAGTTTCATAAATTCCTCCTTCTTTAAACCTTTATAAAGAAAAAAACAAGTGAGGAACTTGCTTTTGTTCCTTATCGTTCGGCTTTAGCACCTAACTTAAATAGGTTGCTGTGATATCATAGGGCCAGTCCCTCCATCACTCTTTATAAGGTTCATTTATATTATAGCATGTTTGTCTTATTTTGTAACTGCTTTTGGTTAAACTTTATAAACCAGTAAGCTTCTAATACTGAGGGGAATATTGCATCATACAAGCAGTGTACTCCTTTGGTTTCGGCATAGTATATTTCACTTAGATTATTGGATGATCTATAGTCTTCTAGTTCTTTAAATATTTTTGTCTGTATTTTTTGAGGAACTAAAACATCGTTTTGTCCTTGAATACAAAGTATTGGAATATCTAAGGTAGCGATGGTTGTTAAAAAATTTTTAGAAAATTTTTTTACTTCTTCTAAGGTTTTAGGCCCTTCGACGGCATTACCCAACCTAAATTGATTCCCATTTTCCACAGCATTTTTCTTTTTTGTTAAAAATTCAGCTTCTTTCGGAGGGTTAATGAATGAATAATCAAATGTATAAAGTGGTGAAAATAAAGTTAGAGAATTGGCCTTTTTTATGTTCTCCTTTAAATATAATCCAAGGACCACGGTTCCCATACAGGTTCCTACATAATCGATAGTTTTAAATTCTTTGCCTATTTTTTGTGGTAAAGCCTTCATGACTTCTGCTAAATCATCTTTCATTTGAATAAATGATAAATCTTTAATTGGCGGTTTATTTACTATCTTTTTAATTTTAGGATATTTTGTGATAAATAGTCCAAGCCCCTTTTTATCTCTAGCTAATTCGAGTCTAACTATTTTTTTAATATCTTCACCAGTAACATCTAATTGGTTTAAAGCTGCACTTAACTTATCTATATCGATATTTTTACCGCTTTGTCCGTGATTTCTTTGATCAATTCTTAAAATAGTGTAATCTTGTTTTAAAAGATTTACAAGATAATCATAGTTGCCTAAAGGGTTATAATATATTTTTTGATTTTCTTTTATTTCTTTGACACCTCTTTCGTGTCTATCATATCCGCCGCTATGAAGCATGACTATTAGATTATCTGATTCTAGGTTTCCTTCTATTTGACCTTTGATTATTAGATTATCTTGCATTTTGAATTCTAAATTTTTAATCATTCTCTTCTCCTTTGGCTAGTGATTTTAAGCAATGTTTGAACATGTAATAGTGAGATTTTTTGAATTTACCTTTTTGATACAAGTTTTCTATTTCATCTAAGGTGAGATATTTAACACCTGATACTTCACTTTCTTGCATGGTTATATCATTAATATTTATATCTTTATTTAGGTAATAAATATCACATATGATTTTATTATCTTGCATGGTAGTGACTAATTTTAATTCTTCTTTATTTATATCTAATCCTAGTTCTTCTTTGATTTCTGTATGCATTCCGGTTAGTGAGTCTTCACCAGTTTTTGGGTGGCCACCTGTTGTACCCCATAATCCATCTTTTTGAATGGATCTTTTTTGCATGAGAAACTTGCCTTCACTATTTTCCATGAAACATACTACAACTAATATATAATAGCCTTTTGGCGTTGGTTCACCTTTAGCTATTATTTTTCCTGTTAGATTTCTATTTTTATCATATAAATCGCGGTATTCCATATTTTTCTCCTTTAAAAATAATCTTCTAGAGTGTCATCATCATATCCCTTTAATTCTTCTAGCCAGTCGTCCGTTTTTTCTTTAATTGTTAAACATAAATGATCATAGGATTCTTTATCTATATAATTCAATTCATATATTTATAGAATTTTTTTATACTTGAGGCATTTTCTTTAATTGAAGTTACACTTGACTATAGACATTTTCTAATAAAGAAATCACCTAGAAACACATTTATTTCATAAACTCCAGCTTCCATTTTTGTTACATCATAGTATGTTAAATATTCATTTAAGTAAAAATTTATGTTGCTAAGATGTTTTTGTATTGTTTTTGGTGAAAGTTTTTGGTTTTGCATGTATGTTTTGAATCCATTTAAGATTTTTCTGTTTCTTTTGATATTGAACATGATATCCCTATTTGAAAACTTATATTATCATAAGTAATTATACGGTTATATAAATAATAATTATTTTGATTCATAAGTTTTCCTTTCTTTTAAATACTTTTTTAATAAAAATGTTAGAAAATAAGGAAAGGTATAGAATTTACCATTAAATCCTATATTTTTGTTGCATAATTTTATTCCATATTTAACGTCTTTATATTTTTTCCCTTCTATCATTTTATTTAATGAGATAGTAGCTCCATCTATCGCTTTTACTTCGACTGGAATTAAACTGTCTTTATCTCTAAGTATAAAATCTATCTCTAAAGTTCCTTTTTCGTTTTTATAAAAGAATAATGAATAACCTGATTTCACAAGCATATCAGCAACTATATTTTCATAGATTGCTCCTTTATACGTATTGAAATTTTTATTGTACCTTAAATCTTCTTGCACTTCGTCATCTAAGCTACCAATCAATAAGCCGGTATCTTTAAAATAAATTCTATAATTGTCTGGGTTAAAATTTCCCTTAAGAGGTAATGATGGTGTTTCTAAGCAATAAGATATATTTATAATACCCGCATTATTTAACCATTCTATAGTACCAATATATTCTCTATTTCTAGCTCCTTTTGTAATTTTAGATATTTGAAATTTTTTGTTTTCATTTCCTAAAAACACTGGTATTTTATGGTACACATTTAATATTTTCCCTTGATCTAAACCACTTGCATATTTGGTGATATCTTCTTCGTAGTCTTTGATTATTTGCTTTTGCATGTTTAGTATTTTGCTAAAATTATTATTTTTAATAAATGTGCTTACTATAGCTGGCATACCACCTACTACTAGATAGTCTTCAAAGTTTTTAAGCATTATCTCATATTCTAAATTTGATAATGGTGTACATGTTAACATATGATTATATAGGTCATCTATTTGATTTTGTTTATATCCTTTAGCCCACAAAAACTCTTCAAAATCCATCGAATACATTTCATAGTCTTGTTTATTGCCAACGCTATTTGACTCTATTTCTTGATAATTTATTCCCATTAATGAACCTGAACAAATGACATCATATCTACCATCAATATTAAATGACTTCAATGAGGTTGCAGCATTTATACAATCTTGAAGTTCATCAAAAAATATTAATGTCTCTCCTGTTTCAAATTCAAAGTTTGGATTAATTAGGGAAATGTTTTTAATAATTTGATCTACTTCAAAACCATCATCAAATATTGTTTTATATTGTTTTTGCAAGGCAAAATTTATTTCTATAACGTTTTTATAATTATTTTTAGCAAAGTTTTCGATGGCGTCAGTTTTTCCTATTTGTCTCGCACCTTTTACAATTAATGGCAGCTTATTTTTATCATTTTTCCACT
>CALVWP010000007.1 GCA_944367495.1 uncultured Bacilli bacterium
TGACAAAAATTTTCCTAAAATAATATCTTTACTCTTGATTGGGAAAGTTAATAGAGTTTCTAGGGTTCCCCTTTCTTTTTCACCAGCTGTAGTGTCGGTTGCTGGATAAGTGGCAGATACGGTTATAGCCATGATAACGAATAGAAAGGCATAGTTTTTAATGAAGTCAGCAAAGTAATTATCTTCTTCAATTGATTTTTCTTTGATGGTGATAATATTTAAAACACTATCGGCATCAATATTATTTTGGGTTAGATAAGTTTTTTGCAAGTAACTTTTATAAGTGTTAAAATACTTCTCAGTTAGACTTTTGGCATAGACACTATTATCTGATGAATCAATATTTAAAGTGTACTGATTATCTTTTTTAGTGACATAAAGATTTATTTCACCATTTTTATATTTTTCTTTAAGTTCTTTTTCGTTTCCTTCAACCACTTTGATATCCATTTGTTTAGCTATACTCTTCTCTTCTTCGGACAAGCTATAGGCAAAACCAATTTTATTATATTCTGAAGTATCTTTTTCAGTTTGAGCTTCGAATAAGGCAGACATACCAAGCATGATTAAAGGGATGAATATTGGAATGATTAACATCATTGATAGTGATTTTTTATCTCTAAATAGTTCTCTAAGTTCTTTTTTTAAGATGTTCCATAGATTACTCTTCATTTGTTTTACCTCCAATCATTTGGAAAAAGGCATCTCTTAAGTTAGTGGTGTTGGTGTCTTCTTTTATTTTTGAAGGGGTGCCAGAACTAATTATAACACCTTTATTGATCATGATTACTCTATCACAAATGTTTTCGGCTTCTTCCATGTAATGAGTTGAATAAAGGATGGTTTTTCCTCTAGCTTTTTCTTTTTTTATAAAGTCTAATATTATTTGGCTAGAGATGATGTCAAGTCCGGTTGTTGCTTCATCTAAAATATAATATTTAGGATCATGAATTAGGCATCTTGCAATATTAACTCTTTGAGTTTGACCGGTTGAAAGATTACCAATTTTATTATTTAAGAAGTTTTGCATATCTAATATGTCAGTTATTTCTTTAATTCTCTTTTCGGTTTTTTGCTTATCTATACCATATATTTGAGCACACATTTTAAGTAATTCATAAGCCGTTAGTGTATCATATAGTTTAGTGTTGCCAGATAAATAGGCAATGTTTTCTTTGATTTCTATTTCATTATTTTTATAGTTTAGACCATCAAATTCAATGGTTCCTTCAGTTGGTTCTAGTATGCCAGCAATCATTCTAAGAAGGGTTGTTTTTCCAGCTCCATTAGGACCTAAAATGCCAATAATTTCACCGTCATGAGCTTCAAAGGTGATTCCTTTATCAGCATAAAATTCTTCTTTTTCGCGTTTGTTTTTTTGTTTGATAAATTTTTTTGTTAAGTTATTTGCTTTTATCATAAATACCTCCATCAGCATTTTATCATAATAAATATGTGTTTACTAGTAAATATGTAAAGTTTATGTTCCTTTTTATTTTATCTATTACATTTTTCTATTAACACTGACCAGTTGTTACTGAAGAAACCTTGCTTTTTAGAAACATTTCACTAGTATTAGCTTGATTTGTAGACCAATTTGGCCCAACATAAACAGCACTTAATTTTCCATTATATTGAAACATCCATTTCATATTAGTAACCTTTTTAGTATTAAATGAACAAATATTTAATACTGTTAAATTTTCACATGCACCAAACATGTTTTCCATATTTGTCACATTCGAAGTATCAAAACTATTTAGATCTAATTCTGTTAAACTATGGCAATGTAAAAACATATGAAACATATTTGTTACATTTGAGGTATCAAAATTACTCAAATCTAAATTTTTTAACTCGATAAGACCGGCAAACATACTTTTCATATTAATGACATTAGAAGTAATAAAATTTTTACCAAAAATTATAAAATTAAGGTTATTTTGCAAAAAATTGTTATTATCCCACATACAAAACATTGCATACATACTAGTAACATTTCTTGTATCAAAATTACTTAAATCTAAATTTATTAAGCTTGAACAATTATGAAACATTTTACTCATATCAATAGTATTACTAATATCAAAATTATTATTAAAATTTATTTCTTTTACATCTCGAAAATTATAGAATAAAAAACTGCTATTTTCATTTGCTATAACTCCACCTTTAGCTCCTATATATAAGTCATATTTTGTATTATTGTCATTATTCGGAATAACCCATGCCATGACTTTTCCATTTTCTTTGTCTTCTGATACATTCCAGCTTTCTGTCGCATTATCAGGTACATTATTATTATCTAAAAAGGTTACTATTATTATATTTTGTTTATAAAAATCTGAATGAAAATCTGTTTGTGATGCATCATTCCAACTTTGAATAACTCTAGTTTGCTGTTTTATATTTCCTTTGGCAGTGATACTTAAATTAGTGCTAAAAGCCGCATATCCAACACACAAAAATAATAGTAGTGACAAGCTTCCTATTATAAAAATGTTTCTTTGTTTTTTTCTTCTGTATCTTCCAATCCTTCTCATAAATTTTTCCTACTTTCTTATCCATTTTATTTCATTATATCATATTTTGTTCAAATGTACCGAAGAAAATTAAAAATAGCCGAATTTGGTGGGAGAATTTTTATAGGTGATACTTATGAAAATGTATAGATTAGAAAAGTTAAGAGACGAGAAAGACTTACTTAAAAAAGATGTCGCAAAAGATATTGGCGTTGTAGAATCTGTATACTCTGAATGGGAAAATGGAACACTATCAATTCCAACTAAGAGGATATATCAATTAGCTAATTATTTTGAAGTCAATATCGATTATATTTTTGAACTTACAGATAAAAGAAAAAGGATTAATTCAGATAAGAATATAAACGTTTTAAAGGCAGCTTCTAGACTTAAACTAGTGCGCAAAGAATTAAAGTTTACTATGCGAGATTTGGCTAAAGAACTTAATACTTCAGCTTCAGCTATTTGTAATTATGAAAATGGCAAGTTTTTGATTTTAAGTCCATTTTTGATTCAGATTTGTAAGACTTATGGCTACTCTACCGACTGGGTGCTTGGAAGAAGCGATGAGAAGCTTATAAAAAATATTAAATAAAAAATCACCATAATGAATATAATTAAATGGTGATTTGATGAATATAATTGATAAGAAGTTTAAGGAACTTACAGATGATATAAAAGATAAAAGTGAGATTGAAATATTTTATCACATTAAAGAGCGTTTTTTACTTGTAAATGAAAAGACGAGACAGTCTTGTGAGGATTTTTTTAATAAGTTTTTATATTGGGGTAAGCTTGATATTAAAAATAAGGATTTTGAGTTTTTTGAGTTAAAAGCAAAAACTTTAAAAAATCATATTGAGGATTTTATTTGGCTTTATGATAATTTATGTGATTATCAATCTAAGAAGGTGTTGCTGGGGATTTTAGACAATTGGTACAACTGGAATTTTACTGATTTAGCTAGTGTATGTCAAAATTTATATGATGATTATTTTGATTTGGATTTGATAGTGAAATGTGAAAATGAAGTAGTTGTGGATTTAGGAGCTTATATTGGTGATAGTACTTTATCTTTTATAAATAATTATGGGACTGATAGTTATAATAAGATTTACTGCTATGAAATAAATAAAGAAAATTTTGAATATTTAAAAACTA
>CALVWP010000008.1 GCA_944367495.1 uncultured Bacilli bacterium
CTGTATTTTACACTATTTTTAATCAAATTTCAAACCATTAGAGTACTTAAAAACGCCCATATTATGGACGTTTCTTATACATTCAAATTGCACTTTATGAAACTGGAATTTATTTTTTCATTTCACGAAAAATTTAAATTTGTAAAATAAAAATCTACGTAAATTTCATAAAATTATAAATTGATATTACAATATAAAGAAAAAATGATATAATAAAAATGGTGATTATATGAACTATACAGCCAATAAAGATAAAACATTTTTTGATACATTACTTTTTGAATTTAAAAATGATTTACTTGCTGAACTAAATATAAAAAAATCACTAACCGATGATGAAATAATAGAATTATTATCTTCCATCATTAGTGAATATGAACTCGAATTTAAAAATGATTTTACCGAAATATTTTTGTATAACTATTATAAAAATTTATTAAATAGCCCTAACTTTACCATGGAAAAAATCATTTCCTTTACAAAAGAAAAAAAGTCATTAGAAAATAAAGGTAAAAATGAAGTGTTAAAAGCCGAAAGACAAAACTGTAAAGATGTTTTATATCTTTATAATTTTGCTTTTGTAACAGATGAAGAGGGTGAAGACTATTTTATAAGTCAAATTACTGGCCGAAAAATACCTGTTTCTTATAAGGTATCTGAAATAATTAAAAATAATGATATTTTTTTCGTACCACCTAAGGGAGATCCAAAATTAAGAGGCCCCCATATAACTTCTTCATTTGAATATGATAGTAGCTATTGGTTTAAATTCAAAGAAAACATTAAAGAATATATTAATAAGTTTGAAAAAACGCATACTCAAGATTATTTAGATGATTTAAATGACTACCGAAGTTGGCTCAGTAAATATCGCACTCTTAAAACTTGTATAGATTTAAAAAGACAATTTATAGAAAAAGGTGAGAGACATGTCAAAAATTAAAGATATTAAAGCTAGAGAAATATTAGATTCTAGAGGTAATCCTACCATTGAAGTTGATGTAATTTTAGAAAACGGTCTTATAGGAAGAGCATCGGTTCCCTCAGGAGCTTCTACCGGGACTAAAGAAGCGCTAGAACTAAGAGATAATGATTTAAAAAGATATATGGGGAAAGGTGTTTTAAAAGCTGTTAATAACGTAAACATTTTAAAACCATCGTTAATCGGTATGGAAACAGGGAATCAAAGATTATTGGATGAAACCCTCATAAAACTAGATGGTACTGAAAACAAAGAAAAATATGGAGCCAATGCCATATTAGGTATTTCCTTAGCTTACTTAAAAGCTTCTAGTTTAGATAAAAACTTACCATTATTCAAATATATCGGTCAAAAACACTCCATGCCTGTAGCTATGATGAATGTTTTAAATGGGGGAGTTCATGCTGATAATGGATTAGATTTTCAAGAATTTATGATCATCCCAAAAGCTGAAACTTTCAGTAAAAGATTGCAGATAGGTAGTGAAGTTTTTCATCATTTAAAAAAAGTTTTAAAGAAAAAAAATTATAATACATCCGTTGGCGATGAAGGTGGATTTGCTCCTAATTTAAATACTAACGAAGAAGCTTTAGATTTATTAGTAGAAGCAATTAATGCGGCGGGGTATATTCCCGGCCAAGATGTTTTTCTAGCCTTAGATGTCGCCGCCAGTGAATTTTATGAAGATGGAAAATATAATTTAAAAGGAGCCCATTTAAAATTAACCACCGATGAACTAGTTAACTATTATCAAACTTTGTTAGATAAATACCCAATCATTTCTATCGAAGATCCTGTCGATGAAAATGATTGGTTAGGATTTCAAAAAATGACCGAAAAATATGGAAAAAAATTACAATTAGTCGGCGACGATTTGTTTGTTACCAACAAAAAATATTTAAAAAAAGGTATTGAAATGCATGCTGGTAATGCTATATTAATTAAAATAAATCAGATTGGAACCATCAGCGAAACAATCGATACTATTAATTTGGCTAAGCAAAATGGTTATAAAACAATAATATCTCATCGTAGTGGTGAAACCGAAGATACCACAATCGCAGATTTAGCCGTTGGTTTAGATTTAAAACAAATAAAAACAGGTTCACTATCTAGAACAGATAGAACCTGCAAATATAATCAATTATTAAGAATAGAGGAGGTGCTTAATGAAAAATAAAGGATTTACATTAATTGAATTATTAGGAGTAATTGTTGTTTTATCATTGCTTTTAATCATTATCATTCCAAGTGTTACAGGTAGTATTAAAAAAGGACAAAAAGAAGCTGACGAAGATACTAAAAATAGTATTATCTTAGCTGCTAGAAATTGGCTTAGCGATAACAGATCATTAGTTACTTCTTCATATACCATCAGTGTAAGTAAGTTACAAGAAGGCGGTTACATTGAAGATGTTACATTACCATCAAAAGGTTGTAGTTTAAATAATGCTACGGTTACTATAGAATTAACTGAAACTGAAAACAATAAAAAATATGACTTTACATATAATGCTCCTAGTGACTGCCAATAAAAAGAACGTATTAAATTTTTACGTTCTTTTTAATATTCATAATAACCGGCAGTATGATTGGTTTTCTACCAGTGTGCAAATTAATATAACTGCTTAAGCTGTTAATCACTTCTAACTTAACGTCCGCATAATTAATGCCAGTTTTAATCTTACTGTTAATTGCATCTTTCGCAATAAGTTCTAATTTTTTAAGTAAATCTAAGTTATCATTTACTAAAACAAACCCTCTTGTAATAATATTTGGATTAGTAAGTAACTTGCCATTTTGAATATCTATATTTGCAATCACCACAACAATACCATCATTAGCCATAATCTTACGGTCTTTCATTACTGCCGTACTAACGCCGCCAATTCGGTTACCATCTACATAAGTATCACCAGCCATAACATGACCGGCCTTTTTAACAGTACCTTTCTTTATCGAAAGGACATCACCATTATTTAAAACAAAAGTATTTTCCTTAGGTATGTCACACTCTATTGCTATATCAGCATGTTTTTTTAGCATTCTATATTCACCGTGAAATGGCATAAAATATTTCGGTTTAGCTAGTCTCAGCATCCATTTTAGCTCTTCCTCATTCGCATGACCAGAAGCATGAATATCGCTTAAAGACGTATTAGTATAAACAGTTATTCCTCTCAAATATAGTTTATTGATAGTTCTAGAAATGCTAAGAGCATTACCCGGTATAGCTGATGATGAAAATACTACTACATCATCACTATTTAATTTTATATGTCTAAAAGTTCCATTCGCTAGTCTACTTAAAGCGGCTAAAGGCTCGCCTTGTGTACCAGTACAAAGAAGGCATACTTTGTTCGCAGGTAACTTTGTCGCTTCATCTGGTGTAATAAAAAGTTCTTTATGTTTAATATAGCCACCTTCAATAGAAATTTCAATATTGTTTTCCATACTTCTTCCAAACACCGCTATTTTTCTGCCATGCCTTTTACAAGTATCAACTATATGCTTTAACCTATAAATATTAGAAGCAAACGTCGCAATAATAATTCGGCTATCATGTTTATTAAATAACTCTTCCAAAGCATCATCAACTTTGGATTCACTGATACTTATACCCGGATTCATCGCATTAGTACTATCACTTAAAAGTAAAGTAACACCCTCAGAACCTAATCTCGCAATTTTGCCAACATCAGCCATTGGGCCAATCGGGGTTAAATCAAACTTGAAATCACCAGTTGTCATAATAACTCCATCAGGAGTATGAATAACTATACCGTGTGAATCAGGAATAGAGTGGGTTGTTCTATAAAATTCCACCCACATTTCTTTAAATCTATAAATACTATCATCTTTATAAATAAATAAGTTATTATATTTAATTTTTCTATCTTCTAATTTCTTTTTAATTAAAGCTGCTGCTTGATTAGGCGCATATATAGCTGGAATATTAACTTCTGAAAGTAAAAAAGGAATACCACCAATATGATCTTCGTGGCCATGAGTAATAAATAAACCTTTAATTTTGTTTTCATTTTGTTTTAAAAATGTAAAATCCGGAATAACATAATCAATTCCCATAAGCTCTCCGCCGGGGAATATAACACCCGCATCAGTAATAATAATTTCGTCATTATGCATAACAACATACATATTTTTACCAACTTCACCAAGTCCGCCTAAGGCGAACACGTAAGTTTCATCTTTGTTAAACTTCATTATAAACTCCTTTCCATAAAAGTTAAAACTGACTATAACATTATATCTTTTTTTTAAAACTTTGACAAGTTGACCTACCATAGTCAAAACATTAAAATCAAAACTATATCAAAAATAGCAAACAGATATTTAAATGCAAACAAGTGATACACAAAATAAATCTATGAAATAATCTAAAACGTTTAAACAATACTAATTATTTCGGTTGTTGTCCTTGCAGTTTATAAAAAAATAGTGTAAAATTTATATAGTAACAGGGTGATATACATGGGATTATTTGATAAATTTAAAAATATTTTTAAAAAAGAAGAAAAAGAAGAAGTCGAACTATATGATAAAGGATTAGAAAAAACGCGAAATAATTTTTTAACTGCTTTACTCGATTTAAACAAAAATCATAAAATTGTCGATGATGAGTATTTTGAAAATTTAGAAGAGATACTTATCATGTCCGATATTGGTGTAAGTACCGTCATGGAAATAATTGATAGACTAAAAAAACGTGTTAAAAAAGAAAACATCAAAACAGCTGATGAACTCAAAGATATTATTGTCGATGAAATGTTTATTATATATGTTGGTGGCGACATTATAACTAATAAAATAAATTATGCATCATCTGGTCCAACCGTTATTTTATTTGTTGGTGTCAATGGTGCGGGAAAGACAACAACCATTGGTAAAATAGCTTATAAATTAAAAGAAGAAGGGAAAAAAGTTTTAATGGTTGCCGGCGATACCTTTAGAGCCGGGGCCATAGAGCAGTTAGATGAATGGGCCAAAAAAATAGGCGTCAATATCATCTCAAAAGAAAATGCTGATCCTGTTAGTGTCATGTATGATGGTATTACTAAAGCTCAAGATGAAAACTACGACGTCGTTTTAATAGACACAGCCGGTAGACTTCAAAATAAAATAGGATTAATGAAAGAATTAGAAAAAGTCAATAAAGTCATTGGCAAATTAATACCTAATGCCCCTCATGAAACCTTGCTTGTAATTGATGCGACAACTGGTCAAAACGGTATTAGTCAAGCTAAAAACTTTAAAGAAATAACGAATATCACGGGCATCGTGTTAACAAAATTAGATGGAACGGCTAAAGGTGGCATTGTTTTAGCTATAAAAGAAGAGACCGGAATTCCTGTTAAATATGTTGGTTTAGGCGAAACCAAAGAAGATCTAAAAGTGTTTGATATCGAAAAATATATTTATGGTTTATTTAAAGGAATGGATGAATAATGGACAAAGTTATATACTTAATTAACTTATTCGATTATTATGGCGAACTACTTACTTTAAAAAAACAAACTTATTTTAAATATTATTATTTCGATAATTTATCGTTAAAAGAAATAGCCGAAAACGAAAAAGTTTCGCGAAATGCGGCCTATAAACAAATAAAAGATGCCGAAAATAAATTGATATACTATGAAAAAATCTTAAAACATTACCAAAATAGTAAAAAAATCAAAGAAATAATTAAAAATTTAGATCCAAAAATAAAAAATAAAATAGAAGAATTGTTATAAGGAGGGGAATTTATGTTTGGAAAAATACTTTATATAAGCGATACTGAAGCGCATGTTGAAACACCAAAAGACGGCTCAATTTCTACTAATATTATGAATATGCATGTCATATTTGAAGATGAAAAAAAGAAAATTTTAGGTGAAGTTGAAGACGTCGGCGATGAAATTATCAAAATTAGATTCTTAGGTGAAATCACTAACAATAAATTTGTTGGTGGTGTTATTCGTAAACCAATCTTCAATTCACATATTAGATTAATTAGCCAAGATGAAGTCGGTTTAATTTTAGGTGCAGATACACCATCTTCATTTGTAATAGGGGAAAGCCCACTTTATGATAGTTACCCAATAAGTGTTGATATTAATGATTTATTTAGTAGTCATATGGCCATTTTTGGTAATAGTGGTTCTGGTAAATCATGTGGAGTGGCCAGACTTTTACAAAATATTTTTCAAAATCCTAAATTATTACCATTTAGATCAAACTTTTTCATTTTTGATGCTTATGGTGAATATCATAATGCCTTACAAAACATCAACCAAATTAATCCTAATTTAAATTTTAAATTTTACACGACTAATATCAATCAAACTGATGGAGAAATTCTTTCCATTCCACTTTGGTTATTAGATATTGATGATATGGCTTTACTTTTACGTGCCGACAAACATTCACAGTTAACCATAATTGAAAGAATGTTAAAACTGGTTAACATTTTTGCTTCAGATGATGAGATGAGTACTAAGTATAAAAATCACTTAATAGCTAAAGCTATTATGACTATTTTATACACTAATCAAACAGCCAGTAGTAAAAGAAACGATGTATTTGCCATATTAGCTACCTGTTCAACCGCTCAGTTTAACTTAGAAGCGCCTGTTAGAGGTATCGGTTACACGAGAAAATTTAGAGAATGTTTTACCATTGATACCCAAGGACAGTTTCCAGAAAGTATTTTAATGACTGAATATGTCACCAGCTTCATTGATGAATCATTAGATAAATATGAACCAAAAGAAGTTAAATTCTATACTTTAGAAGATTTAGAAAAAGCTTTAGAATTTACTTTAATTAGTGAAGGTCTTTTAAATAACACCGATACGTATGCTGACGCCATTGAACTTAAAGTAAGATTGCATTCCTTAACAATATCTGAAAACTCTAGATATTTGCGTTACCCATCATTTATAACCATGGAAAATTATATTGCCACATTAGTTGCTAAAAACGGTAAAAAAGCGCAAATTATTAACTTTAACTTAGAAGATATTGAAGATTGGTTCGCTAAAGTAGTTGTTAAAATATATACCAAAATGTTATTTAATTTTACTAAAAGGCTAAAAAATAGAGCTTCAATTCCTTTTCACATCTTTGTTGAAGAAGCTCACCGATATGTTCAAAACGATGGTGATGTTGAATTAATCGGTTATAACATATTTGAAAGAGCAGCTAAAGAAGGACGTAAATACGGCTTGATTTTTAATTTAATATCTCAAAGACCAGTTGAAATATCAGATACAGTTATTTCACAGTGCGCGAACTTTTTAATCTTTAAAATTACCCACCCAAGAGATTTAGATTATATAACTAAAATGCTTCCAAATATTTCAGCTGATATTGTTGAAAAGCAAAAAACCTTACAGCCAGGTACTTGTATGGCCTTTGGAGGAGCATTTAAAATTCCAACAATCGTCAGAATGAAAATGCCAGATCCAGCACCATCATCAAGTAGTTGTAATGTTTTTGAAACATGGAAAGCTAACTAATGAAAAATTATATAAAAATTGTAATTATATTCATTGTTTTGCTATTGGCCATCTTGTCTTTCTATCTTTTTACTTCAAAAGAGCAAAAACAAGTAAGTAAAAAAGAATCCAAATTAATTCATTTAACCTTTGATAATATCGAAAGCAGTCATATTTTGTTTAGTAATATCAAAATATTCAAACAAGAAAATGAATTTTATTTAACTGCTAAAGCTACCAATATGACTTCCAATATTTTATCTATAACACCTATTTCTATAACTTTGATAGATAATAAAAATAATAAAACAAATTTTATTAGTTATATCGGTAATATGATAAATAAAGAGGAAGAAAAATCAGTCATCATAAAAACCAACAAAAATTTAGAAAATATTAAAAAAATTGATATAAGTGTTAGTGCTCAGGTTGTCTCCTGAGCATTTTATTTTTATTCCAAAAAAGCTTACCAGGCATTGTTTACAAGCTACTACGTTTGTGCTATGATTAAGGTATAAAAGCAAACAAATAGTATGTCCATATTAATAGGTTATACTTTTAATTTTTCTTTAAATAAATATGTCCGAATAGCTTAATGGATAAAGTATTCCCCTCCGAAGGGAAAGATGAGAGTTCGATTCTCTCTTCGGACGCCATTTTAGTGCTTGTTTATTTAATATATTTTATGCTATACTAAATTAAAGTATTTAAAGAAAAGGTGATGACAATGATAGAAAGTAAAGTATTAGATGGTAAATTAGTTTCTGCTGTACTTGAAGAAGCAGTAAAAAACAAAGTGTTAGATTATAAAGAAGAGTATAATGATGACATCACTTTAGCCACCATTATTGTTGGTAGCGATAAAGCTTCTAAAACATATGTCAATATGAAAAGTAAAGCATGTCAAAGAGTAGGTATTCAAACTAGAAATTATTCATTTCCAGAATTTACAACTGAAGATTTGATAAACCTTATACAAACATTAAATGAAGATACCTCTATAAACGGTATTTTGATCCAGCACCCCTTACCAAAAAACATTGATGAACAAAAATGCTTTGATCAAATAGCCACTGAAAAAGATGTTGATGGTTTAAGTTCTAAAAGCTTTGGTAAAATAGCTTTTAACGAAGAGGCCTTTGGAGCAGCTACCCCAAATGGCATAATCCATATTTTAGATTTTTATAATATTGATGTTACTGGTCAAAAAGCCTGTGTTGTAGGTCGAAGTCCAATTTTAGGTAAACCGCTTGCAGCCATGCTTTTAAATAGAAATGCTACTGTCACTATTTGTCATTCTAAAACAAAAAATTTAAAAGAAGAAGTTGCTCAAGCTGATATAGTAGTTGGTGCTGTTGGCAAGCCAGAATTTATTAAAAAAAATTGGCTTAAAAAAGGCGCAATCGTTATCGATGCTGGTTATAATTACGTAAATAGTAAAACCGTTGGTGATATTGAAAACCCAAGCGGTATAGCCAGCTTATATACCCCGGTACCAGGTGGAGTAGGGCCAGTTACTATTGCTACATTACTCACAAACACTATTGCAGCAGCAAACATGCAAGCTTCAAAAACAAATACTTATAATAGACAGTTCGTTAAGGAGGAAAGAAAATGAAAATAATATCTATTAATGCTGGAAGTAGCTCTTTAAAATTTAGTTTAATTGACATGCAAGATGAAAGTGTCATTGCTAGTGGAGTTTTCGAAAGAATTGGAATTGATGGCAGCTTCACTATTAAATTTAATGGTGAAAAATATAAAGAAGAAGCTCAATTAAATAGCCATGTTGATGCTGTTAATATTTTGCTTGATAAATTAATTAGTTTAAACATCGTTAAATCATTAGATGAAATAGAAGGTGTTGGACATCGTGTAGTACAAGGTAAAGATGTTTTTGATAAATCTGTAATTGTCGATGATGAAGTAATGAAAAAACTAGATTCAATCAAACATTTTGCTCCACTTCATAATCCTGCAAATATGCTTGGTATTGAAGCCTTTAGAAAAGCCTTACCAAATGCTATTAATACTGTTGTTTTTGATACCGCTTTTCATCAAACTATGAATCCTGTAGAATATATGTACCCAGTACCATATGAATGGTATGAAAAATATGGCATTAGAAAATATGGCGCTCACGGCACTAGCCATCGCTATATCACTGAAACTTTATCTGATATATTAAATACCGATCAATTTAAATTAATCAGCTGTCATATAGGGAATGGTGCTTCTATAACTGCCATTAAAGATGGCAAATGCATTGACACTTCAATGGGCTTTACCCCACTTGCTGGCGTTATGATGGGGACTCGTTCTGGTGACGTCGATCCGTCAATTTTGCCACCAGTTATGGAGGCTGAAAATAAAGATATTAATGATATCATTAATGATTTAAATAAAAATAGTGGTGTCCTTGGTTTAAGTGGCATCAGTAGTGATATGCGTGATTTAGAAGATGCTTATAATGAGGGAAATGAAAGAGCTATATTAACAATGAATAAATACGTTAGAAGAATCACCGATTATATTGCTCAGTATTACGTCTTACTAGGTGGAGCCGATGTCATTGCTTTCACCGCTGGAGTAGGTGAAAATAGTCCGTTAATTCGTCAAATGGTTTGTGACGATTTAGCTTGTTTAGGTGTTGAAATAGATAGTGAAAAAAATAACATTCGCGGAAAACAAGCTGAAATAAGTACAGATAATTCCAAAATAAAAGTGTATGTCATTCCAACAGATGAAGAGCTAATGATTGCTAGAGATACATTAAAATTAATCAAAAATGCTTAGAAATTTAAGCATTTTTTCCATATCCAACACATTTTTTAAATAAATTTATATCAATTTTATTATATAAAATGTCAAACACTTTGGGTGATATAATTTTTCTTGATAGGGTAGGAAGCACTAACATTAATATATATAAAACACCAAAAATTATTGTCGCTTGAATTATACTTGAATCAGTAATAGTTTTGAAAAAACCATTTGTCATGATTGTTCCAATTATAATTAATAAAATTAATCCTAAAACAGGAGCCATTAAACTAAACGTCATCATTATTAAATAACTGCCAAAATTAGATATAACCGCCAAGGTAATTAATAATATTTTTATTACAAAACAAAGTAAAGTTTCTAAACCAACTCCGATAATTGCCAAAAATTTTCTAAAATTACTATCTTTTCCAAATTTTAAATACTCTTTAAAATATTCCCATTTAGTGACTTTTCTAGCTTCTTGATAATTAGTATTTTTATCATAATTATATTGATCTTGAGTATGATTAAATTTATTATAATTTTTTTGTACGTCTTGTTTTAAACTTAAATCATATCTCTTCCTTTTATCATCATCTAGCAAAGTTTCTTTAGCTTCAATTATTTTTTTTGATATTTCAGGAGCCTCTTTGGACTTATTAATATCAGGGTGCCATTTTTTCATCTGCACTTTATAAGCTTTTTTAATTTCATCTTTGCTGGCTTCTTCGCTCACCCCTAAAAGTTCATAATAATTCATTTCACTATTCATTCGATCAGTCCTTTACGTCAAATAATTATATATGAAATTAATATGTTTGTAAAATTAATCACATAATGTCATAATAAAGCCTTAATATTTTATATTTTTGTTGTAAAATACCCCAAAATACATTATAATTTAAATAGATAATAAAGGAGAAAACTTTTATGCGAAGAAGAAAATTAAAAAAACAGAAAAAATAATTATAATAAGTTCACTTTGTTTGCTTTTATGTTTATGTGTAGGGTATGCCGCTTTTAATACAGAGCTTAGTCTAAGAGCTAAAGGGAATATAAAAGACAATTCAGTTGATATTACAGATAATGTGGTTACAGAAGGTGATGGCCTATATGAAGATATTTATGAAGAGGGAAGGTATGTTTATAAGGGACAAAATCCAGATAATTATATAGACATTGGTGATAAAAAAAGTGATGGTTCGGTAGCTTTATGGAGAATTATTTCTAAAGAAGCTGATGGAAGCTATAAATTAATAAAAAACGATATATTGTCGGGACCCTATATTTGGGATCTGGTAGGAAACCGCGATATGCTTTCTCCTGATGGCGCTGAGGGCACATATTGCGCGAATTTTAATTTGGGTTGTGGTGCCTGGGGAATAAGTGACAATTTTACTAATGGACGTAATTCTGGCACTGTAACGAAAGATGCTTCACTTAACGAAGATTTAAACGGTACTTATTATAATTCTTTAAATGAAACAGTAAAAGAAAACATTGAATACCATGACTGGTATTTTGGTTATGTCAGCTATTATAATAATGATTTACAAGCTCAAATAAACTCTGAAAAAAGTGTATCTGGTAAATATAATATCGGTTTAATTAGTGTTAGTGATTATTTAAGAGCAAATTATAATGAAGATTGTGATTCATTTGCTAAAAATAGCGATAACTGTACAACCTGTAAAACTACAAATTGGATTTTTGATATTATAAATAATCATGGTACATATTTATGGACTCTTAATGTTTCTGATTATACACCCAATAATAAAGTGGATTTTGTTTTTAGAATTTTTGCTTCTCCAACTAGCGCCGCAGCTGGGCAAGTTACTAGTATAGGAGCAGGACATGGGGGAACGATGAGAGGTAGTGTAGCTCCATCTATTTATTTGAAATCTGATGTCACTTTGACTGGCCTAGGAACAGAGCAAGATCCATTTACACTATTAGTATAATTTATTATAAAATTAAATCAAATTACCTTAAAAGCTGCCGCCGAAGATGATACTGACAAATAACATAAAATAATCAGATGTGGAGAAAAATCATGCAAATAGAAGAAGAAGTATTTAAAACATATAAATTAGATGAAAATAAACTGATTAAGTACGGTTTTATTAAAAAAGATAACGGTTATAGTTATTCTACATACATTATAGCTAAATCTTTTAGAGTAGATATTACTATATACAAAGACAATATTGTTGGTAAAATCTATGATTTAGAAGCTGAATGTGAATATACAAGTTTTAGAATCAAAAACATTACTGGTGAATTTGCTTTAACTATTAAAAAGGAATATGAAAAAATATTAAAAGATATTAGAAATCATTGCTTTGAAAAAAACTATTTTATATATAATCAAGCTAATAGATTAACAAATTACATTATAAATGAATATAACATTTACCCTGAGTTTTTATGGGACAAAAATCCAAGATTTGGTGTTTTTAGAAATCAAAAAACAAAAAAATGGTTTGGTATTATCATGAATATCGATAAAAGTAAATTAATTTCTTCTAATACTAAAGAAGTAGAAATATTAAATGTGAAGTTAAATAATGATACAAAAAAATATTTAAAAATTAATGGCATATATTCTGCTTATCATATGAATAAAAAAACATGGATCAGCATCATCTTAGATGATACTTTAACCGATAGAGAAATAATTAAACTGATAAATATTAGTTATAGTTATTCAGAACAAAAAAATTCATGGATTATACCAGCTAACCCCAAATATTTTGATGTAATTACTTATATTGAAACTATGACTGTGTTTTCTTGGAAACAACCTAAAAAAATAAATATTGGTGATTTTGTCTACATTTATTTATCTGCTCCATACTCAGCTATTTTATATAAATGTGAAGTTATAGAACTAAACTTGTATAATGATCAAACGCATCCTACTATGAATCTTAAGCTGATAAAAAAATATAACCCCCAAAGATATACTTTTGAAAAATTAAAAGAATATGGATTAAATTCTGTCAGAAGTCCAAGAAGAATACCAGATAAAATGAGTAAACAATTAAATCAAGAAAATAACATTTAAAAGTTCAAAATATAATATATAATAATATTGAGGAGGGAAATTATGGAATATAGAAGATTTAATAATACTATAATTGCTAGAATAGATAAAGGCGAAGAAATATTAAATAAAATTGAAGAGATTGCCAAAAAAGAAAACATCAAACTTGCAAACATCAATGCTCTAGGCGCTACAAATGATTTTATAGTAGGAGTTTTCAAAACCGAAGAAAAAAAATATTACTCAAATGAATTTAAAGGAAACTTTGAAATTACTTCATTAACCGGTACAATCAACACTATGAATGATGAATTTTACTCACACATTCATATGAGTGCAGGTAATGATAAAGGTGAAGTCTTTGGCGGACACCTAAACAAAGCCATTGTAAGTGCAACCTGTGAGATGGTTATTAATATCATTGATGGTAAAGTTGATAGATACTTTGAAGAAGAAATAGGCTTAAATTTATTTAGGTTTTAAGAATAACTATTGCCAAAGATCTTATTTTATGCTAATATTAAGTAGACATTTAAAGTCTATTTAAATGGCCTGTTGGTCAAGTGGTTAAGATGCCACCCTCTCAAGGTGGAGTCACGAGTTCAATTCTCGTACAGGCTACCAAAGTGTTAATTAAGGTCTTGTTTTCCAAGACTTTTTATTTTTAAATACATTTGCGTTATAATAAAAACATAAAGTAGAAACGAGTGGTAAAATGAAACAAGCCTACCAAAAAACAGTAGAAGAAATATACAAAGAATTAAACACTAAAGAAGAAGGACTAAGCAAATCAGAAGTATTAAAAAGAAGACAAAAATACGGTCCAAATGTTTTAATAGATAAAAATAAAAGAACCAAATTACAAATATTTCTAAGCCAATTTAAAAATATGATGATCATACTTTTATTAGTAGTTGGTTTTCTTTCTTTAATATATTCCTTTATAACCAAAGAAGATTTTCTTGAACCATTAGTTATTTTAGGAACTACATTAATTAATTGTATTATGGGCTATTTCCAAGAATCAAAAGCAGTTAATGCCACCGAAAAGCTAAAAAAATATTCAGCTAATTATGTTACTGTTAAAAGAAATGGTATAAGTTTTGATATTGATGCTAAAAATTTAGTTCCGGGTGATTATATTATCTTAGAAGCTGGCGATAAAGTCCCTGCCGATGCTAGAATTATTCAAAATTATTTTGCCAAAACTGACGAATCCATTTTAACTGGTGAAAGTAATAATGTCGAAAAAACAGCACTCACCATTACAAATGAAACAATCTTAGCTGAAAGATATAATATGATTTATTCTGGAACCGTTTTAGTTTCCGGCAAAATAGAAGCCATTGTAATAAATACTGGTATGCATACCGAACTTGGAAAAATAGCCGGTGCTTTAGACACTAAAGAAGAACCTGTTACCCCAATTCAAATGAAAGTAGCAAAAGTTAGCCGGTTTATTACAGGTGTAGCATTTATTCTAATTGCTTTTGTCCTTGTCTATGGCTTAATTAACCATTATACCGTATTAAATATTATTATGCTTTGTATCTCAATGATTGTGGCTAGTGTTCCAGAAAGCCTAACCATTGCTATCACCGCCACTTTATCTATCGGAGTAGGGCAAATGGCCAAAAAGAAATCAATTGTTAAAAATTTAGCGGCCATTGAAACCTTAGGAGCCACTGAGATTATATGTACTGATAAAACAGGCACTTTAACTGAAAATAAAATGAAAATAACTAAAATTTATGCCAATCAAGAAATTTCATTCGAACAGCTAAAAGATCATCAAAACTTAATCGATGTTATGAATTATTCTAATTCAGCCACTTTGACAGCAGATGGTTCATATACTGGTGATGCTGTTGATGTAGCTATTAAAAATTTTTTGAAAGAAAATAATTTAAAACCCAAAAAAGCCACTAAAATAATCGAATTACCGTTTGATTCAAAACGTAAAATGATGAGTGCCATATATAAAACTAATGCCTCCACATACCTCTATCTTAAAGGTAGTCTAGAATCTATTATTCCAAGAAGTACAAAAATTTTAATTAATAATAAAGAATGCGATTTAACAGATGAATACATAAATAAATATAAGAATATTGAAACAAAAATGTCTACTGAATCTTTAAAAGTTATAGCTTTTGCCTATAAAAAAATTTCTAAAGATATCATCGATAAAGACGAATATTTTAACGAAGAAAAAGATTTAATTTTAACAGGTATAATTGGCTTTAAAGACCCGATTAGAAAAAACATCAAAGAATCCATCACCACATGTAAAGAAGCAGGAATTATACCAATCATGTTAACCGGTGATAATTTAGAAACCGCCTATACCATAGCCAAAGAAGCAGGTATATGTGAACAAATAGATGAATGTATCAACGCTTCTAAATTAAAAGAAAATGACTTAATCAAAAACATTGATAAATATAAAGTATATGCTAGAGTTTCACCAGAAACTAAATTGCAAATTGTCCAAGCCTTTCAAAATGAAAAAAAAGTTGTTGCTATGACTGGCGATGGTGTTAATGATGCTCCAGCCATAAAATTAGCCAATGTTGGAGTTGGTATGGGTAAAAGTGGTACCGATGTCACTAAAGATGTTGCCGATATTATTCTTTTAGATGATAGCTTTAATACCATTGTTACCGCCGTTTCTGAAGGTAGAAGAATATACGACAATGTTATTTCAAATATCTTATATAATTTATCAAGCAATTTTACCGAAATATTAATAATTTTATTTGGTATGTTAACAGGAAATACAATTATATCAGCCATTCATGTTTTGTATATTGACCTAGTTGCTGATACGGTACCATCAATTACTTTAGCCTTTGAAGAATCATCAAAAAACATTATGAAACAAAAGCCAAACGGTTTAAATAAAAAAATATTCACTAAATATTTTAGTACTTTTCTAATTTTATCAGTAATTTTAGAAACATTAATTAGTTTATATGTTTATTATAGATTTTTACCCCTTGGCCAAAACATTGCCCAAACCTTAGCCCTTCTAAGCATCGTAATAAATGAATTTGTCTTTGCCTATAACTGTCGTTCATTAAAAGAACAAATTCATAAAAAAGGCCTTTTTAAAAATAAACAATTAAATATTGGTATATTTGCTTTAATTTTAGTTCAAGTAATTGTTTTCTTTAGTCCAATTGGACAAATATTTGGTCTAACCAATATAAGCATTAATCAGTTTATTTATGTAATTTTAATAAACTTAGTATCTTTAGTTATAATAGAACTTTTAAAACCATTACTTGTAAAACATTTTAAAGATGAATAAAAGAAGTTACCCAAAATAACTTCTTTATTTGTCTATTTCAAATAATAATTTTATATCTATTTCTAAAGCATCAGCAATTCTTCCTAGTACAACAATTGTAAACCCTCTTTGCATCTTTTTACTTTCGATTTTCGCAATATAATTCATTGAAATGCCAGCTTTATCTGCAAGTTGCTGTTGCGTTAATCCTTTGATTTCTCTATATTTTTTAATATTACTCCTAATTATGTCATAGTAATAATTATCATCGTGAATCATACTTATGCACCACCAGTCCATAAATATTATCTCTAAAATTGATTCAACAATATATGGACGAGTTGTCCATAAAATGGTATACTGAATATATAAAATAAAGGAGAATACACTTATGCGAAGAAGAAATTTAAAAAAACAGAAAAAAATAATTATAATAAGTTCTCTTTGTTTGCTTTTATGTTTGTGTGTAGGGTATGCCGCATTTAATACGCAGCTTAGTCTAAGAGCTAAAGGGAATATAAAAGAAAAATCAGTAACTACCGAAGATTTAAAAGCGTTAGCTGTTACCGAAGGAGACGGATTATATCAAGATGAATACGAAGAAGGTAGATTCATTTATAAAGGAGCCAATCCCAATAATTATATAACTTTTAACAATGAAACATGGAGAATACTTTCTGTAGAAGCTGATAGCAGAATAAAGATCGTCAGAAATGAATTACTTTCAGATAGAGCATTTGATACTACTGGTGGATCAATGGGTTCAAATAGTTGGGACAGACCGGCTGATTTAAAGACATATTTAAATGGGGAATATTTAGGTAGTATAACGGTAAACAAAAAAAAAATAGTACCTAGTACATGGAGTATAGGAGCAGTAATAAAAAGCAACAATGATTTAGCTGGACAAATAGCAAGCGAAAATGGAACCAAGTCACAGATAGCCAGTGTAGGGTTAATTACAGCCAGTGAATATTTAAGAACAAATACGAATAAAGAGCAATGTGAAAATATGGATTTAAATAATACTAACAGTAACGTATGTGAAGTCCTAACGTGGTTATTTAAAGGTGTAACTTATTGGACAACATCGCCTAATACCAGTGCGTCTGACCTTGTCTTCACTGTGGGCTATGACGGTATTGTAGGCCGCAACTTTGCGAACGCTATTTTTGGCGTCCGTCCCTCTGTCTATCTTTCCTCTGACATCACTTTAAGCGGAAATGGAACAGCTGAGTACCCGTTTACAATAATGCAATAAATACACGCTAGAGGAATCTTTCTCTAGTTTTTCTATGTGAAAAATGGTATAATCAATAAGTAAGCAGGTGGTTTGATGGATCAAGAAAAGTTTGGCAAATTTATAAAAGAAATAAGAAAGAAAAACAACTTAACCCAAAAAGAATTTGCTGATAAATATAATGTTACATATCAAGCAGTAAGCAAATGGGAAAATGGAAAAAACATACCAGATATTTCTTTAATAAAAAAAATTAGTGAAGATTTCAATATCAGCATGGAAGAACTTTATAATGGTGAATACAAAAATAAGAAAAAAAACATATTACCATTTGTTATAATTATTTTGATTATTATCGGAATAGTTTTATTTGTTATTTTTCATAATGATGATTTTAAATTTCAAACACTATCAGCCAATTGCCAAAATTTTACAATTTCAGGAAGTGTCGCTTATAATAGTAAAAAATCAGCAATTTATATAAGTAACATTGAATACTGCGGGAAGAAAAGTGAAGAAAAGTACAATAAAATTGAATGTACACTATACGAAGTAAATGGTGACACCGAAAGAAAGATAAGTTCATACCGATACAATAAGAATGAAAAAATATCATTAGATGAATTTTTGAAACAAGTGACATTTGCAATCGATGATTATGAAAACACCTGTAAAGTATATAAAGATAATACACTATTTTTAAAAGTTAATGGAAATAATGAAGGTAAAACCACAACTTATGAAGTGCCATTAAAAATAGACTCAAGCTGTAAAAAGTAAACTCAACTTTCGCTTGAGCTTTTTCAACTTATAGTTTATTGCAAAAGTTTATAAAATAATTTAAAATTAAATTGTAGGAGATGATATGTGATGAAAAAAAATATAATTATTACTTTATGTGCACTTTTATTTGTAACAGTATCTATTTTTGGATTAGTAAAAATTACCGATGCCCATTTGCCAAAACCAGAAGTTACAAGTGGTGTTAGAGGCGAACTTGGTATTGATAAAAATATTAATGAAGAGACAATAGACAATTGTTTACAAAGAACGGATTCTGTTTATCGAGATATGCGTATGCTTATAGATCCGGCTAATTATGAAGCAATTAGCGGCGATGCATATTTATCTGGCTTCGTTCAAGGTTTTGAGGTAGTACCATTACCATACTTAGTAAATGTAACTGGACTTCCTAAAAAAGTAGGGAACACTTATCAAGGTGAAACCTTATTTACGGAAAAAGATGGCAAATATATAGCCAATTACGAAGAGTCAATGGAAATTTTAGAATATTTATTTCCAAAAGATAAAAACATTTTCTTAATGTGTGGCGGTGGCGGTTATGCTGATATGACTAAAACGATGTTAGTAAAATTGGGCTGGGATGAAGATAAGATCTATAATGTCGGTGGTTATTGGTATTATAATGGAAAAAATAATGTAACTGTTAAAAACACTAAGCATGGTAAAACGACTTATGACTTTTGGAAAGTTCCTTATCATGATATAGATTTTAACTCACTTCATGAGGTAAAAAATGAAAAGTAAAAAATTGTTTTGGATTATTCCTTTATTAATTTTAATCCCTGCAATTTTGGTTATTATTAAAATCATACCAGTTCAAAAATTTTATTTAGAAGATAAGTATTATACTGATGGTAGTTTTATCGATATTGAAACAGATAAATTAAATGATTTAATAAATAATAAAGAATCATTTGCTTTATTTATTTATCAGCCAGCATGCGTAACTTCATCTGATTTTGAACAAATTCTCCACGATTTTATCACAAACAATAACATAAAGGTATACAAAATTGCTTTTTCAAATATCAAAGAAACAACTTTAAGTAAATCTATAAAATATTACCCATCGTTTGTCATTTTTAATAAAGGTAAAATGGTAGATTATTTAGATGCTGAAAGTGATAATGATTTAAAATATTATGAATCAAAAGATGAGTTTCAAAACTGGTTTACAAGTTACGTTTTATTAAAAAAGGTAAATAAAAATAACATTTCAAAAGAAAAAAAGGAAAAAGAAAATGAACAAACAACCGAGGCAAACACCAAAGAAATAAGTTTGGATAACATAAAACGAGATGAAAATAAAGTAAACATTTATTTTTTCTGGGGTAGTACTTGCCCTCATTGCAAAGAAGAGTTTGCTTTCTTTGAAAAGCTAGAAAAAGAATATGGAAAATATTATAATCTTTATACATATGAAGTTTGGGAAAATGAAAAAAATGCTGAAATTATGAATACGTTTGCTGCTGCATTAAACGAAGAAGCTAAAGGAGTGCCATATACTATTATAGGCGACAAATCGTTTACCGGTTTTAATGATGATAGTAAAGAGAATTTTATAGAAACCATTAAATCAAAATACCAAAATAGTGAAGATGTGTATTTTGATAAAGTTAAGAATTATTAATTTTTTAAAAATATTGTTTTAATCAGTCCATGATACTAATTACAATAAATATACATCACTTTTTGTTAAAACTTACATTTGCCTAAAAGTTAAAAATATGTTAAAATGTATATAGATGGGAGAAATCTCATATAATAAAAAAAGGAATGTTCAATAAGGCAATGTTGAACGCAACCGTTTTGGGTGCGCCTAAATCATCGCTGATGAGTTAGGCGCCGTTTC
>CALVWP010000009.1 GCA_944367495.1 uncultured Bacilli bacterium
AAGTAAACACTCCTATTACTTTATTATTCATTTTTACTATTATGTACTCAATTTTATATTTAATGTAGACATTCGAAAGGTGGTTTGATTTTATGTCTGTTAAATACCCTAAAATTCTCAAAAAACAATTATGTGAAAATATCTGCCTCAACGGTAACTCCACTCTTAAAACAGCTGATGATTATTGCAGTGGTATGAAAAAAAGCATTTAACATGCCCTTTTACAAAATTAAAAATAACTGATTCATTATAAAACATAAAATAGTGCCAAGTAACAACGGTACTATAAAAGAAATTAGCGCCCACTTCCACTTGCCAGTTTCTTTTTTTATCGTCATAACTGTCGTTAAACAAGGAAAGTGAAAAAGTGAAAATAACATTACACAAATAGCCGTCACATAACTCCACCCATTATTAACTAATAATTCCTTAAGTAAATTCAAATCATTCATATCAGTAATCATACCAAGTGACATATAACCCATAATTATTATTGGCATAACAATTTCATTAGCTGGAAATCCTAAAAAAAACGCCATAATAATAACCCCATCTAAACCAATTAGATTACCAAACGGATCTAAAAAATCTGAAAATATTTTAAGCAAACTAGTTCCATCAACCGTTAAATTAGAAAAAAGCCAAATCACTAAACCTGCAGGAGCTGAAATACATATAGCTCTTTTTAAAACAAACAAAGTTCTATCAAATAAGGATCTTACAAGTACTTTTCCAATTTGTGGTCTTCTATAAGGTGGTAGTTCTAAAGTAAAAGATGTTGGAATACCTTTTAAAATAGTTAAAGAAAGAACTTTTGATATAATAAAAGTAAACAAAACACCAATTAAAATAAATATTAAAAGTATAAAAGCTCTCATCAAGCCAGATGAATTTTCTGTTATTAAAAACATTGTAATAAGTGAAATTAAAAGTGGAAAACGCCCATTACAAGGCACAAAACTATTAGTAATAATAGCGATTAATCTTTCTCTAGGTGAATCGATTATTCTAGCTCCCGTCACTCCAACCGCATTACATCCAAAGCCCATCACCATTGTAAGTGCTTGTTTCCCGCAAGATGAGCACCTCTCAAATACCTTATCTAAATTAAAAGCAATCCTAGGAAGAAGTCCAAAATCTTCAAGCAATGTAAATAAAGGAAAAAATATCGCCATCGGTGGCAACATAACCGCCACCACCCAAGCTAAAACACGATAAACTCCATGTACCATCATATCTGTAAACCATAAAGGTAAATTAATAGAATTTAAAAAATTATACAAAACATCCTCAAACTCAAAAAACTTTTCATATAAAAAATCTGAAGGTACATTAGCTGCTGTAATAGTTATCCACAAAATTAAAAACAAAAGTCCTAACATAATCGGAATTCCAGTTAATTTATTGGTTAAGTATTTATCGATTACTCGCTCTTTAAAATCATAATTTTTTTTATTATATTTAACTACTTTCTGACAAATTTCATAGCAGCGTTCATTAACCGTTTCCATCATCAAAACCTCAATATCTTCTTTTTGAACACCTTTCAATCTATATTCATTTAAAATTTCCTCTTTGATTTTCTTAGCTTCCAAGTTCCTCATCAAATTAGTCTTATATCTAAAATCAAAAGCATTTATAAAACTATAGTCACTTGCTAAAAATCTTAAAAGAACATTTACATCATTTAAAAAATTATTAGGAACAAATTTTTTTAATTTATAAATATCTTTAACTAAAAACTTATCATAGCTTATCTTTATAAAACCATTTTTTTTATAAGCCACATTTTTTAATTCATCAAGCAATTCCTTAAAACCTTTTTTATCTCTAGCTACTACTCCTATAACTGGCACTTTAAGTAAATTTGAAAGTTTTTTTAAATCTATATCAATTTTTTTCTTTTTAGCCTCATCAAGTAAATTTACACAAACTACTACCTTATTGGTAATTTCCAAAACCTCTAAAACTAAATTTAAGTTTCTCTCTAAAGCTGTCGCATCACAAACCACTAATAAAGCGTCATAATCGTCAAAATAAACAAAATCTCTTGTTACTTTCTCTTCTTTCGAATGCGCTAAAAGAGAATAAGTTCCGGGTAAATCTTCAAACTGATAACTAACTCCATTATAAACCTTATACCCAGTTGCTCTCGCCACCGTCTTCCCTGGCCAATTACCAGTATGTTGTCTCATTCCAGTAAGACCGTTAAATATTGTACTTTTCCCAACATTAGGATTTCCAATTAAACCAACTCGCATTATCTTCGCCCCACTTTACATTATTTCATCATATTATATGAAATAATATAAATAGCGTTAAAAAAGAAATCAGTTTTATTGATTTCTTCATCCATGCATTTTCATTTTGCATAAAACATACAACATCATTTTTTAAAATTCCCGCAAAAAAAGAATAATTTTAAAAATTATTCTCTATCGATAAACCAATTACCAGAAATATCACAACTACTTGAAGATGGAGTCGGATCCGGTTTATCTACTTTTATTAACACTGGAACATTAAAAGCACTACCAAAAGCAATACAGTTACCCGGTTGTAAGATCCTAAGTCTTTTTACAATCTCATTTGTAATATTTGGAACCATATCTCTAATATACTGAATATCTCTTGGATGTAACATCTTAAAAATCAAAAAGTTATTACATTGTGATATTGAAGTTTCTGATAAATCTGATGGTCTTTGAGAAATAAGACCTAAAAGCACACCATATTTACGACCTTCTTTTGTAATCCTATCAAAAATATTATACCCAAGTAAATTAACATCATTGTCATTTTGAACATATCTGTGAGCTTCCTCTAAAATAATATGAAATGGTAGTGACGCTCTCTTATTTAAATTTTTTGCATAATCAAATAACAACTTAGAATAAATTTTTGTAATTGTCTTCGCAAATCTATCGTCCACATAATTAATATTAAAATTAATAATTTGCGCTTTACGTCCATTAGAGGCCATCAAAAGTTCTTTTATGTATTCATCTCTAGTTACATACCTATCACATTCAAAATATTTCGCATAATCACCATTAAGCAAAGCATGCAAGCGCACTTTAAGTACATTATTTTCATCATAAATACGGTTACTATTTAAAGAACCCTCGGAAATAAGAGCAAAATCTAAAGCTAATTTCAAATCATTAAGTCCATATTTAAATGAACCATCAGGCATCGTAAGTTCAATACCATCATCGACAAATGATTGCATAAAATTAGTAAGTAACTCCATTTCTCTAAGCTTACCAGTTGAATCAATAATTAAACATTGTTTTAAACTTCTAACATAACCCGGTTGATAAATTTCCGTCTCTAAATTCAAATCTCTCGTTGGATAAGTAGATAAAATTGAAAAAATCTGATCGCGAATTTGGGCAGCATTTTTACCACTAGATAAAATATCTAATATTGCTCTTGCGATAATATCGTTTTTTTGTTTAATAACGTCTTTCTCATCTCTGACAAAAATTCCTACTAATTTTAAAGCTTTTTCAATAATAGGTAATTGCGTTGGCGATTCAGCATTCAAAAGCAAAGCAATATCATCCACAGTCAGTAACCAAAGCGGTATTTTTAAAAGTTCCGTATCACTAATATTAACATTTGTCGTATAAGCTTTAAAACTAACCTCTGGTACTTTTTTACTTATATCTTTAAAAGCATTATGATACTCACCATAAGCATCAAAAATAAATATACTTGCTCTATAAGCTACCGTACTTTTCTTTTCAAAAATACTTTGTAATAATTTAGCTACCCCCCAAGATTTACCACTTCCAGTCGAGCCAAAAATAGCAAAATGATTCGCAAAAAACGAATTAATATCAAAGCCTATTTTAACCCCTGGGTAAACTGGACTTTCACCGATATAAATATCTTCTCTTTCTTTATAATCGGCCACACTAATTATCATCGGAATTTTTTCTTTAGAAATAAGCTTTACTGTTGCTGAAAAAGAAGGTTTTCTAATAACACCAAACACAAATTTATTATCAATAAACTCACCTATCAAATTAACATAAGCAATTCCCTCTTTAATATCGATAATCTCACCAACTAATAGCTTATCTTTATCTTCCATCACTACATGTAAATTAACCAAACTTTGAAAGTTCTTTAAATCAATAGCTAATTTAATCAATACTGTATCTTCTTCTATTCCAACTATTGTTCCAAGCATCTTCATCACCCTATTTTAATTTTATCACAAAAAAAAAAAGAATAAAAGAAAAATCAGATAATTGAATCTCTGATTATATATTCTACTCCATCTATAAGCCATAAAGTAAACTCGCTATCTTGCATAAAACTAATAAAACCTAACCCTTTAATAACTAAATCCTCGCCTTTTTTTATCTTCAAATCATATCGCTTAAGTAAACAATCTCTTTTTTTATACACTCTTTTATAATTAAGTTCATTAGACATATAACAAATAATATTTACATTTTCCAAATCAAGCCTTAAAAAATCATCAATTAATAAAGACTGTCTTTCTTTAATTTGATAACTGATTGGCCTAATCTCCTTTTTAGGACAAATCTTATTTAAAACATCCTTTGAAGCTTTTAAAACTAAACTACCGTCATCTAAAAGCCCCGGGGTATCGATTAAAGTAAGTTCATCATTTATTTTAACCTCAAGCAAATCTAAAGTCGTCGATGGCAAATTACTAACCGTAACCTTCTCTATTCCATGGCCATAATTTTTTAACATTTTATTAACAAGTGTTGATTTGCCACCATTAGTATAACCAGTCACATAGACCCTATCACTTCTTTTATACTTTAAAATCAAATCATAAAGTAAATCTAAATGATAATTATTCTTACTCGACACAATCACTTTAGAAATGACATTTAGCTTGCACGTTAACTTTTTCAAAAAATAATCTTTATTAATACTTCTTGGAAAAATATCAGCTTTAGTAATAACTAAAATGACTGGACTTTTCAAATTAATTTCATCTAAATTGTACAAATTTAAAAAATCAGTTACTAATAAAAATAGTTCACCTTCACCATCAATTTTTCGAATAAGCGTGCCATAATCTTTACTTGGAACTTTTAAATACTTATTATAATGTTTTATATTAAAACAGCGGTTACATAATTTACCATTTAAATTCTGCGTATAACCTTCTTTATCAGGAAATTCATCTTGTAAAAAAGCTCCACAACCCTCACATTTAATCATAATATCTTCCTTGCCAAAACAAATCGTGATCTCTTAACTTTCTCATTTTTCTTCTTTCACCAAATCTATGAATTTTAGTCAAAATAAAATCACTATGTGATATTGGGTTAACTAAAATAGTCGTAATACCAACCTTATTACCAACTCTAATATCTGTCATTAACTGATCTCCAACAATTGCCACCTCATTCACCGCATAACCATAATCTTTTAACAGTTTTTTTAACTTCCTTGTAAATGGCTTACACGCACTAGAAACTCCATCAACTCCATAAAAATTTTTAAACACTTTTAATCTAATCATTGGACTATTAGTAAAAATAATTACCTTAAACCCTTTTTGTTTTAAACTAGTAAATAATTCTTTAGCTTTTATAGGAGGCTCTGAGCTATGAGGTGGAACTATCGTATTATCTAAATCAAAGAGTAAACATTTTATACCTCTATTAAATAATTTCGAATAATCAATCGTGTAAATACTTTTTTGATAAATATCTGGTAAAAACTCTTCCACACAAATACCCCCAATCTAATATAATAATATCACAATTCTCCATTTATCTTCAATCCTTTAAAAGAAAAACAATATAAATTAATTTAAATTTATATTGCCTATAATCATATCTTTGACATTTTTTAAAAACAAATCTAAAAAATTAGCTCTTTCTACATCTTGATCAACCGTTAAATTTAACGTCTTAACATTATTACCATTCTCTTTTATTGTCAAAACACCAACCTTATCACCTTTTTTAAGCGGAGCCTTTAAAGATTTAATCTTAACATCATAATCTATATCTCCCGCTTTTTCACTTTTCTTTTTAACCATCTTGGCTTCCCCTACCGGCACCACTAAAACATCTTCAACCTTACCGTTTTCAACTCTATATTTACCTAAAGATTTTTCATCTGAAAACATATTAATTATTTTATACTGCGCAAAAGCATAATCAAGCATTTCACTAACTTCTTGATTTCGAATTTTACTCGTCTCTTCGCCCATTACAACTGCAATAACTCGCATTCCATCTTTCTGAGCTGTTGCTGTCATACAATAACCGGCTTCCTCAGTATAACCTGTTTTTAAACCATCAACCCCATCATAAAATCTAACTAATCTATTAGTATTAACAAGCCATATTTTTCTATCTGTATTTTCTCTTAAATAATCCTCATATATTTTTGTATACTCCAAAACCTTTTTATGTTTAACTAATTCTTTCGCAATCAAAGACATATCTCTACTAGTCGAATAATGATTCGCATCATCAAGACCATGAGGATTTTTAAAATTAGTATTGGTAAGCCCTAATTCCTTAGCTTTTTTATTCATCATACTGACAAAATTACTAACATTGCCTGCAACTGCTTCTGCTAAAGCCACCACCGCATCATTACCAGAAGCAATTGCCACACCTTTAAATAAATCTAAAACACTCATCTTCTCGCCAGTTTCTAATAATATTTGACTGCCTCCCATACTAGATGCATTTTCACTAACCTGCACAATTTGATCCCATTTAATAACCCCATCTTCTATCGCTTCAATAATCAAAAGCATACTCATCATCTTCGTCATACTAGCCGGATGTAATTTCTCATC
>CALVWP010000010.1 GCA_944367495.1 uncultured Bacilli bacterium
TAAGAGTAACAGGAACGACGTTAAAAGATTATACTGAAGGAGCAGTATTCATGTATGATGGGAAAACAGGATTAAGCAGCACCACATGGCAAGATCAAAGTGGGAATAATCGAAATGGAACATTAGTAGGAGCTACTAAAAGTGGAGATTCAGTATATTTTGATGGAAAAGATGACTATGTTAGAATAGCTGAATTAAATTATCAAACTGTCACATTGGAAACAACATTTAAAATAAAAAGTTTTACAAATCCGGGTTCCCATGTAATGTCTAATATGGAATCTGGTGGTTATCAAATTGGATTTAATAAAATAGGTACTGAAACATCAAATATTCTCAGTCATGCTTATAAAGACGGTGCATATAGAGGATCAGGAATAGATATGGAAGTGAATACTGATACTATGTATTATGTCGCAGGAGCGCATGATAATCGAATAGATAAAATAAGAATAAATGAAGATACAAATCAAAGTGAATATGCAGCTACAATTAAATATCCAGGGTATAATACATATATGGTTTTAGGTTTAAATCCATATAAAAATGGGTTAAACAATTATGGACAATCAAACGAAGCTTTCAACGGTTACATCTATACAGCTAGAATGTATTCCAAAGTATTAACCGATGATGAACTTCAAAAACACTATGTTATAGATAAATGGAGGTATAACTTCTAACATGAAAAAAATAGTAATTATAGCGAGTTTAATAATTGTTTTGATAATAGGTCTAACTTTAAGTTTAAAAAAAGAAAGTAAAGAAGAAAATATTAAACCAAAAGAATTATTAATTCAAAATGAAAAAATTGAAATTATAAACGATGAAGTGTTTATTGAAGCTACATTAACAAATAAAAACAAAGAAAATATCAAACTAGATAACGTGGACATAATTTTACTAAATCAAAACAAAGAAGTTTTAAAAATAAAAAATGAAGTAAACAAAACTTTAAAACAAAACGAAAGTATTAAAATCTCATCTCAAACCAAATCCGCTTTAAATAGTAATGAGAATTATCATTTAAAAATAAAATATTAAAAGAAGCATTTACTAAGTAAGTGTTTCTTTTCATCTAGAACATCCAATTAACATTTTTAAAAATAATATTTTGATCTAACCTACAAATAAGTTATTCAAAAATCAAAACATAAGTTTCGTTTTTAAAAAACCTTACTTCACATAATTTGACGTTTTCATTTGTTTTTCTAAGGCTTTTCTGTTATAATTCTATATGGTGATGATATGGCAAAATACGATGAACATTCAATAAAAATATTAGAAGGACTAGATGCCGTTAGAAAAAGACCCGGTATGTATATTGGTTCAACCGACAAAAGAGGACTTCATCATTTAGTATGGGAAATAGTCGACAATAGTATTGATGAAGCCATTAACGGTTATGGAGACAAAATCAATATTACTATTCATAAAGATGGTAGTGTCAGTGTTGAAGACTTTGGTAGGGGAATACCGGTAGGAATGCACGAAAGTGGTAAATCAACACCAGAAGTTATTTATACTGTCTTGCACGCTGGTGGTAAATTTGAAACATCAGGTTATAAAGTATCTGGTGGTCTTCATGGTGTTGGAGCTTCTGTCGTTAATGCTTTAAGTAAATGGATGGAAGTAACTATTAAAAGAGATGGCTTTGAATATTTTATCAGTTTTAAAAATGGTGGACATTTAGATAAACAGTTAAAAAAAATAGGCAAAACAAATAAAACGGGTGTTAAAGTTAGATTCATGCCTGATGATACAATATTTCAAACAACAATGTTTTCTTTTTCTACCATATGTGAAAGAATGCAAGAAAGTGCCTTTCTATTAAAAAACATCACAATTGAAATCTATGACGAAAATACTGAAAAAAAAGAATCATATCATTATGAAAAAGGTTTAAATTCTTTTGCCGAATATTTAAATGCCGATAAAAAAGTTCTGCACAAACCCTATGATTTTCAAGGCGAAAAAGACGGTATTAATGTTGAAGTGGCTTTTCAATATACCGAAAGTTATTCTGACAACATTATTTCCTTTGTTAATAATGTTAAAACTTCAGATGGTGGAACTCATGAAGTAGGATTTAAAACAGCTATTACTAGAGTATTTAATGATTATGCCAGAAATAATGGTTACCTAAAAGCTAAAGATAAAAACTTTGAAGGTCCAGATACTAGAGAGGGTCTAACAGCCATAATTAGCTTGCAAATACCTGAAAAGTTATTGCAATTTGAAGGTCAAACTAAGGGTAAATTAGGCACGCCAATAGCTAGAACAGTAGTCGACAGCATCACATCTGAACATCTACAATTTTTCTTAGAAGAAAACAAAGAAATTGCCACCAAAATATTAGACAAAATGGTTAAGTCAAAACAAGTCAGAGAAGCGGCTAGAAAAGCTAGAGATGAAGCTAGAAATGGTAAAGGAAAAAATAGAAAAGAAAAATCTATTAGTGATAAATTCACCCCAGCGCAATCCAAAAACCCTAAAGTAAATGAACTGTTCTTAGTCGAAGGAGATTCAGCTGGCGGTTCCGCTAAACAAGGTAGAGACCGAAAATTTCAAGCAATTTTACCTTTAAGAGGTAAAGTAATTAATACTGAAAAAGCTTCCCTTACTGATGTTTTAGCCAACAATGAAATCAACACGATGATTAGAACAATCGGCGCTGGAATTGGCAGTGACTTTAATATAAAAGATTGTAATTATGATAAAGTAATAATTATGACCGATGCCGATGATGATGGTGCTCATATTGCCATATTACTTTTAACATTTTTCTATAGATTCATGAAACCTTTAATTGAAAATGGTCATTTATATATAGCTATGCCACCATTATATGCTTTAAAAAATGGCAACAAAATTTATGGTTATGCTTGGACTGATGAAGATGCCGAAGAAATAAGAAAAAAACACAAAATAAAATTAGAAAAACAAAGATATAAAGGATTAGGTGAAATGAATGCTGAACAACTATGGGAAACAACTATGGATCCAGCTACACGTAGTTTAATTAAAGTTAATCTCACCGATGCCGCCCTTGCTGAAAGAAGAGTTAGTGTTTTAATGGGCGATAAAGTCGAACCTCGTAAACAGTGGATTGAGGAAAACGTTGAATTTACACTAGAAGATAATTATACAAAGTAGGTGACACAAAATGGAAGAAGCAGTAAAGAGAATATATGATTATTCATTAGAATATATCATGGGTGATAATTTTAGTAGATATGCTAAAGCGATAATCCAAGATAGAGCTTTACCTGATGTTAGAGATGGATTAAAACCGGTTCAAAGAAGAATTTTATATGGTATGTATAAAGATAATAACACATATGATAAACCTACCAAAAAATCAGCTAAAGCAGTTGGAAATATCATGGGCTTTTATCATCCTCATGGAGATTCTAGTATTTACGATGCTTTAGTTAGAATGAGCCAGTGGTGGAAAAACAACTTGTGTTACGTTGAAATGCAAGGTAACAATGGTTCCATGGATGGTGATGGCGCTGCAGCAATGCGTTATACAGAAGCTAGACTAACTAAAGTTGCTGGTGAACTTTTAAAAGATATAAATAAAGATACCGTCTTAATGAGTTTAAATTACGATGATACATTATTAGAACCAACTGTTTTACCGGCTAAATTTCCTAATCTTTTAGTCAATGGAGCCACCGGTATATCAGCTGGTTATGCCACCAATATTCCCCCACATAATTTAGGTGAAATTATTGATGCGACTATCAAAAGAATTGATAACCCTAATTGCCGGTTAGACACCATTTTAAATATCGTCAAGGGACCAGATTTTCCAACAGGTGGAGTAGCCGAAGGATTAAAAGGTATTGAAGAAGCTTTTAAAACTGGAAAAGGAAAAATAAATGTCAGATGTAAATATGAAATTATAGGGACTAAATCTAAAAGACAAATTATCATTTCTGAAATACCTTATGAAGTAAATAAAGCTTCATTAGTTAAAAAAATTGACGAAATTAGAATCGAAAAGAAAGTAGAGGGAATATCTGAAGTAAGAGATGAATCAGATAAAAATGGTCTTCAAATAGCCATTGATTTAAAAAAAGACGCTAATGAAGAGTTAATCATCAATTATTTACTTAAAAACACGGATATGATGATTTCATATAACTATAATATGGTTGCCATTGTAAATAGAAGACCTATGGTTTTAGGTGTTTTGGAAATATTAGATGCTTATATTGCTCATCAAAAAGAAGTGATAACTAGAAAAACAGAATATGATTTAAAAGTAGCCAAAGCTAGAATGCATATTTTAGAAGGGTTAATTAAAGCTTTATCAATATTGGATGAAGTTATTAAAACTATTAGAGCTTCCAAAAATAAAGCTCATGCTATTGAAAACTTACAAATAGAATACGACTTTACAAAAGCTCAAGCCGAAGCTATTGTTAATCTGCAGCTTTACAAATTAACCAATACAGATGTCACCGAACTTGAAAAAGAAATCGAAGAAAAAGCCAAAGAAATTGCTATTTGGACTAGTATTTTAGAAAACGAAGAAGCTTTAAAACATGTGATGAAAACAGAACTTAAAATGATAAAAAAAGAATATGCCACTCCAAGAAAAACCGTTATTAAAGATGAAGTCACAGAAATAAAAATCGATTCAACCTCTTTAATTCCAAAAGAAGATTGTATTGTAGTTTTAACAAATGAGGGCTATGTAAAAAGAGTATCTCTTAGAAGTTACTCAGCAGTAAGTGGCGATGAAACCGGTTTAAAAGATAAAGACTTTAAAACAGCTATTTATGAAGCCAGCACCATGGACACTTTACTACTATTTACATCTTTAGGAAATTTCCTTTACGTTCCAGTATATGAATTACCTGATCTAAAATGGAAAGACATGGGAAAACACATTAGTAATATTATTAAAATAAGTAGTGATGAAAATATCATCTCCTCATTTTTAACTAAAGATTTTAAAGAAAAAGTCAACTTTATCTCATTTACTAAAAATGGTATGGTTAAGAAAACAAACATAAAAGATTTAAAAGTTCAAAGATATACAAAACCTGTAAATCTCATGAAATTAAAACCAAAAGATAAAGTTATATCTGTCGTTAAAGAAAAAGAAGACGTATTAGTGACAACCCATAACGGTCTTGCTTTAAGATATAAATCAGCGGAAATTCCATTAACTGGTTTAAGAGGTAGTGGTGTTAAAGCTATCAACTTAAAAGAAGATTATGTTATTAGTGGACAATCATTTAACGAAAATGCTGAATATGCCTTATTTATTACCGATAAAGGAACTGGAAAAAGAGTTAAATTAAACGAATTTGATATTAGCTCAAGAGCTCGTAAAGGTTTATTAGCTATAAGAGATGTTAAAACAAATCCATATAAATTAATCTTTGCTTTAACTTTTGATCATAAAAAAGAAATAGGTATTTTAACAGATGAAATAACCTATCATAAATCATCAGAATTTCCTATTTGTGATCGCTATCAAACTGGCTCTACCATCACCAAAGATAAGATAAAAAAAGTGTTTGTAAATGTAGAATTATTAACCTCTAAAGATTTAGAAAATGCATTAGATAATCAAGCTTCAAATAAAGAAGACAAACAAATATCGTTAGAGCAAATAGATAAACAAATTTTAACCATCGATGATTTTTTAGATGATTTTGGTAAAAAGTAAAAAACTTCACATTTTGAAGTTTTTTGCATTTTTCATATACTAGGAATTTGCTTTGCAAACACAAAAAGATAAGTTTGATGCCCTTGTTAAATATAATGAAATTGAAGATGCGAAAAAAGAAGGTAAGGCTGAAGGAATTAAGGAAAAAACATTAAAAATAGCTACAAATATGCTTAAAAAGAAAATGAACATTAAAGATATTTCTGAAATTACTGGTCTAACTGAAGAAAAATAAATTCATTAATTAAAGAAAAGTAAGATTCAATATTAACTAATCTTACTTTTTTCACATCTTCCCGTTAAATAGTCAAGTGAAATTTCGAACTTTAAAGCTATATTAAATAAAAATTCAAGTGGAATAGTCCTGTCATTGCGTTCATAGCTACTATAAGTTCTTTGGGGAATATTTACAATTTTTGCTATTTGCTCCTGAGACATACTCCTTTGCCTTCGAATACTTAAAATTTTACTAGAACAATCAGCCGCATTAAAATTTTTCTCACAAACTAAGTTTTTCTTATTTGTCATATTTAATAAATAATCTAAGCTAAGCTTAAAATAATTTGCAAACCTAACCGCAATTTCCGTCGGCATGACACTTCTTCCATTTTCGTAATTACTATATGCATCTTCAGAAATTTGTAATAATTTACTCATCTCCTTTTGTGATAAGTCATTATCAACTCTTATATCGTGAAATTTTTTAAGATTAAACACCATAATTACACCTCTATATAGATTGTAAATGGTATTTTTTTAACTGTTGATTTTTCCGCAATAATGTGCTAAAATCAAAGAGAGGTAGAGATAAGCAATATGAGAAAAATAAAAAGGAGAAAAGGGAAAAACAAAGTAATTATAATTATTACATTATGCTTGCTTTTTGCTTTAACAGCAGGATATGCGGCCTTTCAAACTAATTTAAATATAACCGCTAAAGGAAATATAAAATGTAATCCTATAACAATAAGTGATTTAAAAAATAACGCTTCACAAGAAAATGGCTTATATGTAGATAATTATCGTGATAATTATTATATATATGCAGGTGCAGCACCTAATAATTATATTTATTTTAATAATGAAATATGGCGTATAATTCTAATTGCAGGTGATCGTTTAAAAATCATAAGAGATAGTCCTTTAAACTCACCAATGAATTTTGATTATAGTACGAAAAGATTTAGTGATGGAAAATATTGCTCATTAGTTAATAGTCAAGGCAATAGTGGATGTAATTTATGGGGTAGTATCAATGAAACAGAGTGGGCTGGTATTACTGGTTATACCCAAGAATTTCCCTATAGAACTGATGATTATAGCTATGCTATACCGGGACCAAGTAGTGTTTCTTATATAAATGATTATTTAAATAATGAGTATTATAATTCTATTGACGAGCAATCAAAAAAATATATCGAAAAATCCTTTTTTGATTTTGGATTATTACCAACTATGATAGATAGTTTATCATATAATATTAGTGATTTACTAACTAAATCAGAACTTATATTTGGTAAATATTTAATAGCATTACCAAAAGTTACAGATTACATTATTGCCAGTACCTATACAGGATGTGGTTATCATAAATATTATACTAGCGAGACTTGTACTAAGGCTGCTTCTGCCCAAAACTGGATGTATGATGCTAATCATAATCTATGGACTATTAATCCAACAGAGTATTTATATAATGGACAATATTATACTCAAAAAGTGGCTGTTATAAGCAAAGATACAGGCGGCATCATTCAATCTAATGCCTATCATAGTTCACTAATTAATTACGTAAAACCCACCTTATTTTTGAATTCAAATGTTAAGTTATGTGGAAACGGTCAAAAAAATAGTCCATTTACAATATATGAAGGTAATTAAATTATCTTCTTTTTTTTGCTTTTAATTAATATACTTAATTGGAGTTGATGACATGTATAATTCTATAAAATTACCTTATGATTATAATGCTTTAGAGCCTGTAATTGATAAAAAAACTGTAGATATTCACTATAATAAACATCATAGGAAATATGCTGAAAACTTAAATAATCTGACTAATTCAAACATTCCATTAGAGCAAATTCCCAAAAGAATAGATGAATTTCCTTTAAAAGATAGAGGGCAAATATTATATAATGCTGGCGGTGTATTAAACCATGATTTATATTGGCAAAGTTTAAATAAGCAAACCTCTCCACCAACTGGCCGCCTTTTAGACAAAATCAATGAAGATTATGAAAACTTTGAAAATTTTAAAAATATTTTTATAAATAAAGCTCAAAATTTAGTTGGTTCTGGCTATACTTTTCTAGTAACTGATAATGCAGGAAATTTAACAATAATTAATTTACCAAATCAAGAAACACCTTTATCATATGATTTAACACCTTTATTTACCATTGATCTTTGGGAACATGCTTACTATTTAAAATATCAAAACGACCGTAATGCCTACATTCAAAACATTTGGGAAAAAGCATCATTTGATTATGCCAGCAAGCTATATGAAAATTTATTCTAAAAAATAAACCAAAGCATATATTTTTTTAGGAGGGGATAACGTGAATAAAATAGTACCATTTAAAAAAGAAATTGAATTTGAAACTAATATTGCTGAAATCAGTAGTATTTCGCTCGAGCACACCTTAAAATTGAAAGAAGAAAATTTGGTGTCTGGTGAATTTATTGTTAGTGGTACATTTAAAATGACAGAAGCTAGTGTAAATACCGATTCTTTCGAATATAGATTGCCTTTTGATATCAGTATAGATACTAAATATGACACTAAAAATATAGATGTTGACATCAATGATTTTTACTATGAAGTTATCAACAGCAAAATCCTTGAAGTTAATATCGAGGTTATATTAGATGGCCTAGAAGAAAAGGAGGAGAGAACTTTGATAGAAGAAAAAATAGAAACTTTAAACGAAAATAGTGATGATGCTGAAGAAGTTAAAGAAAATCCGGTAGATGACGAAAGCCCAAAAAGAGAAACGAGTCAAGCCATTAAATCAATCTTTGAAGATTTAGATAAAAATGAAAGATATGCTGTATATAAAGTTCATATAGTTACAGAAAATGATACTGTAGAGACTGTTATAGATAAATATGGAATAGCTAAAAATGATTTAGAAGCTTATAACGACTTAACAGACTTGAAAATCGGTGATAAATTAATTATTCCATTTCATGAAGATTAATCAAGTATTGAAAAATAAAGGCTTAAAAGCTAGAGGCTACCGAAAAAAAGGTAAAGTAACAATAATCGATACTCAGGATGGGAAATATATTTATAAAGAGGGAAAATTAAATCCGCAAATTTTAAATTATTTAAAATCACGCAGCTTTGATTATATGCCCTCTTTTTTAAATAGTAATAATGAAACCTATCAGCTCACATCTTACATTGAAAATTTAGACATTCCAAAAGAACAAAAAATTCTTGATATGATTAGACTAATATCTTTACTTCACAGCAAAACTACCCATTACAAAGAAATAGATTTGGATTACTATGAAAAAATATATGAAGACCTAAACGGAAACTTAAACTATTTGTATATTTATTACACCGATTTAATCACAGTCATTGAGTCCAAAATATTTATGAGCCCAAGCGAAAGCTTACTAGCTACAAACATTACTAAAATATATGACACCATAAGTAAAAATAAAGAAAGACTAGACAAATGGCACACTTTAATTAAAGAAAAAAGAAAAGAACGGCAAGTCGTTCTTCATAATAATTTAAAATTAGATCATTTTTTAGAGTCTGACATTCCTTATTTAATAAGTTGGGACAAAGCCAAAATAGGTAGCCCAATTTTTGACCTTTATAAGTTATATCAAAGCCATGCCTTAGATTTTGATTTTGATAGTCTACTTCATGAATATGAAAAAACTTACCCTTTGTTAAAAGAAGAAAAAGAACTTTTATTTGTTTTAATCTCTTTACCCGATATTATTAATTTTAAAAATACTGAATATATAAACTGTCAAAACATTAGCAAAATGATCGATAAAATTTATAAAACCGAAATGCTTATATTACCAAAAGAGTCTAAAAATTGAACAAAATAATAAAATCATAAAAATAAATAACAAAAATACATTAAACCTTGTCACTACAAATATTGTAATTAAAACTTGATAAAATAAAATAATCATACAAATTAAACAAATCAAAGACCATTTTCCTCGTCCGCACCAGAAATTCCGCATAATCTCACCTATAATAATTTATTCAAAAATAAAATCTTAGAATATGATAAAAGTCTAACCCCTTGTATAAAAATAATAAATAAGGTATAATTTATACAGAATAGGGGTGGCCACATGAATAAAAAAGGGTTTATCACGTCAGCTTTACTATATGGTATTTTATCTTTGTTTTTAATTTTAATTTTAGGAACGATTTCTATATTAGGCAATCGTAAACTTTCTAATGATAAAATCAAAGAAAGTGCTTTAGATGATGTTCAAAATTTGACAACTAATCCTACTTGCTTCACTACTTCTTTGAACTCTAATGGCAGTCTAACTATTACCGGCTATGACACTTCTTGTGACAAAACCGTTTTTATTCCAGAATTTTTAAATGGACAGGTTGTACAAACAATTGGAGAAAATGCTTTTAAAGATCAAAAATTAATTAATGTTACTATCAAACCAAATATTAAAGAAATTAATGCTACCGCTTTTGCTGGAAACGATGAAATGGTATTTTATATAAAAACCACTAGTGATCAAATTGTTTCTACTGGAACAGATGAACAAATTAATGCCGCATTAGGTACTGCATGGGGTGCCAAAGATGCGACAGTTCATTGGGATTATTAAAATAATCTCTTTTTTCTTTAGATAAAATCATGTATAATAAACTTAAGAAATGAGTGATGTTATGTTTATTGATGAAGCAACCATTGAACTAATAGCTGGTAGTGGTGGTGATGGCTGTCTAGCCTTTCGAAGAGAAAAATATGTAGCTATGGGCGGGCCATTTGGTGGTAATGGTGGTAAAGGTTCTGATATAATATTTAAAGTTGACCCGGGCTTAAATACTTTAGTTGACTTTAAATATAAAAAAATAATCAAAGGCCATAAAGGTGAAAATGGTATGGGAAAAGGAATGCATGGAAAAAATGCTCAAAATATCATTATTCCAGTTCCTCCAGGAACCGTCGTGACCGATTTTGATACAGGATTAGTTATTGCTGATTTAACTGAAAATGGCAAAGAAGTTGTTATCGCCAAAGGCGGACGTGGAGGCCGTGGTAATATGGCCTTTGCCACCCAAAACGATCCAGCTCCACATTATGCTGAAAATGGTGAACCCGGAGAAAAAATAAAAATAAAAATCGAGTTAAAACTCATGGCTGATGTTGGTTTAGTTGGTATGCCAAGTGTTGGCAAATCAACATTTATCTCTAAAATATCAGCTTCTAAACCTAAAATTGCCGATTATCCATTTACCACCTTAAAACCTAATCTAGGTGTGGTCAAAACCTCTGATAATCGTAGTTTTGTCGTCGCCGATTTACCGGGATTGATCGAAGGTGCCTCTTTAGGCCATGGCTTAGGTGATAAATTTTTAAAACATATTGAAAGAACTAGAGTAATTGCCCACATTATAGATATGAGTGGTTATACTAACGATCCATATAACGATTATATAACGATTAATAAAGAATTAGAAAACTTTGATAAATCTTTAATCCAAAAACCCCAGATAGTTATTGCTAATAAAATGGACATGCCATCTTCCAAAGAAAATTTAAAAAAATTTAAAGAAAAAACTGGTCAAGAAGTTTATGAAATGTCTGCTATAAAAGGAGAAGGCATCGATAAAATAATTTTAAAATTAGCTGACATGTTAGATCAAATACCTAAAGACAGTTTATATAAAAAAGAAAACTTTGAAAGCCATGTTATTTATAAATTTAAAAAAGAAAAACCATATAACATAACTAAAGAAAATGATACATGGATCATCAGTGGCAAACAAATAGAAAAGCTGTTAATCATGAGCCGATTAGACACTAATGAAGCCATCCTTCGTTTTTCCAATAAATTAAGAAAAATGGGTATTGATGACGAGCTAAGAAGTTTAGGAGCCAAAGATGGTGATTCTATTAAAATAATGGATTATGAATTTGAATTTAAAGAGTAAAGGAGTATGTATTATGAAAAAATATAAATGCACAATATGTGGTTATATTTACGATGATGCTAAAGAAAGTGTAAAATTTGAAGACCTACCAGATGATTGGACTTGCCCAATTTGCGGAGCTCCTAAAGCTGTATTTGAAGAAATAAAAGAAGAAACAAATGAAAATATTGAAATAACTGAAGATGAAGATTTAAAAGAATTATCTAATTCTGAAGTTGCCTACATTTGTTCTAATTTAGCTAAAGCCTGTGAGAAACAATATTTAGAAGAAGAGCAAAAATTATTTACCGAACTTTTCAATCATTATATAAGTAAAGATAATGTTAAAGAAGGAAATTTAAAAGATGTTCTTCAAATCTCAAATAACAATATAGATGAATTAAATAAAGCTATGCAGCTTGCCGATAAACATAATGACCGTGGAGCTAAAAGAGTAGTCAACTGGGCTAGCAAAGCTACTAATATGATGAATGTCATTTTAAAAAACTATCAAGAAAAAGGAATAGAATATTTAAAAAACACCAAAATTTGGGTTTGTGACATTTGTGGATTTATTTATGTTGGTGACATTCCACCAAAAGTATGTCCAATTTGTAAAGTACCAAGTTTTAAAATATTGGAGGTAAAGTAGTATGGGAAAAAGTCATGCTTATCGTAATTTAAAATTATGTTCAAAAGATTGCCTATGCCTATTTGTTTGCCCAACTGGCGCAACCAATAATGAAACTGGACAAATAGATTTTGATAAATGTATTGGCTGTGGAGCCTGCGCGGCTGCTTGTCCAGCCAAAGCTATAACAATGATTCCAAATGTTATGCCAAAGCAACAACCTAAAAATCCATCAGTTATAAATCAAATTTTTAAAGTAGTCGATAGTAAAATAGATGAAATAAAAATATTAAATCATCTTTTAAAAGAAAATAAGGAAGATGGAAGACTAATCAAAACATTAATTCATTCTAATAAAGTTATGATTGAAGATTTATTAAGAGAAGCCGGCTATATGCTTCCTCAAAGTCAAAATACCCATGAGTTTTTAAAACTTATAAAAGAAACTGGTGGATCATCTGCCCATATAGCTCAAGAATTATTAGACAAAATAAAAGTAAACGAATAAAATTTCCCCCCACTATCCCAGCTGTGGGGCTTTTTTATTGTAAGAAACCCATTTAATTCACAAAAACTAGACATTTTTTTACAAAAAAGGACAAAATTATGGTAAAATTATACTAGGGTGATTATATGGACAACATAATTGTTATAATTGCGTCAGCACTTGCTACAACACTAGTAATTGTACTAATTATCTTAGCTATATTAAAAAGTGGCAAAAAGAAAAAATATAAAAAAATAATTGAAGATTTAGATTATCAAAAAAACCGTCTTGATACTTCACCAGTTGGACCAGAACTGGCTAAAGTAGAGAGTATTGCTAGTAATGAAAAACTTGAAGTTTTATATAAAAATTGGAAAGAAAGATTAAATGATATTAAAGAAATTCAAATTCCTAAAATAACTGATATGCTAATTGAAGCTGAATATTCTTTATCACAAACAGATTATAAAAGCACCATGTATAAAATTGCCAAACTAGAAATGGAAATTTATAAAGTAAGAGCCACCTCAGCTTTCTTATTAAATGAAATCAAAGATATTACCAATAGTGAGGAGCGCAATCGTGCCAGCATCACTAAACTAAAAGCTAAATATCGTGAATTGTTTGAAAAATTTGAAGAAACTAAAAACGAATTTGGAGAATTTGCCAAAGTAGTATCTATACAGTTTGAAAATATCTCTAAACGTTTTGAAGATTTTGAAATATTGATGGAAAACAATGAATATACCGAAGTACCTAATATTTTAAAAGCTATAAATGAACTTTTAAAACACATGGAAGTAGTTGTCGATGAACTTCCATCAATTGTTTTAATCGCTAAGGGAATCTTACCTAAAAAAATGGAAGAAATTATGTCCATTTATCAAAAAATGCTTTCCGAAGGTTACCCGCTTGATTATTTAAATGTCGAGTATAACATTGATGAGGCAAAAAAGAAAATATCTGACATCTTAGATAGAGCTAAAATATTAAATTTAGAAGATAGTTTGTTTGATTTAAAAGTTTTAACCGAATATTTTGAAAATTTATTTACTGATTTTGAAAAAGAGAAAGTTATTAAAGCTGAATATGATGAAGCTGATAAAACTTTAACTACTAAATTAAAAAAGATCAACCAATTAGTGGAAGAGATTTTTGCCCAAATGGATGATTTAAAAAAACTATATAGCTTATCAGAAAATGATTTAACCGATTTATATGAAGTTAAATCAGATTTAGACAAATTAAACGAAGATTATAATACTTTGACCGCTCATACCAGCAATCATGCTTTTGCTTATTCGAAATTAACCGAAGAAATCGAAGCTTTAGTCATTAGATTATCTAATCTAGAAAATAAATTAGATCGTACCTTAAGTGTCATTGGTAACATGCACGATGATGAAATGCGTGCTCGCCAGCAACTTGCTGAAGTTGAAGATTTATTAAAAAATTCACAGTATCAAATTCGTTCATTTAATTTACCAGTTATCCCTAATCGTTACTTTGTTGAATTAAAAGAAGCAAAAGACGCTATGAAAGAAATCATTAAAGAGTTAGATAAAAAACCAATTACCATTGAAACTTTAAACACCAGAGTAGATACTGCTAGGGATCTCGCTTTAAAACTATATGGAAAAACCAAAGAAATGATGAAAACGGCTATGTTTGCTGAAATGGCCATTGTCTACGGAAATAGATACCGCTCATCAGAAAAAGATTTAGACCGTAACCTAACATACTGTGAAATGTTGTTCAATAAAGGTGAATATAAAAAATCTTTAGAATTAAGTATCAGTTCATTAAATAAAATTGAGCCCGGTATATATGATAAACTTTTAAAATTATATGGTGGAAAAGAGCGCATGAGTGAGTAAGTCAAAAAAGGAAGCACAGTCTTCCTTTTTGCCTTAAAAAATAGTATAATCTTAAAAGTGTGAGGTGAAGTAAATGCAAGAATTAATCATGATTAAATATGGTGAACTAACAACTAAAAAAGCCAACCGTAAAATATTTATCAATATTTTAACGCAAAATGTTGAAAAACTATTAAAAGACGATGATGTAGAAATAAGCAAAGATCAAGTAAGAATGTTTATAAAATGTCATAATGCTAAAGAAATTGCCAGTAAATTACAAAAAGTATTTGGAATTCTTCGTATAGTAATTGCCTATAAAGTTAATAATAATATCATAGATGTATTAAATAAATCTTTACAAATTATGGACAAAACTAAACATACTTTTAAAGTTGTTACCAAACGCGCTGATAAAAATTTTCCTATACATTCCATGGAATATAGTAAAAAATTAGGCGGTCTCATTTTAAAAAATTCTAACTTTAAAGTTGATGTTCATAATCCAGATATTACTTTAACTGTCGAGATAAGAAGTGAAGGTACATTCGTTTATACAAATGAAATCAACGGTCCTGGTGGTTACCCAGTTGGCGTTCAGGGTAAAGGTTTACTAATGCTATCTGGTGGTATTGATAGCCCAGTTGCCGGTTATTTAGCTTTAAAAAGAGGTGTTAATGTCGAATGTTTATATTTTGAATCGCCACCACATACTAGTGTTGAAGCTAAAAACAAAGTTTTAAAACTAGCCAGTATCATTAATGAATATTCTGGAAAAGTTAAAGTACATATAGTTCCATTCACTAAAATTCAAGAAGCTATTTTTAAAAATTGCCCCGACATTTATATGATAACCATTATGAGAAGAATGATGTATCGAGTAGCCGCACTTTATGCGGAAAAAATTGGTTCCAAAATTTTAATTAATGGTGAAAGTATAGGCCAAGTTGCTAGTCAAACATTAGACAGTATGGTTTGTATAAATAATGTCACTAATATGCCAGTAATCAGACCAGTTGCTTGTCTTGATAAACTAGAAATAATAGATATTGCCAAAAAAATAAATACCTATGAGACAAGCATTTTACCATATGAAGATTGCTGCACTATTTTTGTACCAAAACATCCTGTCATAAATCCTAAGTTAGATAAATGTATAGAATATGAAAAAAGCTTTGACTATCAAAAATTAATCGATGAAGCCACCGAAAACATTGAAACTATAACCAATTTTGAAGAAGATGAGTTTACCGATATTCTTTAACAAAATTTACCAATAAAAAAAACGCATTAAATCGCCAAATGTACACAATATATAAATGTACAGGAGGTGAAATGTATGACTAACAATAGTAATCGTTTAGTAGTTCCTGGCGCTAAACAAGCAATTGAACAAATGAAATATGAAATTGCTAACGAATTAGGCGTTAAAATGGGACCAGATGCTACTAGTAGAGCTA
>CALVWP010000011.1 GCA_944367495.1 uncultured Bacilli bacterium
AACAATTTAGAAAAATCTATTAATAATTTAGAAGAACAACTTAAAAGTAATAAACCAATCATGTTTGATAAAGAATCTGTAAAAGTAAAAAAAGAAACATTAGAATGTATGAATCAAGTTATAAAAGGTGCTAAAAAAATAGAAGAAATGCAACCAAAAATAACTAATACTTTCAATAGTATGAAAAAATTTTCAGATACATTATCTGAAACACATAAAGAAAACAAAACATTAAATAATGAATTATCAAATCTACATTTAAGAAATAAAAAGCTAGAAAATCAAATAGAAGGATTAACTGAAACAATAGATTATTTAGAAAGTATCATAAAAGCTATAATAGAGTTTATCTATAAATTATTTCATAACTTCAATATTCCAAAGTGTGAAGAAAAAGAATTTAGAAAAGAATTCCATGAACACATCCCATCTAAATTATATAGAGATAAAAGTAAAGATAATTTAGAATTATAATATTTTTGTAAATATAGTATTAAAAAGTCGATAAAATAATCGGCTTTTCTTATGCTATAATATAGTTAAATGAAGTTTTATCTTAAGAGGGGGAATGCAATATGGATAAAGTAAGTTTTAAAAATGAGGATTCTAAAAAAACAATATCTTTAACAGTTGATAAAAAAATGATATTTATATATGGAAAAAATGGTAGTGGAAAAACTACATTTTCCAGATCAAAAGATTTAGATAGTAAGTATGTGTTCAATGAAGACTTTGTATATAAAAATGTATATATAATTGATGCGGAAGGCGCAAAGGTAGATTCAGGAGTAAAAAATAATTTTTCAGAATTGCTTGTTGGTAAAGAAGTTGTTGAATTAAAAATGAAACAAAATAAATTAGAAGAAATAGCTAAGAATTTAAATAATAAATTAAGTGATAATGATACTTTTATTAGTTCTAGTTTATCTGCTAAAGGAATTCCGCTTACTTACAATTTACTAAAAAACAAAATTGATGAAAGTTTTATTTATGATGAGACAAAGTCTATTGAAGAACAAATGAGTATATATAAGAGTGAATTTGAATTAGAACAAACTATTACAAACGATAAAGAACTAGAAATTAATGTAAATCAAATAAAGAAACATGAAAATATTAAATTACTAATAGAAAAAATAAAAGGAATTCCATTACTGGAAGAATTTTTGTTTTCGGAAGAATATCCTTTGTTATCCAAACTAAATTGTACTTTGAAAATTATTAATGATAATATTAATAATATAAAAAAATTAGAAGAATTAGGAAAAAACAAAAAAGTAGATAAAAATGACTTTCCAATAATAAAAAGTTGTCTATCTCTGCAAGAAAAATCAGGGAGTAAAAATTGTGTTTTATGTGGTAATGAAAACATCAAAGAAGGTATTGATGAGTGGAAAAAAATATTCGAAGATAAAACAGTGGCTTTAAAAACTCAAGTTATTACAGATTTAAATACAATATTAGCAAAATGTTATACAATTATTTCCGATAAAAAGATATATGAACCTGTCGCACCAGTAACAATAGCTAATATAATTATATTTGTTGAAATTATAGAAAAGACTTTAAAAGAATTAAATTCAGAAAATGCTTTTATTATAGAGTACAAGGAAATATCTAAAGAAAAATTTACAGAAGATATTTTAAAAAAGTATGAAGCAATTGCTAATTATATTTTAAAAAAGTATAAAGATAAAACTATTTTTTTAAATTCTTCGCTTAATAATGTTGGAATGAAAATAAAGTCAATCAAAGAAGCCATAGAAAAAAATTTAAAACAAAATGCAGATATACATAAACAATCGATAAATGAGATACTTAAGGATTTGGGGTTAGACAAAGAAATATCTGTTGATATTGATAGGCTTGGAGGCAAAATTAAATATTCATTGAGTGTAATTAATAGTAATTTATCAAAATTGAGTGATGGACAAAAGCATAAACTAGCTTTAGCAATATTTTTAAATACAATTAAAAATGATGATTTAAAGGGAAAAACTATTGTGTTTGATGATCCTGTTGTTTCTCTAGACGAGTTAGGATATCATTTTTTCAAACAATATATTATAAAAAATATTATGAATAATCCTGATATAGATGAATGTCCTAATCTAATTATATTAACACATAATTTTAATTATCTTTATATACAAACTAGCAATATAATTATAAATTCAGAACTGCAAACTAATACCAAAATATTAAAATTAAATTCAGACGGTTTTAAAGAATTGGATTTTGAATTATTTAAATTGGATGATATAGCATTATTTAAAAAATGTTTAGATAACATTAAATACGAAGACGAATTGTTAGATTTAAGTAGTTTATATAACAAAATTTTTAGAGAATTCTTAGATTTAAAATTAAGAATACTTGGAAATCCTCTGAATGGTAATCCTAAAGAAGAAATAAAAAAAATTATTGTCGATGAAGAAAAAAGAAGAACATTACAAAGGCAAAGTGATAAACTATGCAGTTATTCGAAAGATGAAAATATAACAATAGAAGAAGCAAAGGATGGTTTTACTTTATTATCAGAAATGTTAATAGCAATAGGTTTTGATGAATATATATCACAAAAAAATATTGATTTGGTAAACAAAGTTATCAAAAGAGAAGAAAAAGATTATTGTGATTTATTTTATGTTGTTCATGAAATTGCTTCTATTCTGAAAACTGATGATAGTAAATATAAAAATTATATAAATTATTTAAATCATCCGAGAATATCATTTACAAAAAATATGATGTCAACATCTATGGATAGATAACAGATTCTACGTTATAAGACTATAATGACATTATAGTAACACACTACGATATTGTCAGAGCCAATAACGATGTTTCTATAAATTTGTTTAAATTATATCCATAATACAAAATAATTGAAAAATTATGATATAATTTTAAGGAAAGAGAAGTGAATAAAATGAAGAAAAAAGATATTATAATAGAATTTAGAAATAACGCTAATCAAAAAATAAATGAATTAGCATTATTAAAAATAGATTATAAAGAAAAATCAAGAATTATTAACTCATTAATAGAAACAATGAGAAAAGAAAAAATAAATTATATATTAAAAAAAAAATTAGATTCAAAAGAACAATTATCTTCAATTTTGTTAATATATTATTGCTCTTATGTTGTAATGTTAGAATCTAGAAATAAGGTTTGGCCTTATGAATACATGGCATTTGCTCGTAGAATAGGAGAATTATGGGAACCATTTTGTAAACTACCATTTATGTATCCTACGAGAAATGATGTGGCAATATATGATCCTATAAAATTTGCGCTATTTGAGCAAATGATACGTGATGAAACTCAAGAAACCATTAATTCTCTATCTATAGAAGAAGAACAAAAGAAAGAATTAATTGAAAAATATGATGAAGTTTGGAATTTGGTTGATAGTGGAAATATTAATTTATCTCTAGATTTGCATATAAAGGTTGGTAATGATTATTATGATATTGACTATAAAAGTGGATTTAGTTCAAATGAAAAGGGTAATACAAATAGATTATTATTAGTAGGTAGTATTTATCATTCAATTAAAAAAAATCATCATACATTATTATTCGTAAGACAAAAAGAAGAAGAAAATAATCATTATTTAACAAGATTAAGTAACTCACCTTTTTGGGAAGTATATTGTGCTGATAATGCATATGGAAAAATAAAAGAATTATCAGGATTTGACTTAAAGAAATGGATAAAAGAAAACATATCTTGGGAAAATGATATAACTTTTGAATTTAAACAACATTTATTAGAAAATGATTTATTGAGGTATTTATCGTGGTAAATTCAAAAAAAAGATTTTGCTCTTATTATACAAACAATAATGAGATAGTAGAGTTTATGGTTAATAATATAAACGTAAAAAAAACAATACTAGAGCCATGTGGCGGAGAAGGAGCTTTTATTGATCAAATTATAAAGTTAAATAAAAATGCTAAAATTGATACGTTAGATTCAAATCCAGAAGCAGTACAAAAATTGAAAGATAAATTTAGCACGTATAAAAATATAAATATTTGGGAAGGTGACACATTATTCGATAAAAATCTAGATTCTAAAATAGAATATTATGATTCAATAATAGGTAATCCACCATATGGAGTATGGCAAAGCGTTGAAAGAAGAAATGAATTAAAAAATAAATATCCAAATTGCTATGTTAAAGAAAGTTATACTATGTTCATGATAAGATGCTTGAATCTTCTAAAAAACAATGGAAAATTATCATTTATAATTCCAGATACTTTTTTATATTTACATAGGCATGAGAAACTGAGAAAATTTCTGTTAGAAACTACATCTATAAACGATATTTTGATTTTCCCATCTAAACTATTTCCTGGTGTTAATTTTGGTTATGCAAAATTGTGTATAATAAATTTGACTAAAGAGGTTAATGATAAAAATATTATTAATATATATTTAGATATCAAAGAATCAAGTGATTTTATAGAAATAACCAAAGAAAAAATTCATCCAAAAAAAGTTTTCCAAAATGAAGTTTTATATAGGAAAAATTATTTGTTTGATATTACTGCTGATGGGAATATTTTACATGAAGTTAAAAATAAAAGTGTAGAATTTTCTGAAGTTGTTAACTGTGTAACAGGTATTTATACAGGAGATAATAAAAAGTTTATCAGAAGAAAAAATAAAGAAGTTAAAAACTCGAAAGGATATTTAGATGTAGATAATTTAAAAAAATATATTCCTATAGTTAAAGGAACATCAAATTTTCCTTATATAAATGAAGATAATTGGTTCATTGATTGGAGTAAAGAAGCAATTAATTATTATAAAACAGACAAAAAAGCTAGATTTCAAAATGACAAATACTATTTTAAAAAAGGTATAGCATATCCAATGGTAAAATCAAGTAATTCAAAGGCCATTCTGATGGAAAATAGAGTTTTTGATCAATCAATAGTTGGAGTTTTTCCAAAGAAAGATGAAGATATATATTATATTCTAGGATTCATGAATACCCAAATTTTTAAAAAAATGTTAAATGCTATTAATCCAAGTGCAAATGGATCTGCCAATTATATAAAAAAAATACCATATATAATTCCAGATAATAAAACTTACGAAAAGGTTAGTAATTTAGTTATAGAAATATTAGAAGATTTTAAATTGATACAAATAAATCAAATCGAAATTGATAAATTAATCGAAGATTTATATATTTAATTATGATATAATAAAATAGTAAACAAATTATGCAATTTATTCTATATTTGACGATTTTGTCCACATTTTGTCCACGTAAATATAAAATTAGTAATATTTATAATACAGATAATACTAATAATATAATGTACTAAATGCCCATGAAATAAGGAAATAAACATAATACTATTTATACTATATGTATTTAAAATATAGCCAAATAATTTTCATGTGGTAGTGGCAAAAAGTACAAAAACTGTTGTGGCAAAAATGCGTAAAGCCTTATTTTATAAGGACTTTACAAAAAACAAAAATTCAAAAAGGTAACAAAATCGTTAAAAAAATCGATTTTGTCCACATTTTGTCCACATAATTTGTGGACACTTCAAAAAAGCCATTTATGTATATAAAATAAGGGAAAAATAACGTGGACAAATTGTAAATATAAGTGTCGCATTCTAAAATGTGGACACTTTTTTGTTTACCCTGTTTCCAATCTGAACTCATTAATAATATAATTAAATACAAATAAGCAGTTGACTAATACTACCGATAACGGTATAATATATAATGAGGTGATAACTATGAAGTTTATGACTACAAAAGAAGCCGCAGAGAAATGGAAGATTAGTGAGAGAAGAATTAGACAATTATTAGAAGAAGGGCGAATTGAAGGTGCTATAAAGAATGGTAATAGTTGGAATATTCCTGATTATGTTATAAAACCAGTAGATAAAAGAATTGTTAAACCAGATAATAAAGAGTTTATAATTGACTTGCCAGTAAACTTTTTTGATAAAGTAGATAATATGAAGAAAGAATTAGATAGTAAAAGACCATTTCCAAAAGAGACGTTGAGGACATTAAAGGAATCAATTAATTTAGAGTGGACTTATAATAGTAATGGAATAGAAGGTAATACATTAACGCTCAGAGAGACACAAGTGGTTCTAGAGGGAATTACTGTTGGTGGCAAAACATTAAAAGAACACTTGGAAGCAATTAATCATGAAAAGGCAATTCTTTATTTAGATGATTTAGTGAAAGAAAAAAATCCTATTACTGAATGGAATATAAAGAATATTCACAGATTAGTTTTAAAAGATATTGATGATAAAAATGCTGGAAGATATAGGACAGAAAATGTAATGATTAAAGGCGCAGTTCATGTTCCGCCAGATTATTTAAAAGTACCAGAGTTGATGGAAAAATTAATTGTAAATTATCACTCATGGAGTTCATATCATCCAATTATAAGAGCAGCATTGCTTCATGGGGAATTAGTTAAAATTCATCCTTTTGTTGATGGGAATGGTAGAACATCAAGGTTACTCATGAATTTAGATTTAATGAATCATGGGTTTAATCCAGTAATAATCAAAAAAGAAGATAGATTAAAATATTACGAAGCACTAGATAAGGCACATACAATAGGTAATTATACAGATTTTATTAAATTAATAACTAAATTGGAAATAGAAATGTTAAAAAAATATTTAGAATTATTATAGGAGCTACTTAATGAATCCAGATAAATATGAAAATAAAGGAAAGATACTAAAAGTTATTTATTATGATGAAAATATTACTATAGAAGAAATAAAGCTATAGTCTATTAATACAAAATGTTAACATAGAAATATGCTAGCATTTTTTATATAGTGAAGCTAGTTCAAAAAAAATTTACAAACACATAGTCAGAAGAACGAAATTTCAAATGTCCAAACTGTGGAAATGAATTAATTAATGATAATTTAAATGAATCATTATATAATATTTATAATGCTTATTTAAATTTATATAGTTTAAACTTTAATAAGCTAAAAGAAATAAGAAAAAATTATAATTTATCACAAGAATTATTTGCAAAAGCACTTGGATGGAGTAAAAGAACAATCATCAGATATGAAAATGCAGAATCCTTGCCCCAAAGGCAATCTCTATTAATTTATAAAAAAATAGAAAATGATAAAAATGCTTTTCTTGAAATTTTAAAAAGTAATAAAGATTCAATGAATAAAAATGAATATTATAAAATATACCAATTGATTAATGCAGACATAGATTTAAAAACAATTAATGTATTTTTATATGTTTAGCACAATAATCCCTTAACTAGAACTCAAATAATGAAAAATTTTTTTGCCATTGATTTTGAAGCTGTTAAGGAAATTAATCATCCAATAACATCATTTAAGTATGCCCATGGAACTTATGGCCCAGTTATAAATAATCAAAAAACATACCTAGAACTATTAATTCATCAAAATTACTTGGAATTTGCTAATGATGAGGACGATAAAATATTATTTAAACCTACTCAAGATTGCGATTTATCTTTGTTTACAAAAGAAGAAATAAACATTATGAACAAAGTAATATCACAGTTAAAAAACAAAAGTGCTACTGAATTAACAAAATGGTCACATTTATTCAAAGGATGGAATAATACAAAAGCCGGAGAAATAATAGAATTTTCGCATGCCAAAAATTTTAAACTTACAGATAATTGGTAGGCATATATGATATCATAATATTTTAAATGATAAGAAATTATATTGAAAGTAAATTGAACTATGGAAAAATAAATACTTTACCAAAGTATTTAAAACCTCATATTGTTCCTTTAGACTAACAAATTAAGAATATTGTATGTTAAAAGGAACATAATTAAATACAAAATCATACTAATTTTACACAAAATATGTATACCTTGACATCAATCGACAAAAAAAACATTAAACCTATTGTTTTTTACAAAAATAAATGATATATTTAAATTGCTTAATAGGAGATAGTCACCAATTATGCACTAATAATTTTTAATCTGTGTATACTTATTAGAAATTATTTTTCAGTAAATTTTTAGTAATTTACATCGCAATTTACAAAACCATTAGTTTTGTTCACTTTTCTATCATTTATCAAGCTATTAAGCAGTGTACTGTACATGTGGGATCTTGATAACAATTATATTTATATAATCTGTCAGTATAAATATAGTTGTCATACCACGGAAATAAGCTATTTGACAGGTAGCTTATTTTTTTTGCACTTTTTTACATACTCACAGTATAAATAGATTGATGAAATACTCATAATAAGTTATAATTATTATAAGATACTAGATAATACCGCGTACGCTATAACATACTCAGTTTCATAAGAAATAGAAACAAAAATGTTAGATTTAACGCGGTTAATAACAACATAAGGTTTTCCATCATTATCATTTAGTATCTCTATTGAATTTAAATCATGTTCATACTTAGAAAGCGCTTTAACAATAGCTTCCTTAGCTGCAAAACGTGAGGCTAAATAAGCAATATCACCTCTTTTGTGATATTCACTTATCTCTCTTTCACTAAAACATCGCTTTAAAAAAGCAGGAGTTGTTTCGATGATATTCCTAACCCTATCTATAGATAAAATATCGCATCCAATTCCTTGAATCATAATTATCACCCCTCTAAGTATAACACATGAGTAAAGAAAGGAGGAATACCATGCGCGATGAAATATTAAAAAAACTAATCGAAAAAACTGCTAAAGCAATGCGTGTCGATCCATCCACACTTTCAGAAAATACTAACATCAAAACAGACTTAAACCTTAAAAGTATTGAACTTGCTGGTATTATTTCTGAATTTGAAGAAGAATACGATTGCTATATTAAATACACAGAACTAATGCACGCTGAAACAATTGGCCAAGCTGCTGATGCAATTGCTAAAATGGTAGAATAAAAGAAAGAGGGGATTATATGAACGAAGATAATAATATGGCACTTCCAAAAGAATTGCCAAAAAGAGAAGAAAAAATTGAAAAAATAACATATCCAGACGGAAGTACTTGTGACGTCATATTTTCAAAACTAACTCAGCCAATTCCAAAAGAGGAATATATGAAATTACCACGTGAAGAAATGGCAAATTATTGCATAGAAGTACCAGTAAATACAACTGAATATTTTGTCGATGACGAAGAAAAAATACTATGCTTGCAAGACCAACCTGTTAAAATGCGTGATGGCGTAACTATCTATGCTGATATTTATATGCCAAAAACAGCGTTAAAAGAACCTGTCCCACTTATCATAAGTTGGTCATTCTTTGGAAAACAACCATGGCACCAACCAGTCCAAATCTTTAGACCAATGGGTGTTCCAACAGGCGCCGTATCTAAAGTATGTAAATTTGAATCATCAGATCCATTATTCTGGTGTTATCAAGGATATGCTGTCGCTAACGTTGACCCAAGAGGAATTGGAAACTCAGAAGGTGATCAAATCCAATTTGGTACCCAAGAAGGTAGAGACGGTTATGACTTTGTTGAATGGGCTGCCCAGCAAAAATGGTGTACAGGTAAAGTTGGATTATTCGGAAACTCTGGTGTAGCCATGAGTCAGTGGAGAATCGCTGCTGAAAATCCACCACACCTAACTTGTATTGCTCCATGGGAAGCAACAGGCGATCAATATAGAGAAAGTCTAATGGAAGGTGGAATTCCAGGACTATTTGGTGGTTCAATCGTCGTTGCTGCTCAAGGTAAAGGATTTATTGATAATACTTTAGCTATGGCAAAAAAAGAACCATATGTTACAAGTCCATACTGGCAAGATAAAATTCCACAATTTGAAAAAATAACTGTTCCAACCTACGCTACTTGTAACTGGAATCACTTCCACCTAAGAGGAGCTTGGGAAGGA
>CALVWP010000012.1 GCA_944367495.1 uncultured Bacilli bacterium
ATTCAGTAAATTCTATATCATCATTTAATCTTTTAAGTTCTTCACTAAATTTTTTCATATACTCATCATCTCCACAATATTTCTTTATTTCTTCTAAATTAAAATCTAAAGCCGCCACAAAATCATACAGTCTATTTCCTTTTTTACTTTCTTCTTTAATCTTACTTATATTATACTCATATGTAACTAAATTGTCTACACGTCTTATTTTTGTTTTTTCATCAATATATTTATATTTACCTAAGATATGATAATTCTTAGGTAGTTCATTTGTAAATTCAATTTGAATAAATTCTGGCATTTTTAAATAATCTTCACCAACTTTTAAAGCTTCTGCATATTTATTAAAGATATAAGCACTATTTTTTCTATGCACGCCGCTATAATAGCTACTATTAATTTCTATATTAATATATCTGCCACCTGCATATACTAAAACATCTAAAACCTTTCCTTTCTCATAAATGTTTTTCTTAACTACTTCTGGAGATTTTATTTCTATTACTTCTATTTGTTCATTCAAACATTTCTCTATTAATCCTTTAAGGAGATTAGTATTCTCGGGATTACAAAAAATAGCTTTAAACATAGCATCGATTTTTGCCGTATAAAATTTTTTCTGCATAATCATCATCCTTTCAATATTATAAGATAATTAATACCCTCTATAATATATATACGGCATTTTTTTACTAAAACCCTTTTTATTATAGATATTTTTTAATTTTAAGCTGTAAACAGTAACTTTTAATACCTTACCTCTCCATCATAATTCCATAAACCAAGCTTTCCATTTATATAAATCGGCTTTATCTTCTGTATATTCTCTAACTTAAAAGCATAACCTTTAAAACTTAAATCTTCTATCACATGCTTATATATAGTATTATTTTCTCTTTTTAACATTTTTCTAAAATTATTATCAACTTTAATAACATCGCTAATCGTCGCTTTAGCAATTATCGCCCCACATAACTCTTGAAGATTAAAATCTCTAAACTCCATCATAGCCTTTTTATCACTTTGCTTACTTGCATGAATCAAAATCTCACCCCGAAAATTTGTTTTCCAAGTTCTAAACTCATACCTTTTTATACCTTCACTAATTAAATAAGCATATGGTTGTTTAATTGTTAAAACCCTCACAATTTCACCTTCAAATCATTAAATAAATATTTCTCTGGTAACTTTAAAAATTCATCACCACTACCAAAATTATGATCTTGTCCCGGTACCACCACAACTTTTACATTTCTAAAATCTTGAATTAATGGCAAATAATTAAATGAAGGATCCTTACTACCAAAAACACAAACCAACTTTCCCTTATAACTTTTCATGCCATCTTTGGTTTTATGCAAATTTATCATAAGCGGTACATTTAAAAGTAACATTTTTTGAATCTTCTCGTTGTTATATTCATTTTGTATTGCCTGAACCGCACCATTAGAAATGCCCATAAAATATATTTTAGAATCTTTTAAATAATCCCTTAAACTATAAAAATCATCAGTTAAAGATATCTCTGAAGAATTAGTCGCAACAATCACTGTCAATCCATAATTAAAATGAATTCTTTTAGCTAACTTTAAATACCTATTTTGCGGCCCAAAAACATTACTATTTACTTCTGTTTTAATCAAAAACACATCTTTACTACCATTAATAATTCCATACCTTTCGTTAGTCACTTCATCATACTTTAAAATATTAAGCCTTAACTCCTCATCAAACCTTACAGCTAAAGATTTTAAAAACTCTTTATTCTTAATCTGTTCTAACCACTCATCATTAATTCCATAAACAAGTCCCGCTAACGAACCGGTGAGAGCAGCTACCGTATCAGTATCATCACCTAAATTAATGGCCCCAATAATACTTGATGTAAAAGAACTAGTATTTAAAAAAATCCAAATAACAGCCTCTAACGTATCGACAATATAACCAGATGATCTAATATAATCCAAATCAAGTTTATAAATGTCCGTCGTCAAAAATCTCTTATATGCTCTTCTAGCATTCTCACTAAATTTATAATAATTTAAATTTTTAACCATTTCATAAGCTTTAAATTTATTATAACCAGCCAACAAAAAATGCACATACTTCACATATATATAGCACCCCATAATACTATATTCATGTCCATGAGTTAACGAAGAAGCCCCACGAATAATATCTAAAAGTCTATCATCGACAATATCTTCATAATACGTATATAAAGCAATTGGTAGCATCCTCATAACCGACCCATTACCATTATTATTAATAGATCTACCACCACAATCTATCGGATTAATTTTATGGGCATAATATTTAAGCAAACTTTCTTTAGTCGTAATTCCAATATCAAAACACACACCACTACTTGTATATTTTCCATAATTAATCCAATCACAAAACTTTTTCATCATATCTTCATAATTAATCTCATGACAAGATAAAATAGAATCAATAGTTGCTAAAACCATTGACGTATCATCAGACCAATTACCTTTATCGATATCATAAGTTCCATGGCCCATCATTTCTGTAACCGGATTTTTTATTAACTCTTCTCTTTTTTTAAACTCTAAAGGCACGCCCATTACATCGCCGGTTGCTAAACCTAAAATGCTATCAACAATCTTCTTCATAAATCTACCTTCTTACTACTATAACCATTATAACAGATTTAACCAAAAGAAAAACTATAAGTTTTAAACTTATAGGATTTTTTTACCATGCTTTAAAGCCCAAGCCTTTGCGTATGAACAGGAACATTTGACATCATACCCCATCTTTTCAAAATAATCAAAAGCCATAAACATTAATTTAGAAGCAATCCCTTTTCCTCTTAAATCATCAGCTACATAAGTATGATAAATATCAGCTTGATTATCTTTTACCGCAAATTCCAAAACACCTTTTTCTAAGCCATCAATTATATAAACAATTTTATTATCTAATATTTTATACATTTATTATCACATCCATTCATAAACACCACCCTCAACAATATAACACAATTACATTTCAAAACCAATTTGTTTTCCTGCAGGAAAACAAATTACCGAAAAACGACTTTTATTTTCCTATTTTAACTTCCAATTAACTCCATCCTTACTTTCAAAATGTAGTTTCTTATTTTCATAACCATTTCTATAAATTTCACAATCCAAATTTAATATTTCATCTTCAAAATAAGGATAATCTATAATTTCCATATACTCTACATCATCATTTTGATAATCAAAATTTGCGGCTTCAAACGTTTTACCACCATCTTTAGTAACATATAAATCATTACTATCTCTATTAAGCCATACATCACCAGTTGAAACAATAAATCCAGTATTTTCATCTAAAAAGACAAACTTAGCTTCTAAACTGACAATAATATCATCTTTAGTCATTAATTTAAAATCTTTACCATTACTGCTTTTATAAACCCCTACCGTCATTCGCTGACCTAACACATTACTTGTTTTTTTAACTCTTATAACCGTCTTACCAAATTTGATTTCATAAAGTATATTATCTTCTTCTAAAGTATTAACATCTAAATTCATAACTTGTTCATTAACAAGCTTTATATTACCATCTTTATCTTTCGCATAAGATTTTACTTTTTCATAAATAACCTTACCATCTTTATCATAAAAAGTATAATATACATCACTTATTTTGTCAGTATCTTTAAATGGATTAAAACTACCACTTCCAAAATCTCCTCTGATTCTCTCCTTTGTTTCTACAAATAAACCATAATAATCGTAATAAGAAACCTCGGTATAATCTAACCTATTTTTAACACAGCCCACATATTTTTGACCATCTACTTCTGTAACATATTCCGGATTTAAAAGCCATCCAAAAAGTAATAACCAAAAATCATAAAAAACAAAAATGCAAATTACAAAAATAGTAACTAAACTCAAACAAATCACTTTGATAATCATACTTTCTTTAAGAAAAATTTGAATTAAAGAAACTATAAAACAAACTAGAAAAATAATTATCATTAAAATTATAAACCATAATCTAAACCTAAGATTAAACAAATATAAAACAAATGAAATAACTAAAAATAATAGCAAAAATAAGAAATTATAAACAAATAAGTCGTCTTTAACTTTATTAATAATTTTTTTCATAAAACTACCTCACTCATAAAATCATAAAAATAATTATCTTCTAAAATAAGCTTTTTATCTTTAATATTAAAAACTGACTTATTAGGCACATCAATACTTTCTTCATTTATCTTTTCTCTAAAATAAATTAATTTATTATCTTTTATCTCAAAACTACCACTAGACTCTTCCAATACTTCATCTGTCTTTTTATCTAGTGCTATTAAATGAGCTGTAAATAAAGTATCTTCTTTGTAAGAAAAAGTAATCTCTATATAAATATCATCATTATCGGTATATCTTCGTTTATTTAACCCTCCTAAAATATTACCATATTCAGCCACTTTAAACTTATCACAGTAATTACCACTTCTCACTGAATAAGAAACTGTTGAATAAACCAAATTACCAATAACATCATAATTGATAATCGTTACATCAGAACTTTTATCATAATAATACACAGTATCATTACATATTGTAAATTCCAAAGTGTTTAAAAAATCTTTCACTTCGTTTTTTAAAACTTCTTTCCCTCTAAAGCTTTTAAACGAATAATTATTTTCATTATTCTGCATTAAAAATGAAAACTTTGGAACTCCTAAATTAATTAACTTATTATCATAATGAGCATATCTAAAATGTTCAATAACATAACCAAAAGGAAACGTTTTAAATAAAAATATCAAAATAATTATTAAAACAAACCCCAAAATAATAATTACTTTTTTTCTAAATTGTTTTTCCAATTTACTTTTTTCTTCTTTTATAACCTTTAAAACATCATCTTTATTTCTTTCTTCAAGTCCAAAAAGATCATAAATATCAATATCAAGTTCTTTAGCCAATTTTTCAAGTAAAGTAATATCAGGTAAACTAAGTCCTCTTTCCCATTTACTAACCGCTTTATCAGTCACAAAAAGCCTCTCGCCAAGTTCTTTTTGGGTTAAACCTTTTTCCTTTCTAAGTCTCGCGATCTTCTCACCAATCTTATTATCAAACATAGCTCTCACCTCAGCTTAATCATACCACAAAAATAGCCTTTTAAACTCTACTCTTGGTTTAGTTAATTTTTTTCTCTAATTTTACTACACTTTCCACATGATAAGTCCAAGGAAACATATCAAATAAAGTAACTTCTTTTACTTCATAATTGTTTTTTAAAATTTTTAAATCACGAGCCAAAGTCATCGGGTCACACGAAACGTAAACTAACCTTTGCGGAGCAATATTCAAAATATCATTAATACCATCCAAACTTAAACCACTTCTCGGTGGATCTATAACAATACTATCAGCCTGAAATTTTAAATGATGTATCTCTTTACTAGCGTCACCACATATAAACTCAGCATTTGAAATATTATTTAACTTCTTATTTAAATTCGCACACCTTACTGCTTCTTCATTAATTTCTATACCTAAAACCTCATCAAAAAATTTACTTAAAAATAAACTAATCGTTCCAGTTCCACAGTATAAATCCAAAACCTTTTTACCAGCATCTAAATAATTTAAAACTTTAAGATAAACCTTTAAAGCCACATCCATATTGACTTGAAAAAATGCCTCTTTAGAAACATAAAACTTAAAATCGCCTAAACTAGCTATTATATTTTCCCGGCCATAAACTAATTCATCATTCATATAAATAGAATCTACTAAAGGTTTTAATTTACTTATATTCATATTGCCTTTTATTATAACCATCACTTCGCCAAAGTCTTTAATTGTAACTTCACTAACCTTACTTAAATCATTCTCATTTAAAATTTTAATTATTTTATTACTTTTCTCGCTAGCAATTTCGCATCTATTAATTTCTATTAACTCATTCGTTTCATTTTTAAAATAACCAATCTTACCATCTCTAACTTTTAAAGTTATTTTATTTCTATAATTATAAATATTTGCACTAGGAATAATTTCCCTAACTACATTTTCTAAATTTCCATACCTCTTTAAAATATTGATAACTTTATTTTTTTTAAATTCTAAAGTTTTTTCATAATTTAAACTTTTTAAAGCGCATCCGCACTTTTCATATGGACATCTCGTCTCAATTCTATCATCAGACTTTTTAATTATCTCACCAATCTCACCGACCATATATTTTTTCTTATTTAAAACTATTTTAACCAAAGCTTCTTCATTTGGCAGTAAATTAGGCACAAAAATAATTTTACCTAAAACATAACCAATTCCTCTACCAAAATCATCTAATCTTACACAATTGACTAAAACTTCATCCATCACAATCACCCTAACGAAATATAACATTTTTACATCAAAAAACCTTCAATTTTATCATCTATAATATGAAATTAAAACAGTTCTATTAAATTATATCACTCAAAGCATTAAATGTGAAACAAACTCATTTTTTCAAAGTCAAAAAAGTTTCACACCAAAAAGATTACTTAAATAATAAAATATTTATTGATCCTATAAGTTAAAGGTTAATATTTTCAAATTTAATTGGAAAAAATAAATAAAGTCTTTTTTCTTATATTTTAACCTCTTTCGGACATAATAAAAAAGAAAGCAGGGATATTATGGAAAAAATTATTAAAAATGCCAAAAAAATAATTGAAAAAACAAAAAAACTATATGGTAACAGTCCAGATTTAAACACCAGAATTATCAACATCAGAGGAACAAATGTCGGTATTCTTTTTTTAGAAAGTTCCTCACAAGCCAGCACCATCAGTGATTTTATTGTAAAAGGAACACTTTATGTCAAAGCTAATAAAAATCTTTTTCAAAATATCTTTGAATCTTTAAAAAATAATCTATTTAATAGTCAACTTTTTACTATCAAAGATTATTCACAGTTTCCCTACTTCTTATCTAGTGGTTTTACTATAATTGTCACTGATAACTCAAACGAAGCTATTATTATGGAAACAAGAGCCAACTTAGATAGAGGTGTTACAGAATCCACCAGCGAACCAATATTAAGAGGATCTAAAGATAGTTTTACTGAAAGTCATTCTAAAAACTTAGGGTTAATTAGAAAAAGAATTAAAGATCCAAGTCTTTGGTTTAAAGAACTAAAATTAGGTAGAAGAACGCAAACTAGAATTTCTATTGCCTATATAAACGGTATTGCTGATAATAAAAAAATAAAAGAAATAGAAAAAAACTTAAAAAAAATCAACATTGACGGCATTTTAGATAGTGGTAATCTAAAAGACTATTTAGTAGAAAATAAATCCGTCTTTCCGCAAATTCAAAGCACCGAAAGACCAGATACTGTAAGTCAAGCTCTGCTTCAAGGAAAAGTTGTCATCTTCACCGAAAACTGTCCTTTCGCTCTAATTTTACCAAATGTTTTCATCGATTACTTGCACACCCCAGAAGATCAAAATCAAAAATCATCAAACATAACCTTTACTAGAATTTTAAGAACTGTAGCCCTAATTATCACCGTATTTACACCAGCTATTTATATAGCTGTAACAACATATGATCAAAACACTATTCCAGATAAATTATTAATATCTTTAGCTATTCAAAGAGAAGGAGTCCCTTTTCCCACCTTTTTCGAAATAATATTATTAACCACCATCTTTGAAATTCTAAGAGAAAGCGATTTAAGAAGTCCAAGCAGTATGTCTGCCGCTATGAGTATTGTGGGTGCTTTAGTTTTAGGTCAGGCCGCTGTCGATGCGGGTATTGTCTCACCAATCACCGTTATTGTTGTCGCCTTTACTTCTATATGTAGCTTAGTTTTCACTGATATTGACTTTATGAATGGTATTCGCTCATGGCGTTTTATCTTCATATTAGCCGCTAGTGTCCTTGGCATCATCGGCATTCTATCATTTGCCATCATCTGGCTTGTTAAACTCGCCTCATTAGAAAATTTAAATACCAGTTACCTCTCTCCTTTTGCGCCTTTTTCTAAAGAATCTCAAAATGATGCTATATATAAAGCTCCCGAAAATAAAATATTAACTAGACCAAATTATATCAGTAAATTAAATCCACATAGGCAAAGGAGGATAAAATGAAAAAATTATCAATAATAATAATTTTTCTAATATCAATAACTATAACTGGCTGCGGTGGTTATGAAGAGTTAAACAATCTATCAATTGTCACTGCTGTTGCTTTTGATAAAACTGATGAAGAATATGAATTAAGTTTTTTAATCGCCAATTCCCCTAAAGCCCAAACATCTGCTAAAGAAGGAGAAGCCAAAACAACCGTCTACACTGGCAAAGGTAAAACTATTGCTTTAGCCTCCAAAGATATTGAGCAAATTGTTCCCAAACAAATCTATTTAGGCCATATTAACGTCGTTATCATATCTGAAGATATTGCCAAAGATGGTTTCCTAAAAATTGCCGACTGGTTACTTAGAAATCCTCAAACTAGAAAAAAATTTTATCTCTTGCAAGCTAAAGACGAAAAAGCTAAAAATATTTTAAAAATTGTTTCACCTTTAGAATCATTCCCCTCTCAAAGTATCGCCACCTTAATCGAATCCAACTCGGAAACTAAGTCTATCGCTACATCCGTCACCTACAGCAATTTTATCAGTCAAATTTTAGAAAAAGGTTATGATCCAATATTGCCATCTATAACCGTTAAAGGAAGCGTCAAAGAAGGTAGTAATGAAAAAAATCTAGAAACAACCGAACCAGAATCATATCTCGTTTTAGGACCACTGGCTATTTATAAAAAAGATAAATTAGAAGGCTTTGCCACCGAAAAAGAAAGCTGGGCCATAAATGTCTTAAACGGCGAAGCTAAAGAAGTTAGCTATAATGTCAAATATAAAGGAGAAAATATTAGTATTATGGCTAGTTCCTTAAAATCTAAAATCAAACTAAAAGACCAAAATAACATCGAAATAACCATTAGTGGTCAAGGTGATATTTATAATATCAATAATAAAATTAACATTCAAGACTACCAAGAAATAAATAAAATTGAAAAAGCTTGGAGTAAATCATTAAAAAAAGACTTATCAAAAGTTATTAAAAATATCCAAAAAAAATACCAAGCAGACATTTTTGGCTTTGGAAATTTAATATATAAAAATAAACCTAAAGTTTGGGAAAAACTGGAAAAAAGCTGGAATTCTAAATACTTTCCAAATTTAAACGTTCAAATAAAAACCAATTTAAAAATTGAAGCCACAGGCTCTTTAGTCAAAACAGTAAAGGAGGAAACAAAATGAAAAAAATAAATTCCCTAGAATATAATACCATCCTTTGGTTTTTAACTAGAGCCACCTTTATTGAAATAACTGCTGAAATATTACTAAACAACGCCCATCAAGACTCGTGGATTAGTATTCTTCTAGCAATCGTCCTTGGTTTAATTCCTTTCTTTTTATATACCTATTTAAAAAACAAATTTAAAGATAAAAACATAATAGAAATAAATAAAGAAAAATTTGGAAAGCTTGGAACATTTTTAAACTTAATAATCATTAGTGTAACCCTAATCTTTGCCATATGTAGTTTTTGGATTGTTGTCCATTTTATCGATTCGCAGTATTTATATAAAACAAAAGCTGTTGCTATAATCGCCATCCTTATTTTACCTGTTATATATACTATTTCAAAAAAAATTCATATTTTTAGTAAAGTAAGCCTTATAATGTTTTATATTTCTCTTTTCTTTATCATAATAATATTAACTGGTCTTATAAGTAACATCGACATAAATAATATTAAACCAATTTTAAATAATAGCCCAAATAATATTTTATATGGAGCTTTCTGTTTTATAGGTTTTAATATCTTACCGCTCTTTCTTTTAACCATAATTCCCCAAAACAAAATAAATAATTATTCACCTAAAAAAAGTTTCATATTTTATCTAATCAGTACCCTCTCTCTTTTAAATGTTATGTTTTTAACCATCAGTATTTTTGGTATCCATTTATCAGAATTATACAACTACCCTAGCTTTCATTTACTAAAAAGAGTTAGCGTTCTAGACACCATTGACAGAGTCGAAAGCATTTTATCTTTAGAATGGTTTTTAGCTTTGTTTGTCCAAATTCTCATGACCCTTTTCTTCATCAAAGAATCATTAAAAATAATTTTTAAAACCAAAGAAAAAACAAACAACACCATCATGATTATTGTTTGTTTGTTTATTGCTTTTTTAACCTTAATCATTTTTAAAACCAAAGGTACTGAAATAGCCTACTTTAAAAACAAGTTAATCTATCTTTTATATTTTGCCTATTTTTTTATACCTTTAATCACTATAATCAAAAGTCTAAAAAAGACCTAACTTCTGCACTACTAATATTCCAATAACAGCTATAATACCTAATATAAGTATCGTGACAAAAACAGTTTTAAAAACTGATCCTTTAGTCTCTTCCTCACCTGATACAAAATCTTTTTTCTTTAATTTCAAATTAGATGTAAAGAAAGAATTGTCCATAGTCTGTTCTTTCTTTTTTTCATTATTTTTATTTTCTTCAATTAATTCCTTTATATTATTTAAATTACCAACCTGTGTATCTTCATTATGACCTTTTAAATCACTAAACATATCAGCTGCTAAAGCCGCGTCATCTAGTTTATTAAGCATACTTGTATTTGAAATTGTCTGTACCATTTCTTTTATATCATCAGCAGAATCATCTTCTAATTTTTTCGTTTTCCTGTGTAAATCTAAATTTTTCAAAACCTCATAACTCGTTTGACTAAGAACCCTTTCTCTATCATCCGGTTCTTTTTTTTCTTTAGCTTTCGTCAAAACATCCATAATATCATAAGTTCTATCTTCTTCTTTATATCTTTTAGATACTTTAGGTAATTCCGGTACTTTCCTATCTTCATCCGTCAATTTTCTATATCTTCTCTGCGCTTGATATTTCTCTCTCGTCTCAAGCATTTTTTTAACCTTTGTAATATCTATCTCATTTGTATTATCAATAGATGCAATACCCTCAATATTACTATACTTGCCATAAGAATAAATACTGTTATAAAGCTTAGTATTTCGTTTAGTCCTAGAACTACCTTGATTCTCACTTTTATAATACCTTTCCATTCTTGATGCCACCCATACCACCTCTTATTATCAATAATATCATATTTTGTCCTTTTTTGAAAGTTAACCCTTGCTTTTTTTTTATGTTTTCTTTATAATTTTCATAGGAGGCAAAAATATGGCAAAAGTAATAGTAGATAAAGATAAATGCATTGGCTGTGGAGCCTGTACAGCTACTTGTCCTACAGTTTTTGAATTTGACGACGATGGACTAGCCAAAGTAGTTAAAGATGAAATAAATGACGATGTAAAAATGGCCGCTGAAAGTTGTCCAACTGAGGCTATCGAAATCAAAGAAGAAAACTAAATGGTTTTCTTTTTATAAGATAGAGGAAAATATGGAACTATCAATAATGAATTTTAACATTCAAAATAAGGTTATAAACAAAAATTATGATGGCGGTAAAAATGCTTTAGCCTTTGCCAAATTTGTAAATGAACAAAATCCTGACATCATATGTGTTCAAGAACTCACTAATGCCTATGAAAATAAACTAAAAACTTTTATGCCAAATTACCACTTTACAGTTGAAAATAGATTTAATCCAAAAAGTATATGGACTTCACATTTCGGTGAAAAAATGCCATTATTACTAATCTAAACATTATCGAAACCAAAACCTACTCCCTATCTAAAAATTTAAATAAAATTGGTAAGCGTAGTTTATTATCTATTTTCCCTAGAATTGCTACCGTAACAATCATAAGTAAAGAAAATCAAAACTTTACACTCATCAACACTCACCTTGATCACCTAACTAATATTGGCAGAAAAACACAATTAAATTATTTAAAACAAATCATCGAACTAAATAGCAAATACCCAATTATTTTAGCTGGTGATTTTAACTTAAACACTGATAATGAAATCTTTCAAAATTTTACAAAATACATGAACTTTCAAAACTGTAAATTAGTTCCTGTTCATGAAAAAAACATTTAAACCACCGGTTAATCCATTCAAAATATCATATAATTTTAAAACTCCAGATCATATATTTATTCCCAAAGATTTTATAATCGAAAGCGTAAACGTTATCGATAATAGTTTTAGTGATCATAAACTAGTCAAAATTAAAATTAAAAAATAGCTATTTTTTAGCTATCGCATATAATTTTTTAACTTCTTTTATATTTAAATGTCTATATTCACCAGATTTAAGTCCGGCTAAAGTAAGTCCCGCAAATTTTTCTCTTTTAAGTTTCGAAACCTTATAACCAATTGCTTCAAACATTTTCTTAACTTGATGGTTCCTACCCTCATAAATTGTCAGTTCTATTAAAGAACTTTTTTTCTTTTTATCTATTTTTTTTATTTTAACTCTAGCCTTGCCAGTCTTTTTACCATCAATAATAACACCATTACTTAAACTTTTAACTAAAGTAGGATTGACTACCTCATCTATTTTAACTAAATAAACTTTCTCCACCTCGTGTGATGGATGAATAAGTAAATTAGTAAGCTCACCATCATTAGTAAGTAAAATAATGCCACTAGTATCATAATCTAACCTTCCAACTGGGTATAATCTATTTGAACTTTCTACTATATCGGTAACTGTTTTACGTCCTTTATCATCATGCGCACTACTAACTGTTCCTCTTGGTTTATAAAGTAAAACATATTCCTTAGGTTCTAATTTTAAAGTCACATTATTAATAGTAATTGTATCACTATACTTCACCTTTACACCTAAAGTGTTAATAACTTCCCCATTTACTTTCACTTTACCTAAAGTAATCAACTCTTCGGCTTTTCTTCTAGAACAGTACCCACTATTAGCAATCACCTTCTGTAATCTTTCCATCAAAATCACCTATAGAAATTATACATAATCAAAAGAACAAAGTCAAAATAAATTTTGACCCAGCTTACCTCACGGTAAGCTCTTTCTACTTCATAGGAATCTTAGACTCCTCCATAGACCAGTTTCGGATGGTCGCCACCCTACTTTATATTTATTTGTCAAAATTTATGCTTATATAGTTTGCTTTAATTCTTTCATATATATTTTTAAACCTTCGAACATTATATTAACTGAGGCATTATAATCACGCTCATGTTTTGTATGACATACTGGACATTCCCATTTCCTTATACTTAAATTCTTTATTTCCTTATTTTGATAATCACATATACTGCATATTTGACTACTGGCATAATATCTAT
>CALVWP010000013.1 GCA_944367495.1 uncultured Bacilli bacterium
CCTGTCACGCAGAAGATCGCGGGTTCAATTCCCGTCGGAACCGCCATTTATGGTTTCGTAGCTCAGTCGGTAGAGCAGAGGACTGAAAATCCTCGTGTCGGCAGTTCGATTCTGTCCGAAACCACCATTAAAAAAGTACCGTTGTTTATCAACGGTTTTAAAAACTAATTTTGAATTGCCTTATACGTTTAATGAACTTGACTAAGACATAAGTTTATGATAATATTGTTATATGTTATTTAAATGTGCGCCCATAGCTCAATTGGATAGAGCGTTTGACTACGGATCAAAAGGTTGCGGGTTCGACTCCTACTGGGCGCGCCATTTATATCGGGAAATAGTTCAACTTGGTAGAGCACCTGGTTTGGGACCAGGGGGTTGCAGGTTCAAATCCTGTTTTCCCGACCATTTAGTTTATAAGTCCTTGAAAATCAAGGACTTTTATCGTACTATAAAATAGTTTTTATTCAATCAATTATTTATATATAAAATTTATCGGCAACATATTGGCACGCAAATGTAGTTTTTAAATCAATTCAAATTAATATCAATATATAAAAAATTATATATTTTTTTATTCCTTTTCATTTAAATCGATATAATCAACCACTTCATTTGTTTTGCTATTAATTATTTCTATTCTATAAAAATCAGGGAGAAAGCCTTTATAAGCCCTCACAGCAGTTTGTAACACTTCTTTAGTGGTAACAGTTCTATCATCAAACGAATAAAGCTCATCCCAATCTATTAAACCATCAAAGTCATTATATAATTCCTCCGGCCTTGTTGCTTTAACATCACTAACTTCACTAGTCCCATCATTGTAGTAATACTTAAAACTATAAATGCATTTGTCATAATTATCGTCAATTCTTGCATTTATGGCTTCACCACTGACTGGATCATATAGTAAATGCCCTTTTTTGCCATCCATTAAACACTCACTTTTGTCTACATAGCCTAGTATTTCATTAGTATTATTATCAATAATATCTATACGGTAGATATTATTAAAACTTTTTTCGTATTCATTTATTGCTAACTTTAAGAATTTATTCAAATCTTGTTTTTCAGCATGAGTAGTTTTAAAATCTTTGTTTTTAGTTATCTTTTGAATTTCACCATCAAAGTTTTTAACGTCATTGCAAACATTATCACTTAATTTTGTATTACCATCCTTATAATAATACTTAAACCTATACATATAATCATCTCCTTTACTTTGATTATATATTGATTTTTAATTAAAGTAAATTGTTCATATTTCTTTTAATTAATATTTTATCATATTTTGATATTTTTCAGTTCTATATTGTAGTAGAGGCGTCATATTAAAAAAGAATTTATAGTCAATTTTAGTCTACTATATTCTATATAATATATTTTTTCTTATAAAACTGTCGACAAAGATTCAACAGTTTAAACAAAGACTAATTTCTATGGTGACACAGTAGTATTTCATATTTGTTTAATAATTTTTTCCATCAACAATATATATATTTAAATCAATAGTAATTACCTTAGGCATATTAAATGTTTTCTTACTGTGCATTGGTGACATTTTTAAAAGTAACATAAAATCTTCATTAGTGATTTGGTGAGTAGTTAAAATACTTTCTTTTTGAACTACTTTAAAATATTTTCTTAAATTTTTCTCGACTTCAGATGCATTATTATAACTGCCTAGTTTAATAGCATTTCTTAATTCCTTTAGATAGTTTTTACCCGGTACTACTTTAATAAAAATACCATCTTTTTTTAAAACTCGTTTAATTTCTAAATGATTGTAAGGAGATAATATATCAATAATTAGATCAATGGAATTATCTTTAATCGGAATATTATTCACATCGCTTATAAAATAGAATCTATTTTTAAAATTATAATCACTAGCCATATCTATAGCTACTTTGGCGTAATCAAAGCCATAGTACATATAATCTTGCTTCAAATTATTTAATATATTCATGGTATGTGTACCTTCCCCACATCCTAAATCTAAGATGTTTATCTTCCCATTAAAGTTCTTAACTATAATATTAACAATTTTATCATATAGCTTTTTATAAAACATTTTTTGAATAAGATTTCTTCTGTTAAGAAACAGTTCATAATCATATATTTTACTTTCTTTAATATGATTGTGAGAAATAAGTGTTGAAACCCCTTTTTTCGAAATATTATAAGTATGTCTGTTTTTACAAATCAAAGAATGATCTAAATATGACAATCTAGTATGGCATATTGGACATATTAATATTTCATCTTTATTTATAAAGCATTTACTATACTCAAATTTACTAATCATTATATCACCATATCCAAGCACCATTTTATCATTTTATGTTTTTTAACGCAAACAAAAAGCTAAAACTAATTAGCTTTTTCAATGTCTATAATATCAGTTAAAGGAATAAGCTCATTATCAATAGTAATCAAATGCGTTGCGTTTCTACCGACGATTCTTTTGTTAATAGTCTTATCTTTTAAAACTAGTCTAACATCAGCTTTATATATATAATTGGCCGAATTAAAAATCTCATTTAATTTTTGATTAATGTTTTTACCTTTAATTTTTGTAAAAGAACTTTTACGTTCATCAGTTTTATCTTCATGTGAATAATAAATATCTTCATTATTCCCTGCTTTTTTCTCTATTTTATTAGCAAACACTTTTGGTATTTTTTTCTCCACATAATCACCTCTAAATAATAATATGAAATTCAACTCATAATTTGCTAAAAAAAGTATTGATTTTTTTTGTTACATAAAGTCCAAACATAAATAAAACTAATCCAATTATTAATTCTAAACTATCAAAATTTACTAATAAACAATTCTTAAGCATTGCTGTTAAGGAACAAAGCATAAATCCCAGAACTCCACTATAAGCTAGTTCTTTTTTTCTTTTAAATAAAAAAGTAATTGCTTTAGCGATTAAAATTGTACTTAAAGTAAAACCAGACACAAATAACCCTAATACAATAATATCAATACTAAAATTACTCAATTGTTCAAAGATAGTTATCAAAGTTTCGTAAAGACCTAAAGCCAGAAAAATTGCTGTACCACTAACACCTGGAATAATTGTTGTTAAAGATTCAATAATTCCTATAAAAAAATATGTTATATAATTATTTGTGTCCAAAGAGTTTCCACTGTCTAAATTAATCAAATAATATAATCCACCAAAAGAGATAAGTAAAACAATAATATTTGTTAATTTAAATTTGTGTTTTATTTCTTTCGTGATATCGGGAATACCACCAACAATTAAACCAGTAAAAAGTAATATAGTTTGTAGATAATAGTGGTTTAAACAAAACTTTACACCTTTACAAATTATACCAATTCCTAAAATTCCTCCAACTAATAAACATAATAAAAACTTAATATCTTCTAAGCTAATGTGTAAAGGCTTAGAGATAATATAAATTAATCGTTCATATATTCCCAAAGAAATTGCTATAATTGCCCCACTCACTCCCGGAATAATTTTTGCTAGTCCAATAATAATACCTTTACATATAAGTCCAATATATTTCATATTAAAATATATGCATAAACAAGAAAATATTACATATAAACAACATTAATATACATTCAAATGAATTTTAAACATTAATAGTCCATAACTTCACGTTCAAGCAAACAAAATAAAATAATATTTAAAAGTAGTAAAATCAGTAATACCGATAGAAAGGGGAATAGACATGGATAATAAAAACTTATTATCTTCTTTAAGCCAGCACATCGCTTATTGGTATACTACTGTTAAAGGAGAAAAAGATATTATTTTTCCAATCAACAATGTTATTAAAGAAAAAGCTAATCAAATATTTAGAGATAGATATTACGAAGCAGATGTAATTATAAGTGAAAATGGAGATATTTATAAAATTTCTAAAGAAATTTGCTGTGAAAGTAATAAATGGTCATATATGTTTTACTTAGATGATATGAAAAAAAATTATAGATTAAAAAACATATGTAAAAATTTACTACCATATGATCTAAATGCTGACGATGAAGAAAAAATAAAGATTATCAAAAAATTAAACATTCCAGTTAAAATTTTAAATTTTAATGTAGACGAAAAATGTATCAATCATTTGAAAGAAATAATATCTCCCTATTTAAAAAGTTTTACTTATATAAATAGTAAAAAAAGGCAAATAATATCTTACCCAGATATTTTAATGGTAAAAAAAGGAAAAGTTCAAGTATTATTGAATTATTATCATCATCACCATATGAAAAAACATATTAAAAAAATGGTAACAGCTTTAGACAAATATAAAATAAATGACATAGAAGTTACATCTTGATCATATCAACATATTAATATAAAACACCTAAAAATTTGAAAACTTTTAAGCTTCTAACATTTGAATATAATCTTAACAAAAATGTTTAAAAAGCAAGCAATTTCACTAAAAAAACACACAGTTATATTGATTACAAAACCTCAAATATGATATTATATAAATGGAAAGATGAGGTACATAATATGAATGAAAACAAAAGAATGTTAATACTGCTTATTTCGATAGTTTTAGTCATTGCAGTTATTTTACTAATTGCTTTTTGGCCAGAACCTGATACCACGTTTGTTTGTGGCGTTAAAGCAGATAAAGAGTATACTAAATTAGGTAGTATTAATTATAGTCAATATGAGTGTTTAGCCAAAGAAAGTGATAAGTATGCTATTGTTGTTTCAGATGGTTTAAGTGATAAAGAAAAGGCTTCTATCAATAAAGCAGCTGAAAAAATTAACACCGGTATTTACTATCTTAGCGATGAGGTTTCAAACTCTGATTTAAAGAAAATAAAAAAAGAACTTAAAACAGATTTAGTTTCTTATGATAAAACGAGTTTAATTGTAGTAGAAAATGGCAAAGTAAAATATGGTATGGACAAAAACTTAGGCAATAGCGCTAAAGTATATGATTTCTTAGAAGAATCTGGATTATTCGTTTTTGCTTGTGATACTGAACCAGATGAGGAATACAAAAATTTAGCTAAATTAACCCCTGAACAATATGATTGTTTATATAATGGTAAAGAACCATTTATCATGGTTATTACAAGTTCTACATGCCATTATTGTCAAGAGTATTTGCCATTATTAAACGATTATGTTGGTGAAAACCATCTTCCAGCTTATATATTAGAATATGACACTATGAATCAATCAGATGCACAATCAATTATAAGTACTTTAATGGGTGATGAAATGTCTGGAACACCACTTACCTTGGCTATAAAAGACAAAGAAATAGTTGCTCAATATAGTGGCTATACAAGTAACATGTCAGAAATTGAAAATTTGTATAAACAAATTGATTTAAAATAATGAGAATAATCTAATAATGAGAATAATCTCATTATTTTTTGTATAAGAAAACTTGCCATTAGGCAAGAATTTATTTACAAGTATATTCGTTTTCTTCAAATTCTTTTTTGACAGAATCATAAGAATCTGCATCAGAAAAACCTAGATTGTCTTTTGATTCTTGATTCATCTTGTCATAATTACCACTAATAGATATAGTAATAACGCCATTATCTTTATTTGATTTATAAGTAATACCATCTTGATCTTTCAAATCATCAAATGCCGATTCTAAATTTTCCATAAACATATCAGTATAATCTATATATTTTTCGCTAAGATCTACTGTTACAGATGCATTGTATAATTTAATCTCATCATTTTTAAAAACAATTGTATGACTTTCACTCATTTTTCCAGCATCTGATTTTTCACTTTTTTGACAAGTTAAAGTTTGCTTCCCACATCCAGATAACATTAAAACTAAAAATAACATAATGACATATTTAAAACCCTTCATACCATCACCTCAACCTAAGTATACATATATTTTTCACATTTATCAATAGTATAAATCGAAAAAATACATGTAAATCAAAAAAACACATGTTAACCAATATAATTAATATAATTAAAATAGGTGAGTATATGTCTAAAAAAGTAACATTTGATATAAACAAATTATATATAATTACCGATTTTGATCATACTTTAACTACTAAAGATAGTCAAAATTGTTGGAGTGTTTTATCAGAAATACCTAACATAGATAAAGATTATATAATAAAAAGTAAAAACAATCACAAATTTTATTTTCAAATTGAACAAAACGACTCTATAGAATATAAAATCAAAAATAAACTAATGAAACGATGGTATGAAAACCACATTGATTTGCTTATAAAATATAATTTTAAAAAAACTGATTTTGATCAACTTTGCTACAACGAGCTGTTCACTCTTAGAAATGGAGTCAAAGATTTTTTACAATTTGCATATAAAAAACAAATTCCAATAATAATAGTTTCAGCTGGAATTACCGATATTATTGAAAAAGTTTTAAAAAGTTATAATTGTTTTTATAACAACATTTACATAATTGCCAACATTTTTAAATTCCATCACAATCAACTAAAATCTTTAAGAAACGACATAATCCATTCGGTAAATAAAAATCAAATTGATATACCAGCAAAAATCAAAAAAATTTTAAATCAAAAAGATGAAGTTATTTTAATTGGTGATAATTTAAGTGACCTTTTTATTGAATTTAAAAACAATAAAAAATGTTTTAAAATAGGTTGTTTAAATTATCAAAATAAATTAAATATGTTTCAAAAATACTGTAATTTAATTTTACAAAAAGATGATTCTTTTTTAAAAATAGTAAAATTTATAAAATGATTTTAAAATAAAATTTTATTCTGTAAATAGAAGAGGGTAAATATGAAAGAAACAATAAGTCCTATATATCACGGAAGTATACATCAAGGATTAAAAATAATTAAAAGAAATAAAAGTACTCATGGTAAGTCTTGGGTATATGCTGGCATATCTAAAGCAATTTCTACAATTTTTATCAGCCATAAAGGTAGTGATTTATATTATTATTTAAGTGGTGATGGAACAGAAAATAATCCAGTAATTTTAGTGGAAAGAAAAGAAAATATGTTTAAAAATATTTTTAATGTTTCTGGCTCACTTTATACATTAAATGGTAAAAATTTTATTTCAGGAAAAACTGGTTGGTCAGCAGAAGTGGTTAGTGAATCTGATGAGAATGTTCTTCATGAAGAACATATAGATAACGTTTTTGAAAAACTTAAAGAATTAAATGAAAGTGGAGAATTAAAACTTTATTTATACCCAAATAGACCTTCTTTTCTTCCCAAAGATAATAGCGATTTAGTTCCTAAAGTTATAAGGTGGAAAAACAGAGGAATAAACATAGATCAATTTTTTAAATTATACCCAGAATTAAAAGAACAATATTTAAATATGATAAAAGAAAATGAACAATAAACTCATTTTCTTTTATTTTGTGTATTAAAATAAAAAATAGCAATTAATGAAAGTAGTGGAAAATATAATAGTTTAAAATATTTGTATCAACTATAATCTAATTATAATAAATTTATAATTTTTTCAATAAACTAAAATTTTTACTTTTCTTTATTTTCTTTTGATACTTGATAATTAATTAAATCAATTACTAACATTTTATCAATAGTAGATATAGCAACAGCTTCTTTAAATTTTGTGGAGAAAATAATGATATAAATGTGATATTGCAAAATAAAAGCCCTTATAAAATAAGGGCTAAACTATCATTTTGGTGGAGAATAGAAGTTTTATTTATAAGATTTAATTAAAATTAAAAAGTTTGTTTTTCCTTTATTTTTAAGCATTTTAGTTTACTTTTGTTTAAAAAGATTTAGTGTGAATTTTTAAAAATCAAGAAAAAAGTGATAAAAAAGTGATATTATGCTAGAGCTGGTTTATTATTTAAAGTACAAAGTTTTTTTACAAAACCATTTTCTTGCTCTTTTTCTTTTTCACCAAATTGTTCGTTTAAAGCTAAAACACTACTTTTATATCTATTGTATGCAAAATCATAGTCGCCATTTTCAATAGCCTTAACGCAAGCCTCTACAATGTGGTTATATATATAATCATATATTTTATCATTATCTTCTAATGAATCAATATTTTCAACTATTGTAGGTGCAACTTCGTAATATAAAGTAATATCTTCTTTTGAAACAAAATTATCTCTAAACCATCTTAAAATAGTTAATTCATAGCAATTATCATCAAATTTATCTTGTAAAAATCTCATACAGGCTGTGGTTAGGAAACAATCACAATCAGTTCTTGAGGTATCGCCATCTTCTTTTTCAGTAATACTAAATTTTTCATTATCATAATCTATATTTATGTGTATTGAATCATGTTCTCCTCTAGGATCATTATCATATATATTTACATGCCCCTTTTCATCATTTCCATTTACATTAATCCAAGTTCCACCATCTGTCCTTTTAGCACTAATTTTTCTTTTCCCTTTCTAATAATATATTTTTTACAAGTTCAGAAAAACCAAACTCTAATTCCTCAGCAAATCTAAATACATTAACGTTATCATATAAACTACAAGCAAATTCAACTACATCTTTTTCACTATATTTGAAGTCTATCAAATTAGAATTTAATTTTAATGAATATATCTCATACTGCTTTATAAAATTTTTTAAAAAACATTTAGTTTCTTTTATCACATCTTTATCAGAACAATTATACTCAATGCAAACTAATGCTGTAATCACTTTTCTAAATAAATTACATATTTCACTATAATTAATATCTTTATTTTTCATACTCTTATTCCAAATAAATCCTTTCTT
>CALVWP010000014.1 GCA_944367495.1 uncultured Bacilli bacterium
ATAAGCTCATCCATTTCACTATTTTTACTAGTAACTATAATGATTGGAATATTTTTTACTTTTCTAATTTCTTTACATAGATACATTCCATTAACCCCTGGAATATTAATGTCCATTAAAATTAAACCCACATCTTTACTTAAAATATCATTTAAAGTATTTTCAAAATTATTCAAGATAGTAACTTCGTAGCCATTATTTTTTAAAAAGCTAGCCAGTTCTTCTCTAATTTTTACCTCGTCTTCGACAATCAATATCTTCTGCATGATTAACCACCTTTTTTAGTATATCATAAAATCATTTGATTTACATATATTAATACTGGTGATACAATGAAAAACTTAATAAAAAATATTTTAATTCCTGTAATTATGGGAAGCGTAATCGGTTTAATTATAAGTCCATTCATGAACTATCAAGATTTAAATAAACCACCACTATCTCCGCCGGGAATAGTATTCCCCATAGTCTGGACTATTTTATATGTCATAATGGGCTTTAGCTTTTATAAACAAAATGAACAAAATAAAACCATCTACTATATGCAATTAATAGTAAATGGACTTTGGTCTATCATCTTCTTTATATTTAAATGGTATCTATTATCTTTTATATGGATCATTTTATTAATAATATTAGTAATAATCATGATTTATAAATTTTACAAAGAAAACAAATTATCTGGTTTAATAAACATTCCATATTTAATTTGGTTAATATTTGCTGCCTACCTTTCATTTGGGGTATATTTATTAAATTAATTATTCAAAAAGTTTTAACATTTAAACAATAAAAACAGTCATAAAGACTGCTTACTGTGAGTATAGTTTAGAAAAAATATTTAAATCTATCACTTCCTTCAAAGAGTTCTTCCTAACTCTGTAATAATCATACTAAAAAGTTATGGAAATAATTTGATAAAAATGTGGTAAATTATGTTAATGAAAATTTATTTAAAATATATAGCTCTTTTTCCAAATAAATTATACATTTTTTGGAACTGTGTTCGGCTATATTTTTTAATGCTACCAGTATATGGATCAGAAACATAAACATAGCTGTCATTATACCCAATCACCACAACACTATGTAAATTACAAATCCAATTTATTTTTTTACCGCTTGCTTTATGTGTCCAATCTGCACAAACAGAAGTATTTTTTAAATTAATCGAAACCCATACCTGAACTGGTTTTCCACTTTTAACCAAATTCAAAACATCATTCAAAGAATGTCCAGTATAATCTACCATTCCAGATTTATATTTACTAGCTAAATTAATAATTGGTTTTTGATAAACTCCATAACCATGAGAATCTCTAGGATCTCCAACAAATTCAATCTCCGGATCTCCGCCATATCTAATATCATTTTCCCAATATACACCCTCACCTTTTTTCAAATTATTAACTAAAGTCTCAGGGCTAACTTTAACTCCATAATACTTAAGCATTAAATATAAAGCTATCGTCTCACACCCATTTGGGTAGTTAGGAAACTGTGAATAAGTCGGAAAATTATTAATCATAACAGTTTTTTCTTTAATAGTAATCTTTCTTTCCTTAGTAGATTTATTCCCTAATTTATCAGTAGCTGTATAATATATCTGATAAACACCGGGTACACTATAATTAACTTTTGCATCATCAATTGTAAATTCTAAATTACCAAATCTCTCATCTACAGCTGTCACATTTCTCTTTAAATCTGGTTTGCTGCCAACAACAACGCTTAAGTTAGTTAAACCATTAAACTTAACTGATCCCTTATACTCTAAAATTGTCAGTTTTGCTTTTTTACTACTTTTATTTTTATATTCATCAGTAGCTGTAATTTCAACCTCATGCTCCCCAGCTGTCTTTTGAATCTTACTCATCGAAAGCGTCACCTTTGATAAATCCTCGGCCTTCTCTACAAAAGCTTCAGCTTTTGGTAAATCTTCATCCAAATAAATCTGAACATCTTTCAAAGTAAGAACTGGTGCAGTCGTATCTTTAACATGTACTTTAACAGTAAATTTTTCATTATCGACCATCAAACTCACCTTGTAATTTCCAACCTTTTTGATCGAATCTAATTTTGGACTAACTTTAACTTTTTTAAAATCATCTTTCAAAAAGTATTTTAAAGTCAACTTTTCACCAAATTCTATCGAGATATCAGTATTTATTTTTTTTAAAATACTATTTCTTTTATAAAACTTATAGCCAAAAAAAGATAAAATGCCAATAATAAATATAATTAACAAAGTTAAAACAACTTTCTTAATTAATTTCTTTTTCTTATTGTATTTTAAAGCTACCAAAGCAATATCTTTTTTTCCTTTATTCCCTTTTAACTTACTACCAAACATTCATCTCACTCCATTATAATTATAACATACCCAAAGAAAAAAGCTAGATAAATCTAACCTTTTTTTAAAGTGCCTGCTTTAAGCATGTTAAGCAATTTGATATTTTGAAAAGCTGTTCCTTTATAATTATCTATTCCATTTACTCTGGCAATTCTCTTTCTATTAGCAAAACTCGAATCCACACCTATCGACTTTAAACCATCAACAAAAGAAAGTCCTTTATAATCCGCTTTATAATAACCATTACCTTTTAATGCCTTAAGTAAATCCTCATTTTGCTTAGCCGTTCCTTTATATGTATCAGCAAAACCAGCTTCCGCATATAACTTCTTTCGGCTATCAAAAGAACTATCATAACCTACTGATTTTAAAGCATCAACTATCGATGTACCATTATAACCACTTAAATCTGGAAGTTTTCCATCATCTTCTGAATTATTTTCCTCTCCGCGATCATCAAAAATATCTTTGTATAAAATATCTAAATCAACATTCCCTTTTATACCATCAACTTTCCCTGACGACGTATACTGCCACATATCATATTTACCTTTATAAGTATTTATATCATTATATTGCGCTACCCATATAGTATATTTTTCTTCTAATTTTTGATAATCTAAATAAGTGGTAAAAAAATATTTATTAGTATAAATACCAGAAGAGTATCCAGCTTTTTCTATTTCTTTGCAAAAAGCCTCACACATATTAGTCAAAACTTTTTTCCCTAAATTTATCTGTGATTTATCTTCTATATCATAATAAACAGGTAAATTAAGCTGTCTACCATTAAGCCATTTTAAAACAACCTTAGCTTCCTTAGTCGCATCACTCACACTCATCGCATAAGAGTATAAATAAACTCCTATAGGAATACCTACTTCTTTAAAGCCCTCATAATTTTGTTCAAACTTAGGATCTTTTTGACTTTCATATTGCCCATAACCAATACGTATTATGACAAACTGCACGCCATCTTTTTTCACCTTTTGAAAATTAATATCTCCTTGATATTTAGAAACATCTATTCCTCTATATTCCATTTATCATACCTCCTAATTTTATATATGATTGAAAATATAAAATTGAAAAGGCCAAAAACTACAAAAATCATTTTTTACTTCAAGTTTTATCAAACTAAACACTTTACACAAATAACCACATTTTAAAAGCATGATTTAAAAACCACACTTTAAAATTTAACATATTCATCAGTTTTATATAAAGATCCATCTATTTCTATATAAATACTATATTTACCAGTTAATCCTTCGGCATTAATATATTTTGTTACCGTAATATTTTCATTATCATCTTCTACCCCTAAATCAACACATAAAGCAGTATAAGGTGTTTTACTAACTCTCATCGTATAAATATTTTTTGTCATATCTTTATATAAAATAACATTAACAGGCGTTCCTTTTTTAAATGTTCCCGTTATCGCCAAACGATCTTTCTCTTTAGTTAATTTAATATCATATTTTTTATATTCTTCATCAATTTTTTTATAATTCATCGTAAAAGCAAATTCTTGATCATCAACTTCAGTAACTCCTAAACTTCCAATACTTTTAGCCTTACCTAAAGTAAAATTTCCATCATATAAACTCATCTTTTCTACTCTATAATTATTTGTCGGTAAAATCATCTCAAAAATAACTTCATCATCCAAAATTTCTACTGTATCACTAACTAAAGTATCAGAATTAGCTATACCTGCCGGCTGATTTTGAATAACACCATCTTTATAAGATATACCGCCAGAATGAATTATATAATGATCATCATCCAAATAATCGACATCCGAAATATAAGGTGAATAAAATTCACTACCTCTTTCCTTACCATATTCAAAAACTTCTTCCGCGCTCATATTTTTCGTATCAATCTTATACATTACCCCGCGACTATAACTATTTTCAGCTTTTACATATTCATCTTTATTTTTGGATTTATTATTGCCATTATCAAATAAAAACACATAACCCTCTGGTGTTATCATCGCTGCGTGCTGTGACCACTGCCATTCACCTTTTTTTAATTTAAAGAAATATTTTTGATATTCATCACTAAAATTAGTATTATCACCTAATAACCAATTCAGTTTACCTGTATCATAATCTATATTAATAACTATATCTTGATGTCTCCCAGATAGTGTAATCGAATTAGTTTTTTCATCATACCAAATAGAATTGTTATGAAACCAATCGTATTTAGTCCAATTTTCATTTTTACCATCTTCCATATTTAAAACATCTTTTAAATCAAATCTCTTAACAATATTACCCGTATTTCTATCAATCTCGACTATATAATCCTCTACCGTACCACTATCAAAATCATCAGTTGCCACTAATATATTGCCATTTTTCATTTCAAAATAATCATGATGATAACCTCCAGGTAAACTATATTCCATATATATTTTACCAAGCATATCTATTTCATATAAGCCAGTTGAATAATAAGGATCATTAACTAATCTTTCTGTGCTTAAAAGTAAATGTCCATTTTCTAATCTATTAATCTCCCAAATAGCTCTCTCATCTAAATACCATCTAACGTCACCATTCACATCATAAGCACATGTATAACCTTTAGAAGATGGTGTAAAAAAATATAAATCATTAGAAAGTTTACTTTCATCCTTAATAACTTTACTTGGCAAAATAAAATCATCAGGTAATTTATCAGTTTTAATATTCAAAACCTTTTGTTCACCATTTACCTCAATTAAAACTTCGTTGTTATAATCTGCATAAAGTCCATATACTGGAATATAGTGAATTTTATCCTTTGGAAAAACATGACTATAAGTAGAAAGCACGTCCTTACCTTTAATTTCAATCTTAACCTCAGATTCTTTATCAGTCTCAAATATCACTAAAGCTGTAAGCGGTGAATTACCATAAGGATTTAAAAGCACATTAGGATTTTCTAAAGTATAACCATCACTTTCAAATGCCTCTTCAGTATCAGCTTGCTTTTCTACTAAACTTAAAGCATAACTAACTTCATTATTTGCCGCACCAACCATACTAAATACTTTAAAAATCAAAACAATAATCACTACTAAAACTACCACTGATAATAAAACAATTTTTTTTCTACCCATAAAAACCTCCTATATTTAAATCATTATCATTTCCTTAAAAGTTTAATTTTGTCTTTTACTTCTTCAAAACTTTCTTCTATAGATAAATTATTATCAATACGGTAAACATTCTTAAATAACTTCATTGCCTGTTCATAACCTTCCTTAGCCTTTGTTAAAGTATCAACATTTTCATTACGCGTTTTAACAAGACGTTTGTTAATTCGGTCTAAAGCCTCATCCACCGGCACATCAAAATAAAAAGTCATATCGGGATCATCAACCATAAATAATAAATCTCTAATAATATTTAAATGTGATGCATCATAAGCATACGCATAAGCTAAATAACATAATAAATGTCGGTCACATAAAATATAATCATAATCAAAAGCCTCTTTGTGCTGCAAAGAATAATAATATGAAATAATTCTAAGACCACTATATGCTTTCAAAATCAAATCTAAAAACTTATTATCTCCCATTTTATTCAAAGGAGAATATTCAAGTTTAGCCACTAAAACTCTCGCATCTTTACTTAAATAATCTTTCATTAATTTAAGCTGCGTACTCTTACCACTACCATCAATACCGCAAAAGGCGATTATTTTTGCTTTTCCCATAAAATAATTGTACCACAGTTTACTTATAAATACCAACCGCTGTTACATTACTTTGTACATCCTTTAAAATTATCGCATTTGCGCCTATTTTAACATCATCACCAATATTAATATTTCCAAGAATTTTAGCCCCTGCTCCTATCATCACTCTATTTCCAACATTAGGATGTCTCTTACCCCACTTCTTTCCAGTCGCACCTAAAGTAACTCCGTGATATATCGTCACATCATCGCCAATTATAGCCGTCTCACCAATTACTACTCCAAATCCATGGTCTATAAATAACCTTTTGCCAATAACTGCACCAGGATGAATCTCTATACTAGTAAGTCTCTTTCCAAATTCCATCCAAAATCTAGCCCAAAAATAACTTTTATTTAAATAAAAATATCGCGACACTCTATAAAATATCAAAGCCCAAAAACCCGGGTATAAAAAAATTTCTAATTTACCTTTAAAAGATGGATCACCTCTTTTAACCGCTTCTAAAAACTCTTTATAAAATTTCATTCATATCACCTATTATATGATAATGAAATATTTAAATTTAAAATTAATTAAATCAACCAAAAAAACTTAACCTTTTATTCCAAGTTAAGTTTTTTGCTCATAAATCTATAGCTTATAAAATAATATATAGCTCCAATCATCGCTGTAAATATCATAAAAATCATAAAGAAATTAAGTAAATCTTTCATTATAAAAGTATTACCCTCTAAGCTTGTAATAAACTCTGGACTAATCCACATTATACCTCCTAATAAACCTAAGTATAAAAACTCCATTCCAAAGTAAAATATCAAAGCCCAAACAACTGAATTTACAAGTTTATTACTGCTCTTACTATAGCCAATTGAAATAGCCGCAAATACCATTAAAATGGTCGTTAAATAACCTACTAAACTATATACTCCTAAAAATATAAAAAATTCATATAACTTACTACCACCAACATTTTCCAAAAACACCTTTATAATCTCATCGAATAATCCTTTTTGATAAAAAGCCAAAAGTAAGCTAAGTATTAAAAATATAAATGTAGAAATAGCTGTAATTAACGCAGTTAATACTTTAGATGAAAGTAAAACACCCTTTTTAACCGGTAAAGTATGCGTTAAATAACCTTCATCTTTATATAAATTATCTAAAAAATATTTAATAACAAATATTGCATTTAAAACAAATGAAAATGCCGATATCAAAACTAAAGCCACTATCATAATTCCTAAAATAATATTAATAATCGCATTATTTTCAAAAAATCCAAGTATTCTTATCATTAAACCAAGCCCAAGTAACACCATATATAAAGGTATTAAATATCTACATACTGATTTTAAATCATACTTTAAAACTTTACCTAACATTTAAATTCCTCCCTAAATACTTCATCAATTGACTTACCAGTCTCACTTCTAAGTTTATCAGCACTTTCTAATCGCATTATCTTTCCATCAGCTAAGAAAATCACCTCATCCAAAACTCTTTCAATATCACTAATTAAATGAGTTGACATAAGAATCGTCGCACCTTCGTCAAAATTATTTAAAATTGTATCTAATATATAATCTCTAGTAGCCGGATCTACTCCACCCATCGGTTCATCTAAAATATATAACTTAGCTTTTCTACTCATCACTAAAACTAATCTAACTTTCTCTCTCATTCCCTTAGACATAACCGATAACTTATCTTCTTTTTTTATCTTTAATTCATCAAGTAACTTATAAGCTTTCTCTTTATCAAAATCAGCATAAAAATCTGCAAAATAATCGATAACATCCTTAACTTTTTTATGGACATTTAAATAATTACGCTCAGGTAAATAAGAAATAAGCTTCTTACTTTCTACCCCAATTTCTTTGCCACAAACAAATACTTCTCCACTATTTAAAGAAAGCAGCCCATTAATAATCTTAATTAAAGTAGTCTTTCCACTACCATTTTTCCCAAGTAAACCAACAATCTTTCCTTCAGGTAAACTAAAACTAATATCTTTTAAAACTTCCTTTTTTCCATAATATTTACATACATTCTTACATTCTAATAACAAATTATTCATTCCTTTCTATAAACTTTAATGTCTCTTTTTTCTCTATTCCTAGCTCTTTCATATTTTCTAAATAACTTAATGTCATTTCATTAGCTAAACGAATAGTATAATTTTTTATCACCTTATAATCTTTAACTACAAACTTTCCATTAGTCCTCTCAGTATAAATCAAATTTAAATTCTCAAGTTCGCTTAAAGCTTTCTGCACTGTATTAGGATTTACTTTATAAATATTAGCCAAATCCCTAACTGATGGAATTTTTTCACCTGCTTTATACTTGCCATTTACAATGTTAAGTGCGAGTACTTTGGAAAGTTGTAAATAAATTGGCATTTCATTACTAAACTTCAATCAATCACCTCACTGTACTAACACAATAATACATCAAAAATAAATTTTTGTCAATAAAAAAAGATGCCTAATCTGAAAATTCTAAGCAACTTACTTCCTTAACTTTAACCCTATAATTTTCTACATCTTCATCCTCATCAATAAAAGTTAATTCATCTAACTTTCTAATTTCTCCTTTATTTAAATCAGATATCATTACAAAATCTTCTTCCATAACTGCTCCATTCCCATACTCATAATAAATTGTAGCCACAGAGCAATTTTTATTTGAATTATTTTTTATTTTACCTTTTAAATATACCGAATCATAATCACTTTTTTCTAAATAAAGTTCACTAAATTGAAAATCATTTTTACCTTTTAAAAACATAAATAAACAAACGGATACTATTCCTATAAAACACACACCACATATTATTAAAATAATTTTACTATCACGGTTCATTTTTTTATGGTGAAAATTAACATTAAATTTTTCACCACAGTATTCACAAAAACTCGCTCCAACCTTATTTTGCTTACCACATTTCGCACAATACATAAATTCTAACCACCTTTAACTATCACAAATATATCACACTTCAAATTGCCTGTCAAAATTACTGTGATAAAAATTATAAATAATTAGTAGTTAAAATAAAGCATAATAAAACCGCCAAAAATCAGCGGTAAATTACATAATGGCGGAGCAGGAGGGATTTGAACCCTCGCGCCGGTTGCCCGACCTACACCCTTAGCAGGGGCGCCTCTTCAGCCTCTTGAGTACTACTCCAAAACACTACGTCTATAATTTTACCCTAAATAAAATCATCTGTCAATCATTTTTTAAAGTGCTTGCCATCATATTCATCATCATTATATTCAACTATACCATCATGACGAAGAGCATACTCAAAAACAAATTTTTCCACTCTAAGTTTATTCAAAAGCATTTGATTAATTGCTCTAAAAATCAAACTTCCAGAACTTACTATCATCCCACTTATTAAACTACTATCTGAGTGCGCTAAAGCACCATAAATAGTCCCGGCTAAACCAACTCCAAGCATATATATACTACCTCTTACATTATCTTCTTTATTGCCAATTTTTAAATCAATATAGTCTATAGTCTCGCTAATACGATTTTTTGCCTCTTCGCGCATAACTAATCACCTCAAAATGTATTACATATTATACACTATTAATAGAACAAAATCAAAATAAATTTTGACCCAGCTTACCTCACGGTAAGCTTTTTCTACTTCACTGGAATCTTAGACTCCTCCATAGACCAGTTTCGGATGGTCGCCACCCTATTATTTATTTGTCAAAATTTATGCTTAGATAGTTTGTTCTAATCCTTTCATATATATTTTTACGCCTTCGAACATTATATTAACTGATGCATTATAATCACGCTCATGTTTTGTATGACATACTGGACATTCCCATTTCCTTATACTTAAATTCTTTATTTCCTTATTTTGATAATCACATATACTGCATATTTGACTACTGGCATAATATCTAT
>CALVWP010000015.1 GCA_944367495.1 uncultured Bacilli bacterium
TTAGTTTCGCATCGATACTTCCTTTATTTTCGATAGTGACATCATATTCCATGGCATCACCTTTATTATACAAATTAGCTTCCATGGAAGCGGTAGTCATTGTCCAAGTTGGAGCCACCGCATTTTCCCCACTACCTACTGGAGTACCATTTGTAACATTGGTTATTTCGATGTCCCAGTTTGAGGTTACTTTAGAGGTTCCTTTTATTTCTAATTTAGTCTGAAAGGCGGCATATACTATAGTCATACACAATAATATACCTATCAAACTAAAGATTATGATATTTCTTTTCTTTTTACTCCTATGCATATTATTCACCAAATTTCTTTGAGCTAGTTTAACTAGTCTTTTATAATTTTACTATAATAAAAATATAGACTAGTGTCAATGGTCTTTTTGCTGTTTGATTCACAATACATAGTACCATTATTTTGAGGTGGGAATATGGAAATAAAAGCTAGCAATTATAAACCAAATGAGATTTTAAAATTTATTAGACAAAATTCAAATATGACACAGGCAGAACTAGCTAAGGCGATTGGCAAATCTATAAATTGGGTTAAGAATAATGAACAAGGAATTAATAGATATTTTTTCGAAGATTTAATTAAAATAGCTGCTTTATGCAATGTGGAAATTATAATTAAAGAAAATAAAAACAAATAAAAAGTCCAGAATTTTATCTGGACTATCTATATAAAACGCTAATGCATTAGCGGGCTTGGGTGAAGATGGCGAGGTTTTTTAAATTGATTTTAACAGCGCCATCTTTTTTGGTAATTAAAACTTTACTTTGTTTTAATTTATTTAAAGTTTCTTGGTGGGGGTGACCATATATATTATTTCTCCCGGCCGAGATTAAAGATATCTTGGGAGATGTTTTTTTGACAAGTTCTTCACTAGTACTAGTTTTGGAACCATGATGTCCTACTTTTAGTATATCCATTTTAGGCAAATTATATGTATTTAATAGTTTTTTTTCGCTTTCTTTTGAAGCATCTCCCATTAATAATATATTCTTGTTTTCAATACTTGTATAAATAATAAGACTATCGTCATTTTCATTATGATTATTTAAACCGTTTAAAAAATTTAAACTGACACTATTTATCTTAACAGTGCCTTCTGAAATGTTTGTGATGTTACCGTTAAAATTATTAGTAATTTCATTTTCTAAAGCATTATTTTCTTTATTTAAGATTAAATTTTTAATTTTTATTGTTTTGATTAAATTTAAAGCCATACCCGCATGATCAAAATCCCCATGAGTTATGATTAAATAATCAATGCTTTTAACTCCTTCAGCTTTTAGATATGGAACTATAATATTTTTAGCAATATCATAAGGTTTTTTATCGTTATATGACTTTTCACCACCAGTATCGATTAAAATATTGCCTTTATTATGTTTTAATTTTATTAAAAAGCAGTCACCTTGTCCAACATCGATCATAGTTAAGGTAGAATTGGGGTTTAAATAGTTTATGTTGTGATGAAAAAATAAAATTATAAAAAAAACTATAATATAATTTTGGCCTTTCGCCCATTTATATAAAATAAAAATAATTAAAATATAATATATAATAAAGAATAAAATATTTAAATGATGCATACTTAAATTTAAAAAATCTATTTGAGCAAGTGTTAAAGAAGCGTTTTCCATGATGGTAACTAAGTTTAAAAATAAAGGATCTAACGGTTTAAAGATAAAAGTAAAAAGAGCTAGAGGGTAAATAAGAAAAGTAATTAGAGGAACAAAATATATATTAATAAGGGGTGATAATAAATTTATAGTGAAGAAATTATTAATTAATATAGGTGCTGAAGATAAAAAAGCAATTAGAGAAATTACTAAAGTTTTTGTAAAATAATTTTGATATTTAGAAATTAAGTTTTTAAATAATATTAAGAAAAAAGAGACAGTAAATGATAAAGTGAAACCTAAACTATAAAGATAATAAGGATTTATAATTAACAAAAGGCATAAAGTTAAAATAAGTAAATGAATGGTGCTTATTTTTAATTCAAATTGCTTATTAATAGTTAGTATAATAAAAAACAAGGTAGCTCTTAAAATAGAAGCTTGAAAACCAGTTATAAATAAGTAAAAGATGAGAAAACATATCGTTAAAATATAAGATGTCATTTTTTTAAATATTTTACTGAATAAAAATAGCAAAACAAAAGAAAAAAGCGTTATTTGTGTTCCAGATATGGCAAGTAAATGACTAATACCATTAGTTTGAAAACTACTTATGCTTTCTTCTTTGATATATTCATCATCGCCTAAGATAAAAGCATTTAAGTAAGCTTTTGATTTATATGTTTCAGTATGTTTAATTAAGGTATTTTTGATTTGATAAATTAAGGGAACGGTTTGAGAAGTAACAGTTATTTTATTGGCAGTAAAAGTATAATTTATTTTCTGACTTAATAAATAATTTTGATAGTTAAATAGATAGAAATTAGTGTTTTCCGATGGTTTTTTCATTTCACCTTGGGCGATAATTTTTTGACCTAAAACACATTTAAAATTATCATAATAATTAATTAAAATATTTTCTTTACCTTTTATTTTAATAACAGTTTTCTCATCACTTGCCATACAGTCATAAATATAACCGGTAATTTGTCTATCGTTTTCAGAGTATTTACTTATAGGTTTATCAAAAAAAGACAATAAGACATAGAGCGTGGTAATGAAAATAATAATTAAAAAAATTAAATTAGAGTGTAATATTATCTTTAATTTTTTCATAGACACTATCACCAATACCAGAGACGTTTTTAATATCTTCTAATGTTTTGAAACCACCATTTTTATTACGATAGTCAATGATGGCCTGAGCTTTAACTTCACCAATACCGGTTAGGGTTTGCAGCGTTTCAATATCTGCTGTATTGATGTTTACTTTGCCTGTTTGAATATTTGAAGTTTCAGTTTTTTCTTCATCTAATTTGGCTTTTTCATCTTCTTCAGTAATGCAGGCATTATTGCAAGGTGGGCATTCTATTTTTTCTTCTTCATTCATTTTTTCAATTTCACTTTTAGAATATACAATAATCACCATTTCGTCTTCTAGTTTTTTACTTAAATTAATATTACTAGTGTCGCTTATTTTAGTTAAGCCTCCAGCTTTGTTAATAGCATCCATAACTGTATTGCTTACAGTTAATTCATAAACTCCCGGGGTGTTTACCTCCCCTTTAACATCTACTAAAATGTTTTTACTAACTTCTTTTTCTTTTTTAATGGTATTTTCTTTTTGAACAGTTTTGGGTTTACTAGATGTATTTGTTTGAAAGCTATAAGTATCTATAACTGTATATATAGTAAATGCAATAAATAAAATAATAAAAATTTTACCTTTATGTTTTTTTATGAATCTGATATAAATCACCTCTCATATATAAACATACGATAAAAAAGTGAAGATTCCTTTTTTATTTAGGAATTTTCACCTTTTTATTTTTACTTTCAATACAAATTCTTTGAACTATAGCTAAAGAGGCAATTAGAGATAAGACAAAACTACCTCCATATGATAGGAATGGAAGTGGCACACCGGTTAATGGAATTAAGCCAAACATTCCACCTAAATTGACAAAGATATGAATAAAGATATAACTGATAATACCGACACAGATATACCGTCCGCGCAGGCTTGCGGCTTTAGAACCAATAATGGCTATTCTATATAATAAAATACCATATAATATAAAGATAAAGACACTTCGATATATACCATATTCTTCAGCTATTATAGCAAAAGCTGAATCTGTATGAGGTTCTGGAATATATGAATATTTTTGTTTACTTTTACCAATACCTAAGCCCCATAATCCCCCATCATTTATAGCAATATAACTGTTACACACTTGATAACCACCATTTTCATAATTGCCACAAGGGTCTAAAAAGGTCGTGAAACGACTAAGACGCGCTTCATTTAAAATACTGTTTGGTGAGTTATACATTACAATTAGCGCCAGCACACCTAAAACAAGCATTAATATAAAAGTTTTTATTTTGTCTATTTTTAAAATCGGACTGGCTAAAAACATCATAAAAATAATAAATAAAATAATAAGCAAAGTTCCAAAGTCTTTTTGTAAAACTATTATAGCAGGAATAATCATTGAAATAAAAATTAGTTTAGCTATAATATCATAGTGTTTGACATTTAATGTTCTTAGTTGCCGATAATTTTTTTCAAATAAAATAGCAAGTAAAGCGATAATAATTGGCTTAGCTAATTCACTTGGCTGAAGTTTACTAAATTTTAAATCAATCCAGTTTTTCGAACCTGATACTTCTTCAAAAGTTAAAGCCCATAAATTTAAGACAATTACAACTACAAATAATACCGGAATAATTACTTTATAATATTTAGTATCGGTTTTGATAATGATTATACCGCCAATAATACCTAAAATAATAAAAATTAACTGACGATAAAAATAATAATAAATTGAAACATCGTAATTGACAACGGCAGCTCTTGATGAGGCAGTTACAATGTTTAAAAGGCCAAATATAAAAAGAGCAGCTGAGACTATTAATAACGGTTTGTCTAAATCTTTAAATAGTTTGCCTAATGATTTACTTTTTTGATTCATAGTCTCACCCTCCTATTCTTATATAATCATAGCATATTCTTCTTTTTTTTACTAGTTTTCGATTTTAAAAATTAAAATTAGGTGTTTTTAATATACGGATTTTGACTTTAACATAGACTATACTAGAATAGATAGGAGGTATTATATGTATTACTATGGTGGGTATCAAGGCTATGGCTGTGGCAACCCATGTGGAGGTTATGGCTATGGCGGAGGATACGGAACAGGTTATGGCGCAGCTATTGTATTAGTTTTATTTATTTTACTTGTAATAATTATCGGAGCTAGAGCTTGGAGTAATTAACATTTAAAAAGACCTTTATTTTCGAAAATAAAGGTCTTTTAATTAGTAGGTTCTGAGCTATTGTCATAAATGCGGAAAGGTGAATCTTTAGTACCATCTCCAAAAAAAACAATATCAGATTTCAAAAAGACAACTGGACGCGCGCCGCGATTGTCGTCACGGCTCGCAGTGCTAACTCCAACAAAGCCGGCATCTCCACTGAGGTCAGCACCCCATGCACTAGTTGAAGCGAAAAAGTCATTGATCGAACCGGACTCTGATCCAAAGGCATTTATTGTCCAATAATAAGTTGGAGCTGTTAAATCAAATAATAAATAATTTGAAGTACATGGATTACTAAAATCATCTGGTTCACTAACTGACATGATTTCATTCAATACTGTACTCGCTGAATTACAGCTTGGATTAGTGCTAGCTTTAAGCACATCACTTACATTAACAAGTCCTACATTTCCTGTCCAGGTGTGCATTTTTTCGCCAGCAATGTTTTTTTCTATACTATCATTTTCTGCTCCACTTACGTCTAGATATTCTACTGCTCCAATATTGAATGAATTTGATGTCATTAGCTCTTTAGCCGTAGAATTTAAATTACTTGTATAGTATTCACCATTTAAATACTCTTGTATACTTGAATTTTCAGTTACAGTTCCTTTCTTAGAACCACTTGGCGTCGAAAATTCTCCTGATACTGCCGCATATACTCCGCAGCCATAATTCTGGGCATCACAGTAACTGTTGTTTTCCGTACTTCTATGATTCTTTGCATCATATGCCATTGTTGTATAACCAGCATTTTGTGGCAATAATTCATCTCTAATAATTTTATAAGTGCCATCTGTTTCTTTAGCTACTATTCGCCAAAGTTCATCGTTAAATTCAATATAATTATTTGGATTTTGTCCTCTATAAATATATCTTCCTGCCTCATAATTATCTTCATATAATCCATCACCTGATTCGACAAGTTCTACTTCTTGTCCTCCTATACTTGGTCCATCTACCCCCGGTACTGCACTTCCACCACTTTGTCCATAATCTAATGTTACTGTAATTGTGGCAGTGGTATTTTCTGGTTGACTTGTAATACTTGGATTATAAGTTACTATTACCGTTAATATATCAGTCTCTGATGCTTTTAACTCATCTCCCTCTTCTATTCCACTTGTCTCAAACGTTATAGCTTCATTATTTGAATTACTTACTTTTATACTATTTAAAACGGCATCGATATTTCCCTCATTAGCTACCGTTATATCATATTTCATCGAATCTCCTGGTGATACTAAGTTTGTTTTAAAAGTAGCTGTTGTATTGGTATAACTAGGTTCTATGGCATTACTTGCACTCCCGCTTTGTACATTACTTTGTATACCAGTTATTCTAACTAAGAAGTTACTTCCTATATTAGATGTACCAGTTATTTTTAACTGACTTTGAAAGGCAGCATATCCTACTGCCATTATTAACAGTACTGCACACAGTCCCATTATCATATAATTTCTCTTTGTACTACTTGATTTTTTATGCATATATTCCCTACTTTCTATCACAAGTATATCATGAATTTTGTATCTTGTTAAGATATATCTTAATAATTTTTAACGGTATTAAATTATTTACATTTTAACTTTATAATTTATATGTAAATAAGTTTTAACTTAATATTTAAAAAGGTAGAGTGATTTTATGACGTCGATGGAACTTGTTGGATTAAATACCAAGTGGTATAGATATCAACAAAAATTAACACAAGAACAGTTTGCGAATAAAACAAAATTTAAAATGGCTTATATTAGTACTATAGAAAATGGAGAGGCAAACTTAACTTGCCGAAATATTGATAATATTGCTAGAGCATTTAATATTGAAGTTTATTTGCTGTTTGCTGAAAAAACGGCAAATAAGGCAAAAAAATTACCTAAAAGAGTTGATATGTATAACAATTAAGCACTATGAATAATAGTGTTTTAAATTTTTGTAAGATAACGGTTGTTTGACATTTTATGTGTATAAGGGTTATAATACTGATACTTTAAAACGATTATTTGTGATTAAAAACAAGTTTTTTTATTTAAATGTGATAAAATTAAATAAGGAGGTAATAAATATGTTTAAACCTTTAAATATCTTAGATGAAAAACATAAGGTTTTAAGGCAAAAAAGTAAAGAAGTTAAGTTACCACTTTCTAAAGAAGATAAAGATACAATTAAACAGATTATTACACATTTAAAATACAGTCAAATCGAAAAACTAGCTGATAAATACGATTTAAGACCTGGTATGGGTTTAGCTTTCCCACAACTTGGCAAATTAAAGAGAATTATTGTTATTGTTTATGAATATGAGGATGGTAAATTTCAAAACTATGTTATTGTAAATCCTAAAATTGTTAGTCATTCTGAAGAGATGGTTGCTTTAGAAACTGGAGAAGGATGTTTGAGTGTCAACAGAGAAGTTGAGGGACATGTTCCAAGATATGCAAGAATAACGATTACTGGTTATGATCCTGATGGTAATAAAGTTTCAATTAGAGCGAGAGAGGATTTATCTGTAGCCTTTCAGCACGAGGTAGATCATTTAGATGGAATATTATTTTTTGATAAAATTGATAAAAATAAACCTTTCTTTACAGAAAATGAAATAAGGTTGATTTAGGAGGCTTTGAATGAAAAAAATTATTGCTAAATACGTTTTTTTAATTATTTTTACTTTTGCAGCTTCAATTTTAATATACGAATATATTATGAATAATGAAGCTATCGGTACGGAAAACGATATACTTTATATGCAATCACAAACCGAAAGTCAAATACTTAGTAACACGAATTTTACGATTGATAATCCCAATGTTATTTTAAATCCTTATGGTAATTCTCCACTTTCAGCTTTAATTGTTTTTCAAACTAAAGATTTAACAACACCAACAATTACGATTAAAGGAAAGGACGGTTCAGCTGATTTAAAACATACTTTTACACCGTCTAAGGTTCATATTTTACCAATTTATGGATTATATGCAGGGTATGACAATAAAGTCACGTTAGAAGCTAGTGGAATTAGTAAAGAAATTACGATTACAACTGAGTCTTTACCTGATGATTTTGCAAAAGTCACTGATATATCTAATCGTGATTTTGAAACTGATGAATTTTATTTCGCAACTCCAGAAGACATTGGTTATACAGCGGCTTATGACAAAGATGGCGAAGTAAGATGGTATTTAGTCGGAGATTATAAATGGGACATTCAAAGACTAAATAATGGTCATATATTACTTAGTAGTGATAAGATTTTAAATAAAAAAAATAGTGTCGGTTTAATTGAAATGGATTTGCTTGGTAAGGTATACTATGAATATGCAATTCCGGGAGGATATCATCATGATGTTTATGAGCTTAACAATGGTAATTTGCTTTTAGCTTCTAATGGTAATAAGAAAACAGTAGAAGATGTGGCGGTTGAGATTGACCGAGCAACTGGAAATATAGTTAAAACAATTAATTTATATGATATTTTACCAGGAGAGAAATCTGGTAATTGGTTTGGAATGAATTCTATTAATTATGATGTTAGTACCAATTCAATTACTATTTCTGGTTATAATGGCAACATGATTGTCAATTTAGACTACCCTACTTTAGGCATTAACTGGGTAATTGGTGATAAGAATGAATTAAACAGCGAATATAAAAAATATTTACTTAAACTTGATGGAGATGTTCATCTTCCTAATAAACCAGAATCTATTAACCTTTTAGATAACAACCGCATAATGTTTGCGAGTGAAGTTGATGGCAAAAAACATATTTTAACTTATCAAATTAATTATTCTGATAGATCAGTTAAAGAGTTATATGATTATGAACTTTCTAGTAATGACGAAACTTATTTAGAGGTTTTAGGTAATAACGATTATGTGATTACACAAGGTCATGTAATTACAGAAATAAAAAATGACGAAAAAGTTATTAATATGAATGTAAATTCAACTTTATATAATACTAAAAAAATGAGTCTATATGCGAATGATGTATATACTGGTGTTCAAGGGGTGAGATTAGGTAGTTTAGGAGAATCTGAAACTACAAGTAACCATATTTTAATTGGCGCGAAAGACGGTAAGAACATTTTAAAAAAATATGATATTAAATTATATAAAGATGTTTTTGGTTTAAAAGTTAATGGAACTTTTAAAGAAAGTGACGATGTTCAAATCATATTAGATAATGTTTTAGATAAGAAAACTTACGATATTCAAATTCCTAAAGATTCTAGTAAAAAAACTAAAGTAGCAAGATATATTAGTGAAGATGGCATAAATGGTAAATACTATATTTATTTAAGAATAAATGGAACTATTTACAAATTACATAAATATGTATTATTTTATTAAAAACCACGACTATTTAAAATCGTGGTTTTATTGTGCTTTTTATAGTTCTAAAACTTTTTCGTCATCAATATTTTTTGTGTATTTTGCTATTCTTTGTTCAAAATTATTTTTGAATTTATCATAATGATATCCTAGAATTTGATATAAATATGCTTCTACTTCTTGGGTGTTATTTGAAGATTTACCGCTAAACAAATATAGATCATATGATTTTTGTTCATCTTGGTTAATATAATCAGTTAAATATTTATCTAATATCTGCATAGATTTGACTTTGGCTTTATATTTATTGGCTACCACTTCTGGTGATGAATCGTTTTCACTATTTAAATTAAGCCTTGATAGTAATTCATTTTCAAGTGTTTTTAAATCTGAAATATAATCAAAATAGTAAAATGTTTTATAGTTAATTTTTATTAAAAATAAATTATAATTTTTAGAACTTTTCAAGATATTTATTTGAAAATTATCTTTAATCGCTTTTTCTAAATTATTAGCTAATTTATCATTTTCTAACGTGTAATTTTCTAATTTGTATTCTTCAATTATATCTTCAGACGGTTTTTGTCTTTGATATGAATCTTCTCCTATTGCGAATAGATCTTTATTTATATTATATTTAAATTTTTTTTGATATTCTTCGTTAGTTTTTCCTGTTAAGACAAACGAATTTATATCTTTTAAATACGTTTCTGCAGCTACTGTTTTATTTATATTTTGTTCGGCTGGATTAATGTAAAAATAAACGGCTAAACACAGGCAAATAATTACCAAAAAAGTGGCAATTATAAATATGTTTTTTTTAAATTTTGTCATGTTAATTACCACCTTTCTAATAATAAACTACTCTACTTTCTGCTTTACATGTGTTACTATTACAATTATTTGAAGTCGACCATCCTGACCAGCCTGACCAATTGGTATAACCGCAGCAGCTGGCTACCGTACATTGTTTATTTTTATAACCTGTACAGTAATATGTTTTATATTCTAGACATTTTGAGCTGTATAGACTATAACCTGCATATTTCCCACAAATAGCTCCAACTTTCATCATAAAACAAAGCTTATCACTCTCGAGACAATTGTCCTTTTTAAAGATACATTCGTGTTTATTACACATACTTCCACAAGCATATTCATATGGTTCTTTACCACAGCATTCTTTAGTACAAGTTGCTACTTTTCTAGTTTTTCGCCTATATTCGGTTCGATGATTAATAGTCTGGGCGGCACAAGTGCCACTATTTCCAGCATTGTCGTATATTGTAACAGCAGATATCGATGATTTTAGATTATTTCTCGTGTTAGGGCACGATACTACATTACTGGTAGCATCACTACATGAATACTTAACAGTTACTCCGCCTGTTGTATATTGATTACTTTTTGTTGGTTTACAAGTCGGTGCTGTTACATCTCTTTTAACAGTTCTTGAACAAGTATTAGTATTACCGGCATTATCTTTAACAAAGCCATAATATGTTATGCTTTTGGTATCAGCCAATAATATCATTTGTGTTGCTTTATCATATCTAACGGTATTTTTATTGTTCATTCCATACTCGGCTACTCCACTTAAATTATCATCGTTTACAACTTTAAATGTAACGTTTGATCTATACCAGTTATTGTTCCCTTTTGTACCACTTTCGGTCATTGTACAGGTCGGTTTTGTCGCATCTTTTTTAAATGATATATTACACTTACCAATGTTTCCTGCTTTATCTTTAACATACCCATAATATGTAATATTATCGGTAT
>CALVWP010000016.1 GCA_944367495.1 uncultured Bacilli bacterium
GAATAAACACAGCAAGTGCAGTCTATAACATTATCAGAAATAATTTATATGTCTCATCAAATGGCAGTGATACATTAGGTTATGGAACCAAAGCCAAACCATATCAAACAATCGAAAAAGCTTATACTAAAGCTACACCAACTAAAGAATCAACCATATACTTAATGAACAATATTACCCAAAATCAAACAGCCAATTTCAATGAAAACAAAGACATTACACTAACTAGTTATAATGGGAATCATAGTTTAAAAAGGCAGTCTGACTTTTTAGCAGCATCTATAATATTAGAAAATGGTATATTAACTTTAGAAAATATAACTATAGATGGTAATAACGTATCTATGACAGAACCTTCCATATACAATTATTCTAATTTAATTATAAACAATGGAACAACTATTCAAAATAATAATACAACAGGTTATGTTGGTGGTATATATCAGTTAAAAGGAACAACAACAATGAATGGTGGTAATATTATTAATAATACTGGTACAAGAACTGGTGCAATTAGAGTTATAGATGGGTCACTTATAATGAATGGTGGTAATATTTCTAATAATTCATCACTAGAAGCTAAGTATGCTGGGGCTATTGCTTTTCGGGCTGGTAATTTTGAAGTACATGGGGGGACAGTATATAACAATATTGGTGGAGAAAGTGAAGATGGATCAAATTATGATAACATAGTTGAACTTCAATCTGCACCAATAACAATTAAAGATTTTACTATTAATCCTACTTTTGTACACAATGCAAATAAATATCATATAATAAATGCTATAGATAATTCAAAAGGAGTATCTATTGATAATGATGATGGCACAGCAGCAACAAATAATAAAAATGTATGGTTATATACTATAGACACTGCTAGAACAAGTGACTGGGGTATAGGTTTAGAGAGTATAATAGACGGAAAAACTTATTATAAATTCTATAATTTAGGCTTTTCAAATAAATGTTTGGATGTACAAAGTAATGCAACTGCCGACAAAACAAACGTTAGAACATATATATGTAATTCTACTGATGGTCAAAGATTTTATTTAGAACCGGCAGGGGATGATTATTATTACATTAAACATAAAACTAGTAATAAATGTCTTGATGTAGCAGATGGAAGTAGTGCCAATCGCGCTAATATACAAATATATACATGTAACAATACTTCAGCTCAAAAATGGAAATTTGTAGCAGACACATAGTATTTTAAAAATTAATTAATATTTAATGATAGAAAATTGATATTTCAAAAAGTTATTTCTCTGTAAATTTGACATAAAAAGTAAAGAAAAAACATAAAAATTTCTTTACTTTTTTAAACGCCAATAGTAAAATAGTGGTATAAAGTGAAAATAAGTGGGGAAAAGTGGGTGATGATAATGTTCATGGGTGAATACCATCAAAAAATAGATGATAAAGGACGATTAACCATCCCTGCTAAAATCAGATATGAACTAGGTGATAATTTCATTATAACAAGAGGCTTAGATGGCTGTCTATTCGTTTATAAAAACGAAAGATGGGAAAAGATTATTAATCATTATCAAGAACTTCCAAACATCAAAGAAGCTAGAAACTTTATGCGTTTTTTCTTATCGGGAGCTAACCCTCAAACTTTTGATAAACAAGGAAGAATAAATATTTCATCACCACTTATCAAATATGCTGGTTTATCAAAAAACGTCATTGTAATTGGTGTCGGTGATAGATTAGAAATTTGGAGCGAAGATAATTGGAATAAGTTTATTGAAAACAATGAAGATAACTTTTCTGACCAAGCTGATAATTTATTTTCACAAAATTTAAATTAGGAGGAACATCATGCATGAAAGTGTTTTATTAACCGAAAGTATTGAATACTTAAACTTAAACTCCAAAAGCATCATTGTTGATTGTACTTTGGGTTATGCCGGACACAGTTCATGCATTTTAAGACAAATCAAACATGGTTTTTTATATGCTTTTGATCAAGATAAAGAGGCCATTAAAGAAGCTGATAAAAAATTAAAAACAATAGGGTCTAATTACGAAATCATTAATACTAACTTTGTCAATTTAAAAAAAGAATTAACTAAAAGAGTAGACAAAGTCGATGGTATCTTATTCGATCTAGGAGTATCTTCTCCACAATTAGATCAAGCAAATAGAGGCTTTAGTTTTCATAAAGATGCACCTTTAGATATGCGTATGGACCAAAGTCAAAAATTAACCGCTTATAAAGTTGTCAACGATTATTCTAAAGAAACTTTAATTAAAATATTGAAAGAGTATGGTGAAGAAAAATATGCCACTCGTATAGTTGAAGGCATCATTAAAGCAAGACAAAATAAAAACATTGAAACAACATTACAGCTTGCCGAAATAATTAAACAAAGTGTTCCAGAAAAATATCGTAGACAAACTCATCCTGCTAGAAAGACATTTCAAGCTATTAGAATAGAAGTAAATGATGAATTAAATGTTTTTAAAAAAGCTTTAAAAGATGCTCTAGATCTAATAAAAGTAGGTGGTAGAGTTTGCGTTATAACCTTTCACTCCCTAGAAGATAGAATCTGTAAACAAGTGTTTAATGAAGTAAGCTTAGTTCCTAAAGAATTACAAAACTTGCCAGTTATACCAGATGAATATAAACCAAAATATAAAGTTATTGCAAATATTAAGCCAACAAATAAGGAAATAGAAAAAAATAACCGCTCGAGAAGCGCGAGACTAAGAGTAATAGAAAGGAGCTTATAATATGGCAAAAAAGAAAAAAAAGGCAAAAATCACTAAAGGTGAAAGATTATTATATTTTTATGCTGTCATCGCTTTTTTTCTAATGCTTGGTCTAAAAATATTTTGTGGAGCTTGGGTTGGCGAAATGAAAATGAGTATTGAAGAAAAAAGGTATAATATAGAAAATCAAGAAAAAACAAACGAAAGTTTAACTATGCAAGTAAATGAATTAACTTCTTTTGAAAATGTTCAAAAGGTTGTCAAAGAAATGGGATTAGCTTATAATAATAATAATATCATTATTATTGATAAATAAGGCGGTGATTAAATGACAAATAAGAAAAAAAACATAGAATGGAAAACCCCAAGAAAAATCTTTCTTGTTTTTTTGTTTCTAATGTTTATCTTATTTGGCCGTTATTGCTTTCTAGCGCTTTCTCCAACAATTAATGGCCGTGATATGGAAGTCTTTGCCGCTAATCGTAATACCGTATCTAGAATTTTAACAGCTAAAAGAGGAACTATTTATGACACCACCGGTAATGTTCTTGCCCAAAACGTTACATCTTATACATTAATTGCTTACTTAGATGAAGATAGAAGTACTAAAAACCAAATTAACCATGTTAAAGATATAGATGCCACAGCTAAAGCTTTAGCTCCTATTTTAAATGCTGATGAAGAAGATTTAAAATCTAGACTTCAAAAAGGTAAAGATAATGATAAATATCAGATAGAATTTGGAAGTGCCGGTAAAAATTTAACAGAACTCAAAAAAAACGAAATTGAAAAACTAAATTTACCGGGTATTGATTTTGAAGAAAATTACCAAAGATATTACCCTAATGGTGATTTTGCATCATACATTTTGGGCTATGCTAAAACCAACGAATATATTGATAAAAATGGTAACTTAACCTCATCTATTGATGGTGAATTGGGCATCGAAGCTAAATTCGATGACGATTTAAAAGGAACAGACGGTTATTTAATGTATCAGCAAGATCGTTTTGGTTATAAAATACCCGACACCAAAGAAGAGAGAATTGATGCTTTAGACGGAAAAGATATTTACTTAACCCTTGATTCAACCATCCAAAGATTTGCCGAAACAGAAGTTAAAAACATGCAAAATGAATATGAACCGCAGTGGGCCATGATTGCCGTTATGGATGCTAAAACAGGTGATATTTTAGCTAGTAGTTCAACCCCTTCATTTAACCCTAATTTAAGAAACATCACTAGTTATGAAAACCCTTTAGTCACCAGTACTTTTGAACCAGGATCAACTATGAAAATATATACTTATATGTGTGCGATTGAAAAAGGAACTTATCAAGGTGATGAAAAATTTAAATCAGGAAGTATCGAAGTAGCTGATGCCGTTATTAGGGACTGGAATAATACTGGATGGGGCACAATTACTTATGATAAAGGTTTTGAATATTCATCAAACGTTGGTGTCAGTACAATGATTAATCACTTCATTGATCGAGATGAACTTAAAAATTGTTTTAGAAAATATGGTTTTGGATCGACTACAGGCATAGATTTATCTAGAGAAATGGCCGGAAACTTAGGCTTTCAATACCCAGTTGAAGTCGCGAATGCCGCTTTTGGTCAAGGTATTACCACCACCCCGATCCAGCACCTCAGAGCTTTATCAATGATTGCCAATGATGGAAAAGCCTTAACCCCACATATCGTCTCTAAAATAGTTGATCCAAATACCCAAAAAACAGTTTACAAAAGAAAAGTAGAAAAGAGTGCTAAACTAGTTAAACAGTCTACTATTGATAAAATAACCGATTTAATGGATCAAGTTGTCAATAGCGAAGATCCGCAAGCTACCGGTAAAAAATATCATATTGATGGGTTCAATGTTATCGGCAAAACTGGAACATCTCAAATATATGATGAAAAAAGTGGTGGTTATTTAAAAGGATCAAATGATTATATTTATTCCTTTGCCGGAATGTACCCTAAAGAAGATCCTGAAATTATCATATATGCAGCCATAAAAGAACCTAACGTTGGTTCATCTAGTACTTTAAGTACATCTATTAATTCATTAATGCAAAACATTGCTAAATATAAAAACATGTTTGAAGAAGTAACAGATAACAATAGTAGTGTGACATCTTTAACCTTAGACTCTTATATCAATCAAAATGTCAATGATGTTAAATCAATCATGGATCAAAATAATATTAAAACTACCATTATTGGTAGTGGTGATAAAATTATCGATCAGTATCCAAGCAAAGGAGAAACCGTTTTATCATATGACCGTGTATTTTTAATAACCAATGGTGATCAAGGTAAAATGCCAGATTTGACAGGCTATTCGAGATCAGAAGCTATTTATCTTATGAAAACTTTAGGATATGATTATGAAATAGAAGGATATGGTTATGTTACAAATCAAAGCCTTAAACCGGGTGAGACTGTCGGTAATAATAAAATAAAAATAACTTTAAAAGAAAAAACATAAAAAGGCAATTTATTTTTGCCTTTTTGCATTTTGAAATATTGAATTTAAACGTTCATCAGGGTAGTGTTTATCTAAAAAAATTTCAATTTCATTACTAGCTTCAAGTCCATTAGATCTTTCTGTTTGTCGCAGGCAAGCTGTAATGGAAATAATAGCATCTACTATTAAAAAAATAACAAGGAAAATAGATAAAATATTTCCTATTTTAACAGGTATTTTCTCGATACATTTGGAAATAAAAGGGTAAATCATAAACACAAATACTAAAGCGATAACTCCCCAGCATACCATTATTCCTAAACTAGTTCTTCCATGAAGATTAAAGGCATAACCACTATAATCCCAAGATGTCGTTCCAAATATAATTTCCTGCATGATTGAGCACAAATATTCAAATCCGCCACCTAAAAGCATCCCACCTAAAAATACTTTTAAAGGATTTTTATATTTAACTAAAAATATCATAAAGATAACAGCCCCAAAACCATACACCGGATTCAAAGGCCCATAAATCAGTCCGCGTCTGCTTTCAAAAGCTCCAAATTGGAAATAACTAATAATTGTTTCCATAATAACTCCAAATACCGATCCGATAAGAAAAACCCAAAGAGCCTTTTTAATACAAACACCTTCCGCAAACACTTCTTTTTTTTGCTTCATATACTACCTCACAACAACTTCACATAACTTACACATAGTATATCATTTATTCGGTAATTGTCAAACTGGTCAAAATAGGGTATAATCAAGTTAAAGTATAGGTGATAGCATGATCAGATTTATGAAACAACATTTAAATTTACTTGGTCATAGAGTCTTTCTAGTACCATTACTAATGATTATTCAAATCATCATAATTTTTATTATGGCTTTTGAATTTTATACTTATTTTTTAATTTTTTACATCATTTGTGCGATATTTAGTTTTTTAATGGTTATTCATATTGTAAATAGTCGCGCCAACCCGGGTTATAAAATAGCTTGGATTATTCCAATTATGTTATTTCCAATCTTTGGACTTTTATTATATAGTCTTTTTGGTGGTAACCAGCTTTCTAAAAGGCAAAAAGAAAAAATGAAAAATATATACTATAAACAATATAAATATAAAGACAATCACAACATCATTTTAAGCGAACTTAAATATGAAAGCTTACCAGCTCATAATCAAGCCAAATACATAAGTGATTATGCTCTTTCTAATTTGTGTAAACACACCAAAACAACCTACTTATCAAATGGTAAAATTTATTTTGAAAAATTATTAGAAAAAATAAAACAAGCTAAAAAATTTATTTTCTTAGAATATTTCATCATAAGTGAGGGCAAAATGTGGAATACTATCTTAGACGTCTTAAAACAAAAAGTAAAAGAAGGCGTAGAAGTTAGAATCATTTATGATGACTTCGGCTGTATCATGACACTGCCCAACCATTACGATAGAAAACTAGCCAAAGAAAGCATTAAAGCTGCTGTTTTTAATCCCTTTGTTCCTAATTTAAAATCTAAATTTAATAACCGTGATCACCGAAAAATAGCTATAATTGATGGCTATATTGGCTTCACTGGTGGTATAAATTTAGCTGACGAATATATTGGTGAAAAAATTCGTTTTGGCACTTGGAAAGATAATGGTATTATGCTTGAGGGTGATGCCGTTTGGAATTTAACAGTTATGTTTTTAACAATGTGGGACTTTATCAAAGAAGAAGACGAAGACTACGAAAAATATCGCTTTCCTTATGCGTATGAAACATCATCAGATGGATATGTCATTCCCTATAGTGATAGTCCTTGGGGAAGTGAAGCAGTTGGAGAAAACATATATTTAAATTTAATTAGTAAAGCTAATCGTTACTTATATATTACAACACCTTATTTAGTTTTAGATAACGAAACCATTACAGCCTTATGTAATGCCGCCAAAAGAGGAGTCGATGTGAAAATTATTACTCCAGGTATTCCCGATAAAAAATTAGTCAACGAAGTTACTAAAGCTTACTACGATCAACTTTTAGAAAATGGTATTAAAATATACGAATATACTAAAGGCTTTATTCATGCTAAAACGTTTATCGTAGATGACGAATATGCCACTATTGGTACTGTAAATTTAGATTATCGAAGCTTATACTTACATTTCGAATGTGGTATCTGGTTATATAGCTGTTCGTCAATATATACTATAAAAAAAGATTATACTGTAACCCTTAAAGAATGTAGAGAAATCAAACTTAAAAACTTAGGCAAATTAACTTGGTTTAATTATTTAAAAAGACAAATTTTAAAAGTTTTTGCCCCATTAATGTAAAGGAGAAAAATTATGAAAAAAATATTAATTACGGCATTTATTTTATTTTTACTAACCGGCTGCACCAGCCAAAGTGAAGAGCTCATATGTACCATTAATGGTAAAAAAGCTATATTCACTTTAAAAAATGGTATGATTGAAACCTATACCTTAGATAACCAAAAGCAAAGTCAAAGTTCAGTAGATGAGATTAATGGAACGTATTTTACTAGTAGTACTAATGACGAAGAGGGAAAAGAGACTTTAAAAACATACGTAAATTCGTTAGGTGGTAGCTGTAATTTTTAAAAGGAGTTTATATGAAAAAGAAGTGTGCTATAGCATCTATAATAATTTTAATAATTTTCATCAGCGCAGTATTTTTTATTCAAAATAACCAAAATGAAAAAAGTAGTGCTAATAAAGAAATAAAAGAAATAAAAGAAGAAAAACCAAAAATTAGTAAAGTATCTTTAGTTATGGTTGGTGATGCCTTGCTTCATAGCTCGGTCTATAATGATGGTTATAAAAATGGTGTTTATGATTTTAAACCTCAGCTAGAATATATCAAACCAATTATTCAAAACTATGACTTAGCTTTTTATAACCAAGAAAGTATTCTAGGGGGAACTTCACTTGGATTATCTAGTTATCCAGTCTTTAATTCTCCTCAAGAATTTGGTGATGCCATGCTAGATGCTGGATTTAACCTGGTGTCACTCGCTAATAATCATACCTTAGATAAGGGTGAGAAAGGTGTTATTAATTCATGCGCTTACTGGCAAACAAAAGATGTTTTAACTTCTGGCAGCTATTGCTCTAACGAAGAAGCTAATACTATAAAAATCAAAGAAAAAAACGGTATCAAATATACTTTACTAGCATATACCTATGGAACTAACGGCATCCAAGTTCCCAAAGGTAAAGAATATTTAGTAAATTTATATAGTGACGAAAAAGTTAAATCTGATATTGAAAAAGTTAGAGATAAAGTTGATTTACTTATGGTTTCTATGCACTGGGGCACTGAATATCAAAGCAAGCCTAATGCTGAACAAAAAAGACAAGCTGAATATCTATCTTCTTTGGGAGTTGATATAATTATTGGAACCCATCCTCATGTTATCCAGCCAATTACTTATATAAATGGCACTTTAGTTATTTATTCTTTAGGCAACTTTATATCTGCTCAAAATACTAATAATGACTATAACACTATAGTTGAACTTATGTCCTCACTCGACATTATCAAAGAAGAAAAAGATGGTCAAACAACTATAAAATTTGAAAATTTAAATAATGAACTATTATACAATTATTACCATAAAGGTAGTCGGTGGACCGATTTTAAAGTAATTCCATTTAGTCAAATGAATACATCATATAATAGTGATTATCAAAGACTATATAATAAATATAGCGATATTGTGAGAATGTATAATAAGGAAATCCCCATAAATCCACCAAAAGAGGCTTAAAGGCCTTTTTTTCTTACAAAAAAAGGAAATCAACACTCAATATCGTATATTAAATATAGGAGGTGAAAAACACAAACAAGTTTTAAAACCAAAATAGCAAACATACACAAAAAACATAAAAAATGTGCATAATTGCTAAAAACAGTTTACTAATAAAAAATAAAATGTTATTATTTTATTAGTAGGTGATATTGTGAGAGAAAAAGAAATTTTAAAAATGGCGAAAAAAGGTTATGTATTTACCAAAGAGGTGCGAGAAAAAAATATAAATACATCATATTTAACCAAGTTAGTAAAAGAAAAAAAACTTGCCAGAGTTGCAAGAGGGTATTATGTATTAATAGATAGTGTTCCAGATAATTTTTACATTATTTTATCAAAATGTAGGAAAGCTGTTTTTTCTCATGCAACTGCCCTTTACTTACATAACTATTCTGAAAGATGTCCTTTGATTTATGATGTAACAGTTCCATACGGCTATGGCAATTGTTATAAAAACTCAAATAACATTGATATTCATTATCGTAAACCAGAAAACATCAATATAGGATTAGTAGAGATGAGATCACCGTTTGGATTAAAAATTAAAGTCTTCAATCTAGAAAGAACTATTTGTGATATTATCAAAGATAAAAGTAAAATGGACATTGAAATTTTTACCAATGCTTTAAAAATGTACGCAGAAAGTCCTCAAAAAGATTTAAATAAATTAATGAAATACGCAGTAAAGCTAAACATAGAACAAAAAGTTAGAAACTATATGGAGGTGTTATTATAAATTATGATCAATTAAAATACACTATTTCAAAAAAAAGCACAAGGTAACAGCGATTTGTCACAAAGATATTTTGAATTATTTTATTTTGAAAGAATATTAGAAAGAATATCTAAAAGTAAATATAAAAATCATATAATATTAAAAGGAGGACTTCTTTTAACATCAATTATTGGAAATGATGATAGAACTACAAAAGATATGGATGCCTCACTAAAAGGTATTAACTTAAATGTGGACAAAATAGAAGAAATATTTAATGAAATTTTTAATATTAACATGGGTGATAATGTCTCTTTTAAAATTGTTAGTATAAAAAATATTAGAATAGATAATCCATATGGTGGTTATAGATTAAATGTCCTTTCGACATTTGGAATAAATAGAACATATATTACAGTTGAAATAATGACTGGTGATGTAATTACTCCAAAAGAAATAAAATATCATTATCAGTGCTTTTTTGAAGACAAAAAAATTCCAATTTTAGCTTATAATATTGAAACAATCTTAGCCGAAAAATCCATGCAATAATTTTTCATGGAATTTTGACAACAAGATTAAAAGACTATTATGATGTATATGTAATTGCAAACAGCAATAAAATTTCATATGACAAAAATCTATTGACCAATGCAATAACAAACACATTTAAAAATAGAGATAAAATAATTAATGTCGATGAATTTAAAGAAATAATTGCTGAAATCGAAAAAAATAACCATTTAAAACATCTTTGGCAAGAATATCAAAATAAAAATGTATATGCAAAAAGCATTAAATATGAAGATACTATTTTAGCTATAAAACAAATAATTAAAATTTTAGAAACCGAAAAAGTAACATTATAAAAATAGAAGCGTATTCCAAAAGCTTCTATTTTTCGTATGGTTTCTTATTATTAGTTCTACCTAAAATATAATCGGTTGATGTTTTATAAAAATCAGCCAATTTATTTAATTTATCTATTGGAATAAGTCTAATACCAATCTCGTATTTTGAATATTGCTGCTGTGTAGTTTTTAATATTTTTGCTAAATCGGATTGTGTTAAATCAGAATCTTCTCTTAAATCTTTCAGTCTATGAATGTTCATCATATCACCCTAAAATAATTCTCTCATACATTCAAAAAGACGTGTTGACATCACATCTGAACGAATGTAAAATATAATTGGTGAATAATATGCATAGGAGTAAAAAGAAAAGAAGTATCATAATCTTTAGTTTGATAGGTATCTTAATGTGTATGACTATAGTATATGCCGCCTTTCAGACTAAATTAGAAGTAAAAGGAACCTCTAAAGTAACCTCAAACTGGGATATCGAAATAACTAATGTCACAAATGGTACTCCAGTAGGTAGTGGTGAAAATGCGGTGGCTCCAACTTGGACAATGACTACCGCTTCTATGGAAGCTAATTTGTATAATAAAGGTGATGCCATGGAATATGATGTCACTATCGAAAATAAAGGAAATATCGATGCGAAACTAAATGATATCTTAACAAATGTAGAAAAAGAAAATAATGAAGCTGTCTTAATAACCTTTTCAGGTTATACTAAAGGCGAAATATTAAAAGCTGGAAGTACTAAACTAATCCATGTCAAAATAGAATATAATCCAAACTATGAAGGTGAAGAAACATCAAGTGAAGTTGAAATAAACTTTGATTATGTTCAAAACAATAATGAAATAAATAATCC
>CALVWP010000017.1 GCA_944367495.1 uncultured Bacilli bacterium
AAATTATTTAAAAAATCATTAATTAATGGTAAAATGTTCATGTGATTAATTCCTTTCTATTTTGGTTAATTTAATTATAATTTATTTTTGGGAATTAATCACTCTTTTTTTATACTTTTTTATTTTCTCGTACTTTTGAAACGCGACCTTAGTTCTTTTTCAATTTGACTTTTTAAATCAAAAGTATATAATAAACAGCAATTAAAAAAACGGAAGTGAAACACATGGAAAAATTAAATCAAGCTACTGAAAAACTCGCCGCTCAATTAAAAAGATTAGGCATAAAAAAATTTTACAAAAATATGTTTCACTTCTAACTGGGCATTTTGATAGAATTAGTGATATTGACAAATTAAAGTCAAATATTGAAAAAGACAAGCAATTAATAAAGCAAAGAAGTTTAAAAAAGTAGTTTTAAATCTACTTTTTTCTATACTTATTATAATGTTTATGTTATATTAAATATAAAGGTGATAATATGTTTGAGGTTCTATACATTGAAATAAAGATCAATAATGACTATTATATAATCAAAGATAGGGTTAAAATTGAAAATATTTTAAGAATAATCAGAACTTGGCCAAAAAGACTATATTCCAACCATGTATTGGATGGGGAAGACTATATGATTAATGTTGTCGAAAAATATTCTAATACACTTTATCAAGGTCAAGGAACTTTCCCTAAAAACTATTTTAAACTAAAACAAATAATAAGTGATGCGAATGCTTGAATACTTACAAAGACGATTAAACCCCACTTTAAATCTTCAAACTTATTTAAAACAAATCACCGAAACATTCATCCAGTATTATGGTGAATCACAAAGGGATGATATTGAACAAAAATTTCAAAACCTTTTTATCACATGTACTCAAAGTCCCGATGGAATTAAATACAACTTATCTGAAATTTTAAAATATTATGCTGAAAGTTTAGAAAAAGAATTTTTTATAAAAACAAATATTGAATATACCGAAGAAAATGTAAAAAAAATTTTTGGAGATGTATCTAACCCATTTGAAATTCCAAGATTAGTGCCAATTAATATTTATATCTTTTGTCAAGAAGAAGAGATGTCTATTTATTTAAAAAGAGCCAACTTAAAGAAAATAAAACCATTTATTGAACTTTTTACTAAAGGAAAAATTGACTATAGTCACTTAATTAAAAATAACCAAGAAATTAACGAAGCATGTCAACTATTTAAAAAACTTAAACAAAAATACCAGGAATTTTCATTACAATTTAACCCCATAAAACAATATGTAGAAGAATGTACAAAACTTAAAAGAAATTTAGAAAAAAAATATATCTCAAAATTAATAAAAGAATACGAAAACCTTTTTCCTATAGATGAAGTTCAAAGGTATATCAAACAAGGAACTTTAGGACCTACCATTAAAGCTTATATAGGCCGCGGAATGAATCATTTTGCTCTCATCGAAGCTTTTAGTAAAAAAAGTGAAGCAATTTTAAATGATGATAATACAAAACTATGGCAAAAAAATTCAATTTTATCTGATAGAATACAATTTTTTAAAGAAATAGGAATTAATTTAGGAGATAGTTATGAAACATATGAAAACAGCCTTAAAGCTAAAGAACTAATGCCATCTGCTAAACTAGTTGAAGATATAAATGACAGTAAAGAATTTTTAGAAATGGAAATGTATAATGAATACTATACCTCATTATCAGAATATCAAGAAGTAAAAAGAAAACTTCAACAAAACAATTTATTAGGAAAAGATGATGGCTATAATAGTACTACTTTTATAAATAAAGGCACATATGTAACCCCAAATGCCAAAAAACAAAACGATAGGTATATTATGTTTCCCTTTGTAAACATCAATATGGACAGACCAACAGAATATATAGATGGAAACATTATTCATGAATTAAACCATGTATATGAGTTGACTTTAAAAAGTGCTTCAAACGAAAATATATATTATACATGTGGTTGGGAGGAATTTGACTTAAATGAAAGTGACGAACGAAAAACATCACAAGTTCAGATTAAACGTAAATATGAACTATTTAATGAAATAATAAATGAACTAATTTCACAAGAAATAGCACAATTACTTCATCGAAATAATATATACATTTTTAATGCCAAAGACGAAGCTAAAGAAATTGGGGGCTCGGGCTATGAAAGATATAGATTCTTAGTTCAAGAATTTTATGATGAGTTTAAAACTGAAATTTTAGCAAGCCGTCGCGGCAATATAGAAACCATATATAATGCCTGTGGACGTGAAAACTTTAACGAATTAAATAAACTATTTAATATTTGTTTTGAAACTTGGGATGATATTCAGGCCTTCAAATTAATCGAAACTTTAAAAAATGGTGAAATAACCGAAGATACAAAAAAATATTATGAAATAATTGAAAAAAAAGATAAAATATTACAAAACATGATAGAATATAAAAATAAGTTAGGAGAAAAAGAAAATGAAAGAAAACGAAAATAAAAACCAAAGTGTCATATTAACAATAGGGGGAACACATTTTGTGCTTCCAATTAAAAGTTCTTTTCGAAGAGCAAATGATAGTACCCATAATATAGTTTTAGAAGATAATTCTAAAATAGAAGTGAGTACCCAAAATATCGTATTGTTCGCTGACGATTCTAATTTAATAAAAGCAATATTAGAAAATCAGTGTGAAAAATTTTATATGCCAGAAACTAATGAAAATGGTAAAATAATTATGAAAAAAATCAACTCAGAACAGCCATATAAACCATTAAGGAGGAAGCTAGATGAATAAAGAATACTATGTCGATAAAAACCATATTGTCATTCTTTTAAAACAAAATAGTGAAATATTTCAATATAGTTTTAATGCTAAAGTTTGGTATAACGTTCCAAAATTAAAAGGAATAGAAAATCATCCAGAACTAGTAATGAAAATCAGTGAAGAAGAAGCTTTAGAATATATCGAAGAAATAGAAAAAATAATTGAAAAATTGCAAAATAAAAAACACAAATAAAAAACTTAGTTCCATCATCCGTTTTGGAACTTTTTTCTATCATCAATTGCGAAAAGTGTCAAATTATTGTATAATGATTACTAGTGTAGGGTGTGATAATTATGTATTTAAAATCATTAAAAGCTCACGGTTTCAAATCATTTGCCGATAAGACAAATTTAGAATTTGAAAAAGGAATTAATGGTATCGTTGGGCCAAACGGTTCAGGAAAGAGCAATGTTGTTGATGCTATAAGATGGGTATTAGGAGAGCAATCTGTAAAATCATTAAGAGGCGATGGCACGATGACTGATGTCATTTTTTCTGGAAGCAAATCGCGTAACCCGATGAATGTTGCTTCAGTTGCCTTAATATTTGATAATACTGATCATTATTTTCCTTTAGATTACGATGAAGTTGAAATTAAAAGAAGAGTATACAAAGATGGTACCAATGAATATTTCTTAAATGGTGAAAGAGTCAGATTAAAAGATTTAACCAATTTGCTTTTAGATAGTGGTATAGCCAAAGAAAGTTTTAATATCATATCTCAAGGTAAAATTGAAACAATCATTTCAAGTAAACCGCAAGATAGAAGAATAATTTTTGAAGAAGCCGCTGGAGTTTTAAAATACAAAAGAAGAAAAGAAGAAGCTATCAAAAAATTAGATAAAACACATGATAACAAAAATAGAATAAATGATATAATTAAAGAGCTTGAAGATCGTTTAACACCTTTAAAAGAAGCCAGAGATAAAGCTTTAGAATATAATAATGTCAAAGATAAATTAGAAAATTTAGAAATCGCTTTAATTACTGAAGATATTACTAACATTAATTTCGAATATCAACAAAGCAAAGATAAAGTAGATGTTCTAAATAAAGAAGTCATCAAATTAATGACTACCGGCAGTCATAATGAAGCCAAAATAGAAAAATATAAAACTGATATTTCTTCATTAGATGAGCAAATAAAAATAATGCAATCTAAAGTGTTAGAACTTACAACCCTTGCTGAAAGATTAAACAGTAAAAAAGCCTTAATACAAGAAAGACAAAAAAATAAAATAGCTGACGACAAACTTCATCAAACAATTTTGGAGTTAAAAGAAAAACAGTTAATTACTCAAAACAAAATTGAAGAAATTTCTGGCGATGCTCATCGTTTAAACGAAGATATTAATAGACTTATAGAAAAAACCACATTAGAAGAGCAAAAGAAAAACAGCATAAAACAAGAAAGAGAAACACTAGAACAAAAATTAACCAATCTACTTAGAGAAAATAACAACTTAGAATTTAAAATAGAAAATTTACAAAATAGTCTAGAAAATGGCGGTTCACTACCCCTTGCTGTTAGAAGTGTTTTGAATAATCCTAAACTAAGAGGTATTCATAACGCTTTAGGGAACCTAATTGAAATAGATGAACAATACGCCTTAGCCATCACTACTGCTTTAGGTTATAGTACCAATAATATAATTGTTGATGATGAAAAAGCAGCAAAAGAAGCTATCAATTATTTAAAAACTATTGGTAGAGCTACTTTTTTCCCACTAAACGTCATTAAACCTAAATATATTGATAACGAATCTTTAAATAAAATTAAAAATCAAAATGGCTATATTGATATTGCCAGCAATTTAGTTCAATACAACTCCAAATACACTAATATAGTCTTAAATCAATTAGGAAATATAATCGTCGCTAAAGATCTAGACACCGCCACTCATATCAGTAGACAAATAAATAATCGTTATAGAGTCGTTACTATAGACGGTGAAATAATTCATGTCGGTGGATCCATAACTGGTGGTAAACAAAATAAAACTCGTAATATGATTAGCGATAAATATGAATTAGAAAACATGCTAAAACAAAAGACACTTCTACTTTCTAAAACTAAAGAAATCGAAAATGAAATAAATGAAATAGACTATAATTTAAAAGCTTCTGAAGATAAAATGTATCTTTTAAATAAAGATAAAATCTTAAAAGAAGAACTAATTAATACTAAAAATACCGATATAAATAATTTAAAATTACAGTTAGAACAGATAACCTTCGATATTGAAAGTAATAGTAAAATATTAGAAGGCGGACTTTCAACCGAAGAAGAAGAAATATTAAGTAAATATTATGCCGCTTTAAAAACAAAAACCGAAGCAGAGCAAGAACTTAATCACTTAAATATGGAAAAACAAAATCTCAATGAGACTTTAGAGGATTTTGAAGCTTCTTTAAAAAAAGAAAACACTTTATATAGCGCTAAATCAAATGAATTAAAAGACTTAGAAATTAAAGCCAGTAGATTAGAAGTAAAACTAGATAATCTTTTAAACACTTTAACTGATACCTACAGCATGACTTATGAAAAAGCCAAAGAAAACTATAAATTAGAAATTGATTTTGATATAGCTAAATCAGAAGTAAATAAACTAAAGAAAAAAATTAAAGATTTAGGCATCGTTAACCTAACTGCCCCTGAAGAATATGAAGAAGTAAACGAAAGATATACTTTCTTAAATACCCAAATTGAGGATTTAACTAATGCCGAAAACACTTTGCTTGAAATTATTGATGAAATGGACAAAGTCATGGTTAATGAATTTACAAATGCCTTTAATACCATCAGCCAACATTTTAGCCAAACCTTTAAAGAACTATTTAAAGGAGGACATGCTGAATTAAAACTAACTGATCCAAATAACATCTTAGAAACAGGTGTTGATATTATAGCTTCACCTCCAGGCAAAAAATTAAGCAGCATTACATTACTTTCTGGTGGTGAAAAAACATTAACAGCTATCAGCTTGCTATTTGCCATAATTAAATCTAAACCATCACCATTTTGTGTACTAGATGAAGTAGAAGCCGCTTTAGATGAAGCTAACGTTGATACATTTGGCAAGTATATTCAAAAATTAAAAGAGAGATCAGAATTCATAATCATCACTCATAAGAAAAAAACCATGGAATATGCTGATATACTTTATGGTATCACCATGCAAGAATCAGGCGTTAGTAAATTAGTAAGTGTTAAATTAGAAGATATTGAATAAGTATCTTCTTTTTCATTTTAAAAATTAAAATTATCCAAACAACTGTCACATTAAGCGATTCATTAAACCTTTAACGTCAATTCACCCTTTTAAAAACAACTAATTTCCTGTATAATCATATGTGGTGATGAATTATGCTTAAAGTTACAAATCTATCTGTAAGATATGGTAAAAGAGTATTATTTGAAAATGTTAATTTAGAATTTAATGAAGGAAACTGTTATGGAGTAATTGGAGCGAATGGAGCAGGGAAAAGCACTTTACTTAAAATATTAACTGGACAGTTAGAAAGTACAACCGGAGATATAATTAAAGATAAAGGAGAAAGATTATCTTACTTAAAACAAGATCATAATTTATATAATGATTATACTGTATTAGACACTATCATAATGGGTAACGATAGATTATATAAAATAATGAAAGAAAAAGAAACTTTATATATGAAGGAAGATTTTAATAATGAAGATGGCATTAAAGTCGCTGAATTAGAATCTGAATTTGAAGCAATGAACGGTTGGCAAGCTGATAGCGATGCTGCTATATTACTAGCCGGTTTAGGCATTCCAAACGAATTATTTGACCAAAAGATGGGAACTTTAAAAGATAAAGATAAAGTAAAAGTACTACTCGCACAAGCTCTATTCGGAAACCCAGATATTTTGCTTTTAGATGAACCAACCAATGGTTTAGATATTCAAAGTAAAATTTGGCTTGAAAATTTTTTAAGTGATTATAAAGGTACTATTATTTTAGTCTCTCATGATAGACACTTTTTAAATACCGTATGTACCCATATGGTTGATATTGATCGAGAAAGAATTCAAGTTACAATTGGCAACTATGATTTTTGGTATCAATCAAACGAATTAATGCAAAAACAAATAAAACAAGCTAATAAAAAGAAAGAAGAAAAAATCAAAGAATTACAATCTTTTATCGCTAGATTTTCAGCTAATGCCTCTAAATCTAAGCAAGCAACATCTAGAAAAAAATTACTTGAAAAAATAACCTTAGAACAGTTAAAGCCATCTTCTAGAAAATACCCTTATATTAACTTTGATTATGAAAAAAGGCTAGGTAAAGAAATAATTACTTTAAGTAAAATAAATGTCACAATTGATGATAAACCCGTATTAAAAAACTTTACCTTAAATATTAAAAAAGATGATAAAATTGCCTTAATTGGTGAAAATGAACTTGCTAAAACAACATTACTTCAAATATTAGCCGGTGAAAAAACACCAGATAGTGGAGAAGTAAAAGTTGGAACTACGGTTATAACTTCTTATTTTCCAAAAAATCACGATAAATATTTTGAATCAAACGATGATTTAGTAGAATGGTTAAGAAAATTTTCAGAAAATAAAGAAGATAGTTTTGTTAGAGGTTTCTTAGGAAGAATGTTATTTTCATCAGAAGAAGCTTTGAAAAAAGTAAATGTCTTATCCGGCGGCGAAAAAGTTAGATGTATGTTTGCCAAAATGATGTTAAATAAAGGAAACGTGTTATTATTAGACGAACCAACTAATCACTTAGATATTGAATCAATTACCGCTTTAAATAACGGACTTAATAAATTTGATGGACCAATAGTATTTGCAACCTTTGACACTGAATTAATATCTACTTTAGCCAATAGACTAATACTCATAAAAGAAGATGGAACATATATTGATAAGCAAATGACATATGATAAATATTTAGAAAAATACGAAAATTAGTACATAAAAGAGTAATCAACTAAAAATGATTACTCTTTTAAAAATCTTTTCGATTAATGTCTTTACATTCAAATTTATCAGAACCGTCAAAACTTTCAAAATATATTTTAAAACCACATTCATTCGCAATTTTTTCAATAATATCAAAAGTAGGCTGAATAGTTTCGGTTTCATATTGTGATACAGTATTTCTAGCCACGCCAATTATTTCACTAATTGTTTTTTGTTTTATATTTTTCTTTTTTCTCATGTATTTTAATGCATTTCCTATCATATTATCACCATTTGAATTATCTCAAAATCAGACATAAGTTTTATTATATGTCTGTAATAAAAACATATAATAAAACTATAATAGTAGGTGAATATATGCATAGAAGTAAAAAGAAAAGAAATATTATAATCTTTAGTTTGATAGGTATATTAATGTGTATGACTATAGTATATGCCGCCTTTCAGACTAAATTAGAAGTAAAAGGAACCTCTAAAGTAACCTCAAACTGGGATATCGAAATAACCAATGTCACAAATGGTACTCCAGTAGGATCAGCTGAAAATGCTCAAACACTTATTGGTCAAATTCTACAACTGATGAATGGCCAAACTCTTATATAAAAAGTTACATAAATTCTACATATAAAAATCATATTAGTAACAATAATTCGTTAGAACAATATTTTTATTCAAATCGTTATTGGTATTATGGTGGTATTACTTATAATGATAATCCTAATCAACCACTCACCACTACTATTGCTGATGAAAAATCAAAAGTTTTATATAATGGAGATTCTCCGTTTGGTTTGCTTGGAATAACAGATTATATAAAAGCTAGTGGTAATAGTCAACGTACAACAATCCAAGCAAGTAAAGAAGGATTGTGCACTGATAACTATCTTAGAAGAAAAAATTTAATCCACATGGCAACTATGAGCATACATGATGCGGTCAATCAAACAGATAAGGTGGTAGAAGCCAATAGTGACTGGGTAGTTGAAGGAGATATTGGAATGTCCGCCAATTTCAAAACATCCTCTTCATTTGCTGTTAGGCCAGCTGGTTATTATGTTTCCCATGCTAAAATACTTTCTGGTGATGGAACTGTTAATAATCCATATATCATAAGTCATTATTAAAATTTTCAACTAAAAGACCAATCTACAAAAATAGACTGGTCTTTTAAGCAAAAAATGTTGGTCCACCATCAGAAATCGTTTGAATACTTTCATTACTAGAAGACACCTCTGAAGGAGCGAATGAATTATTAGTAGAAGTATTTGTGGAAGAAGTTTCTACTTTTTTAAACTCATTCATGACCTTAAACATTGTTTTAGCATTTCTAACAACTGGTGCAGCTTGTTTCATAAGTGGAATAGCTTGGTTAACTAAATTCAAAGTTCTTTGAGCACCATTCAAAATATTACTCCAATTAATACCACTTCGAACACTTCCACTAAAAAGGCCTCGCCCTAAACCAGTTGTAGGAATCATATAATAATATGGATTATAAAAGTTCATGATTAAAGCCCCTTTCTAAAATATTATATGTTTTAGTTAAAAAAAGTTTTAAATTATAAAATAATATGCTATAATAAATTTAGTGTAAAAGAATAGGAAGGTGTCAAAATGGGATTTAAGGTTTTATTATCACCGTTCGTCTATATTTATCATGGCCTTTTAGCTATTTTTAAAGCAATATTTAAATTTATAAAATATGTTTTTTTAGGAATTGCCGCTTTTCCAACTATGTTTGCTAGATTGTTTACTGGAAAAGGCAAAAATAAAGTTACAATTGAAGCGAAAAAGACAGAAAATCGTTATAAAAAAACTGATATACTTTTAGCTGAACACGAAAGAGAAAAAATTAAAAGAGAAATTGAAGAAGAAAAACTAAGAAATAAAATTCAAACGGCGAACGAAAGAAAAACCCAAAAAAGATTAAGCGATTATATTCAAGATAGTGCTAAATTAGATGTCAAAACAGAAAGTGAAAAATCATACAACACAGAAAAGAAAAGACTATCATTGGGTGAAAAAATAAAAAATCTGTTTGAAACTCAAATTGGAGTAGGCGGACAAATTAAAGATAAATATCAAGATGCTGAAGAAATGACAATTAACTATGACGGCCCAGAAGCTGTTAAATCAAAAGAAAAACAAACCTATGAATATATAGCACGAAACCAAGAAGGTATAGTTATTAAAGGTTATTTTACAGCTCGTTCTATTGTCGAAGTTCACTCTTATCTAAGAACTCAAGGGTGTAAAGTTTATAGCATAAGAACCAACAAATGGATTAACCTTATGTATGGTAATGTTGGTGGTTCACATGATAAATTTAAAACTAAAGATTTAATTTTCTTTTTAGCGCAAGTGTCAACATATTTAAAAGTTGGTATTCCACTTGCCGAGGCTATTGATATTTTGACAAAACAATTTAAAAATAAAAAGTACAAAAAAATTCTTTCAACCTTACATTATGATCTAACTATTGGTCGAAGCTTTAGTGAAGCTTTAGCTAGACAAGAAAAAGCTTTTCCAAGCATTTTAGTTAATATGGTTAAAACAGCTGAGATGACCGGAGAATTACCAGAAACGTTAGATGATATGGAAGAATACTTTACAGAAATAGAAGAAACCCGGAAAGCTATGGTTACAGCAATGATGTACCCAGCTATTATTTTCATCATAGCTATTGGAGTTGGAACCTTTATCATGTTATATGTTGTACCAAAATTTATCGAAATATATAACACCATGGATGAAGCTAAAATTCCTGCTATCACCACTGCTGTTTTAGCATTCAGTAATTTTTTACAAGAATATATAGTTTATATTGGTATTGGTGTCGTAATAGTTTTAATATTATTTATCTATCTATATAAAAATTTACAACCGTTTAGAAAAGGAGTTCAATGGTTGCTTATGCATTTGCCAGTATTTGGTGATGTAATCATTTATAAAGAAGTAACCACATTTACTAAAACATTCGCATCACTCCTTTCACATAATGTTTTCATAACTGATAGTATGGAAATACTTAATAAAGTAACAAACAATGAAATATATAGAGATTTAATCTATGATGCTATCAATAATATTTCTCAAGGAAAAGTTATTTCAGCCGCTTTCAAAGATCATTGGGCATTTCCAATCCCAGCTTACGAAATGATTGTTACCGGAGAACGTACCGGACAACTCCCAGAAATGATGCAAAAAATCTCAGTATATTATCAAGATTTACACAAAAACTCTGTAACTAGAATTAAGACATTTATCGAACCAGCTTTGATCATTATGCTTACCGTTATGGTTGGTGTAATAGTCTTATCGATTGTTGTTCCAATGTTCTCAATGTATAGTCAAATTCAAGCTTAAAGGTGATCTTATGGAAATTGCAATTTGTATATTTTTATTCATAATGGGAACTATTTTTGGTTCCTTTTACAATGTTGTAGGCTATCGGCTGCCCAAAGGTGAATCAATCATCTCACCACCTAGTCACTGTCCAAAATGTAATCATAAATTAACATTTTTCGAACTGATTCCCATTTTGTCATATATATTTCAAAAAGGTAAATGTAAAAAATGTCATCAAAAAATTTCTTTATTTTACCCAATATTTGAAACTTTAACAGGAATATTATTTGTCCTTTGTTATTTATCATATGGACTATCATATGAACTAATAATTGCTTTAACATTCGTCTCTATGATGATTATCATCGTCGTTAGTGATTATCATTATTTAATCATATCAGATGGAGTATTAATTATTTTTGGTATAATCCTATTTACTGAAATATTATTAATAAATGGCTTAAATGCCGCCTTATATTCACTATTAAATGGCTGTCTAGCTTTTATAACAATGTATTTGTTAAAAAAACTAGGTGATTTTATCTTCAAAAAAGAATCAATGGGTGGTGGCGATATAAAATTATTATTTATATTTGGTATGGTGTTATCTTATCCTATTGCCATATTAGCCATTTTTGTTGGATCTTTAATCGGTCTTCCCCTTGCTTTACTCATCATGATTTGTAAAAAAGATCATGTTATTCCATTTGGTCCTTTTTTGGCCGCTGGGGCCACCTTACTTCTTTTATTACAGATTAATTTAGATATGTTTATAAATTTATATACAATCTAAAGTAATTTCTGCATATTTCAAAACTTAGAAAGAGCTGATATTATGAAACCATTATTACTTTGTATTTTAGATGGAGTAGGTATTAGAAAAAGCAAAATAGGAAATGCATTAAATATGGCTCAAACTCCAAATTTAAATAAATTATTTAGTAAATATCCAAACACTATATTAAATGCGAGTGGAAAAGATGTTGGGCTTCCTTTAAACCAAATGGGTAATAGTGAAGTAGGACATATAAATATTGGAACCGGGCGCATTCCTATGCAATCGCTAGACATCATAACTAATGCTATCAAAAAAAGTGAAATTAAAAACAATCCTGAATATCAATCTTTAATCAAGCACCTACAAAAACATAATTCAAATCTTCATATTTGTGGTCTTTTAAGCGATGGTGGTATTCATTCACATATAGATCATCTATTAGGATTAATCGATATTTTAAAAGATGAAAAAATTCATCACGTATATTACCACATATTTACAGATGGCCGCGATACTAAACCGAAAGAATCTTTAAAATTTATAAATATTTTAAAAGAAAAGATAAATGAAACCGGTTTAGGAGAAATAGCCACAGTATCTGGCCGTTATTATGCCATGGATCGCGACAATCGCTGGGATAGAATAAAAAAAACATACGATCAAATGACAAATGATACTGAAGTTTATGACATCAAATCACAAATAGAAAAATCTTATCAACATAACATTACCGATGAATTTATCGTCCCTTTTTCTACTTGTAAATCAATTATCAAAGAAAATGATGGAATATTAGTATTCAATTTTAGACCAGATAGATTAAGAGAATTATTTACTGCCTTGACCAATAAAGAATTTCATGAGTTCAAAACAAAAAACATTCCCAATTTAAAATTAGTTACAATGATGAGCGTTGATAAACATGTATTATGTACTAATTTATTCAAGCACCCTGAAATTAAAAATTATTTAGGAAAAATATTAGAAAAAAATAATTTAAGACAATTACGAATTGCCGAAACTGAAAAATATGCCCACGTGACTTATTTTTTCGATGGTGAAAATAAAGAAAAATTAAAAAATTGTGATCAAATACTGATCCCATCACCTAAAGTTACCACATACGACTTAAAACCTGAAATGAGTGCCTTTGAAATTACCAACACCTTAATTCCTAAACTATCAAAATACGATGTAATAATCTTGAATTTTGCGAACGGCGATATGGTTGGTCATACTGGCAATTTAAAAGCCACTATCAAAGCATTACAGGCTATAGATAAATGTATAGGTAAACTATATGAAGAAATAGAAAAATTAAATGGTACTATGATAATTACAGCAGATCATGGCAACTGTGATTACATGCGAGACGAAGAAGGAAACATTATTACATCACATTCATTAAGTCCTGTTCCATTTTTAATAACTAAAGAAAATTTAAAGTTAAAAAAAGGGAAACTAGCTGATATAGCACCAACTATATTAACCATATTAAAAATTAAAATTCCAAAAGAAATGACTGGAAGCATTTTAATTATGAAATAAACGTGATATAATACCCTTAGACAAAAGGTGATAAAATGAAAACAAATTACAATTTAATTATGGAAGATATTATAAAAAATTTAGAAGGTAAACCCAAACTTTTGCTTCATGCATGTTGTGGTGTTTGTAGTAGTTCAGTATTAGAACAACTTGTACCTTTTTTTGATATTACTGTCTTATACTACAATCCTAACATTTACCCTAAAAGTGAATATTTAAAAAGATTAACTACTCAACAAGAAATAATTGATAAAATGAAACTACCTGTTAAATTCATTGAAATAGGGTATTTAAGTAAAGATTTTAAAACCATAACCGCTGGACTAGAAGACGAAAAAGAAGGCGGCAAAAGATGCAGTAAATGTTTTTATTTAAGATTAGAAAAAACTGCACAGATTGCTAAAAAACATAAATATGACTATTTTACGACTACGTTATCGGTTAGTCCTTACAAAGATAGCCAAAAATTAAACGAAATAGGCAAAATTTTATCTGAAAAATACGATATAGCATATTTATATTCTGATTTTAAAAAGAAAGAAGGTTATAAAAGAAGTAATGAACTAGCCCAAAAATATAATCTTTATCGCCAGCACTATTGTGGATGTAAATATTCCCTAAAAGAAGCATTAGAATATCAAAAGAAATAGGAGTCTTATATGAAAAAGAAGTATGTTATAGGTATTATAGTAATATCATTGTTAATAATTTTAGCTACAGTTATTTTTTGGCCGCCAAAATTTTCTTTGAATAAAAATGAAACGCTAGAATTAGATTATGGCACAAAATATCAAGAACCAGGTTTTAAAGTAACAAAATTTGGTAGAGATTATACTAAAGATGTCAAAATAGAAAATCAAATAAAAAATAAATTAGGCACTTATAGTATAATATATAAAGTAAAAATTAATGGTATCACTTATAAAAAAATCAGAAAAATAAAAGTTGTCGACCATGAAAAGCCAACAATAACTTTAACTGGTCAATCAAACATCACCATATGTCCTTTAAGTGAGTATCAAGAAGAAGGGTATAAAGCCACCGATAATTATGATGGTGACATTACAGATAAAGTTAAAGTTACACAAAAAGAAAACATTATAACATATACGGTCAAAGATTCATCTGGCAATGAAACAAAAATAACGCGAAAAATAGTTAAAGAAGATAAAAACGCCCCACAAATAACTTTAAAGGGAAGTTCTACCCAAACTATTTATTTAGGTGCTTCTTGGAAAGAACCGGGATATAGTGCGACTGACAACTGTAATGGCGATATAACTAACAATGTTAAAATTTCCGGCACTGTTAATACAAATAAATTGGGAACATATAAAATAACTTATACAGTTAATGATTCATCAGGTAACACAGCAAGCAAAGAAAGGACCGTCAAAGTAATATCTAAGTCCACCAGCACAACTTCCAATCAAAAAGGTGTAATTTATTTAACTTTTGACGATGGTCCAAAAGAAGGAACTACTAACGTAATACTTGATATATTAAAAGAGGAAAACGTTCCAGCTACATTTTTTGTCACCAATAATGGTCCAGATAGTTTAATTAAAAGAGCTTACAATGAAGGTCACACTATTGCCCTTCACACTGCTTCTCATAATTATGCGACAGTTTATAGCTCAGTAACTAACTATTATAATGATCTTTTATCAGTGCAAAACAGAGTTAAAAGAATTACTGGTCAAGAAAGTAAAATAATTAGATTCCCTGGTGGCTCTTCTAACACTGTATCCAAAAAATATTCTAAAGGTATTATGAGTACATTAACTAAAGATGTATTAAACAAAGGTTATAGATATTATGACTGGAATATCGATAGTGATGATGCTGGGGGAGCGACAAGTTCATCTAAAGTATATAATAATGTAATTAAATCATTAAGTAAAAATAGAGCCAATATGGTTTTAATGCATGATATTAAAAATCAAACAAAAGATGCAATCAGAAATATTATTAAATATGGTAAACAAAACGGGTACACTTTTGCTAAAATAACTATGAGTACTCCTATGATTGTTCATAGTGTAAATAATTAAGTTCACTTTTTAGTGAGCTTTTATTTTGTATTTCCTTATATTTTAAGGTATAATGTTAAAAAGGTGAGAAGTATGATGCAAAATATAAATAAATTTATTAAAAAAAACAAAATACCATTAATTATTATTATTTGCTTATTTTTTAATATTGCAATTATTATTAATTATTCCATAAACTTGAATAAACCAAAAGAAAAATTTAAAGAAATTAAGCCGTTGATTAATTATAATAAATCATTATCTAAACCAACACCAAAAGTTATAAATATTAAAAACGTAAATCCTTCAGTCATATCAGACAAAACAATATATTTAACTTTTGACGATGGACCAAGTTATTTAACCGAAGGTATATTAGATATTTTAAAAGAAGAAAACGTTCCAGCGACCTTTTTTGTTACTACTAGACAAATAGATAAATACTCTAATCTTATCATAAGAATGCGTGAAGAAAACCATACTATTGGACTACACACCTCTTCACATGTATATAGTTATGTTTATTCATCATTAGAGAACTATTTTAATGATTTAAATATCGTTAGAACAAAAGTGTTTGATATAACCGGAATTAAATCGCGAATTATTAGATTGCCTGGAGGTTCTTCTAATACTGTATCTAAAAAATATTCCCCTGGTATAGTAACTCAAATAACAAATAAACTAACCGAAAATGACTTTTACTATTATGATTGGAATATCGATAGTCAAGATGCTTCAGGAACTCTTTCTAAAGAAAGTATATATCAAAATGTCGTGAATAAAATACATAGTGGAACTAATATAGTTTTAATGCATGATTCATCTTCTAAAGCTACCACCGCAGAAGCTTTAAGAGACATCATTAAATATGCAAAAGCTAATGGTTACACTTTTGCTAAAATAACCAAAAGCACACCAGCAATTCATCATCATATAAATAATTAAGATAAGCTTTACCTTATCTTTTTAAAATGAAATTATGGGAAAATATGTTAAAGTATCAATACATTTTGTTAGGTTATTGACAAAAAAATCAAGAAGTAATAAAATGAATAAGGCATGTAAAGAAGGTGAAATATGGAAAAAAAAGCTATATATCAAATAAAAAACTTAAATCATTCTATCATGCGTTATTGTTTTTTAATGGGCAAGTTTAAAGAAAACATGCCAACTCCCGCGCAAATGCAAATATTAAATTATATTAACTCTAAAAAAGGAGAAAAAGTTTATCAAAGAGATATTGCAATTACTCTAAAACTAAGAAGAGCCACTTTGTCAGAAATATTAAAAACAATGGAAAGAAATAATCTAATTTCTAAAGTTTCCGATAAAACAGACACTAGAATAAAGCAAATTATTATTAGTAAAACCGCTAAAGAAAAATTCAAAGAAGTAACAACTATCCTAGATAATGCGGAAAAAACTATAACTCAAAATATCGATTCAAAAGACTTAGAAACATTCTTCCAAGTTATTAGTAAAATGGAAGAAAATCTTAAAAATGAAAGGATGAATATATGTTAAAATTATTAAAAAGTTTAACCAAAAAAGAATGGATTTTTGCCTTGTTTTGTATGATTTTAATTATAGGTCAAGTATGGTTAGAATTAAAAATCCCAGACTACATGTCTGAAATTACTGTATTAGTTCAAACTGAAGGTAGTAAATTGGAAGACATTATTTTAAATGGTGGCTATATGGTTTTATGTGCTTTAGGTAGCTTAATTTTTGCTGTTGGAGCAGGGTATTTTGCTGCCTATATTGCTTCAGAATTTTCTAAAAATACCAGAAAACAAATCTTCAGCAAAGTTCAAAATCTCGATACTGAAGAAGTAAAAACATTTCAAACAAGTAGTCTAATCACAAGAACAACTAATGACGTTACACAAATTGAAATGTTGATTGCCATGGGATTACAATTGCTTGTTAAAGCTCCAATCACTGCCGTTTGGGCCATTACGAAAATTTTAAACAAAGGATGGCAATGGAGTGCAGTTACAGGCATAGCTGTTTTGATTTTATTAGGTGTTATCATTACACTTATGATTATTGTTGTTCCAAGATTTAAAATTGTTCAAAAATTAATCGATAAAATCAATGGTATCACCAGAGAAAACTTAACCGGTATCAGAGTTGTTAGAGCTTTTAATGCCGAAAAATATCAAGAAAATAAATTTGATGAAGTCAACAACAAACTTACAAATTTACAGCTTTTTAATCAAAAAAAATTCGCAATTATGATGCCTGTTATGTATTTAATTATGTATGGTTTAACCTTATCAATATATTTTATCGGAGCTGGACTTATTCAAAATTCAGTTTTAGCAGATAAAATAACTTTATTTGGTAACATGATTGTCTTTAGTTCATATGCTATGCAAGTTATTATGTCGTTTTTAATGTTAGCTATGATTTTCATGATAATACCAAGAGCCGAAGTTTCAGCTAAAAGAATTAATGAAGTATTAGATACTATCCAAAAAATTATTCCCGGTACTTTTGATGGAAACACAAAAGAAAAAGGAACAGTTGAATTTAAAAATGTTTCATTTAAATACCCAGATGCGGATGAATATGTTTTAGAAAATATCTCATTTAAAGTAAATAGGGGAGAGACTATTGCCTTCATTGGCTCAACTGGTAGTGGTAAATCAACCCTTATAAACCTAGTTCCTAGATTTTATGATGCCACTGAAGGAGAAGTGTTAATTGACGGTGTTAATGTTAAAGAATATAAAATAGAAGCTTTAAATAACAAATTAGGTTATGTTCCACAAAAAGCTGTAATGTTTGCTGGAAGTGTTAATTATAACATTAGCTATGGTGATAATGGAAAAGGTAAAATAAGTGAAAATAAAATTAAAAAAGCTGCTCAAGTCGCGCAAGCTAGTGAATTTATCGAAAAGATGGATGATAAATATGAAACTCATATCGCTCAAGGTGGTAGTAATGTTTCAGGTGGGCAAAAACAAAGACTAGCTATCGCTAGAGCTATTGCCAGAGATCCAGAAATATATATATTTGATGATTCATTCTCAGCTTTAGATTATAAAACTGATGCAGTCTTAAGAAAAGAACTCAAAAATTATACTAAAAACGCGACTAGTTTAATCGTTGCTCAAAGAATCGGTACTATCATGAATGCCGATAAAATTGTTGTATTAGATAGTGGTAAATGTGTTGGTATGGGAACACATAAAGAATTATTAGAAAATTGTGAAGTCTATAAAGAAATAGCTTTATCACAATTATCAAAGGAGGAGTTAGAAAATGCCTAGACCAAATCATGGACCAAACACTGGCTACGAAAAAGCCAGGGATTTTAAAGGTGCTATCAAAAGATTATTTCACGAATTAAACACTTATAAAATATTAATTGTCGTAGCTTTTACTTTAGCCATATTAGGCTCTGTATTATCAATTTTAGCTCCTGATAAATTATCAAATCTAACCGATGAAATATCAGCTGGTCTTGTTATTAATAAAGACAATATGGAAGTTTTAAATAAAAAAACTAGTGAAAATATCACCGAAGAAAAATTAAAAGAAATCCTTCCAGAAATATTAAGTCCAAATATATCTTCTAATAATATTAAAAACATTATGAATGACAATAATATTTCAGCAGAAGATAAAACAAACTTTAAAAACGTTTTAAATAAAATGGAAGAAAATCCAACCGATGCTTTTAAATCATTAGCTTCACTTCCAAATAGCATATTATCTAAAATATTTACAGACACAAAATATCAAGGTAAAACTATTACAAAAGAAGAAAAAATAAACCTTGTAAAAATTGGAGAAAATACAAAAGATATAAACTTATCTAAAAATCTTCAAAACATATTTTTTACAGAAATTACGATCGATGGAATTAAAATATCGCCAGAAGATCAATATGAATATGTTAAAACCTTGAGTTCTTTAAATCAAGATGCTGATCAAAATGAACTATATAAAGTTTTAGATACATTACCAAGTTCAATAAAAAAAGTTATCGATCCGGTTATGAACATGGACAAAATAAAAAGTATCACTATATTATTAGTTTGTATGTATCTTGCAAGTGCTATTTTCACTTATATTCAGTCTATTTGTATGACCAACGTAGCTAATAAATTTGCTAATAACTTACGTAGTCGAATATCTGTTAAAATAAACAAATTACCACTTAAATACTTTGACAAACACCAAATAGGGGACATCTTATCTAGAATTACTAATGACGTTGATATGATTGCCCAATCTATGAACCAGTCATTAGCCTCCCTTGTCAGCAGTATCACTTTATTTATTGGAAGTATTATTATGATGTTTGTAACTAACTGGATTTTAGCTCTAACTGCCATTTTTTCAAGTTTAATCGGTTTTATTGGTATGGCTTTCATTCTCAAAAATTCTCAAAAATATTTCATGCAAAGACAAACTGAACTAGGTAATTTAAATGGTCATATCGAAGAAATATATTCAGGTCTAAACGTTGTCAAAGCTTATAATGGAAAAGAAGAAGCTAATCAAAAATTTGACGAATATAATGAAAGAGTTTGTCAAAGTAATAAAAAAAGTCAATTCTTATCAGGTCTAATGCAACCAATTATGGCTTTCATCGGAAACTTTGGTTATGTTGCTGTTTGTATTGTTGGAGCAATCCTTACAATGAATAGTCAAATATCATTTGGAGTTATTGTTGCTTTCATTACATATGTAAGACTATTTACAAACCCTTTATCACAAATCGCTCAAGCGATGACATCATTACAATCAACAGCTGCTGCCAGCGAAAGAGTATTTGATTTTGTCGATGAAACAGAAATGACTAAAGAAGATAATATAACAGAAAAGCTTAATGTTAAAGATGTTAAAGGTTATATTGACTTTGAAAACGTTGTCTTTAAATATGATGGCAATGAGGAACCTACTATAAAAAACTTTACAGCTCATGCCAAACCAGGTCAAAAAATTGCTATAGTTGGACCAACTGGAGCTGGTAAAACAACTATGGTTAATTTATTGATGAAATTTTATGAAATTAATTCTGGTGATATAAAGATAGATGGTGTTTCTACTAAAAATTTAACTAGAGAAAATATTCACGATTTATTTACTATGGTCTTGCAAGACACTTGGTTATTTGAAGGTAGTATTAAAGAAAACATTATATATAACCGAAATGATATTCCAACTGAAAAAGTAAGGGAAGTTTGTAAAGAAGTAGGATTAGACCATTTTATTAGAACCTTATCTAAAGGTTATGACACCATCTTATCTGATAATGAAAGTGTCTCAGCAGGTCAAAGACAATTGTTAACTATTGCTAGAGGTATGATCAAAGAAACTCCATTTTTAATCTTAGATGAGGCTACATCTAATGTTGATACCAGAACCGAAGAATTAGTTCAAATAGCTATGGACAAATTAACTAAAGGTAAAACATCGTTTATTATCGCTCATAGACTATCAACTATTAAAAATGCCGATTTAATCTTAGTTATGAAAGAAGGGAATATCGTCGAACAAGGAAATCATGAACAATTAATGAAGCAAAATGGATTTTATGCTAATTTATATAATTCCCAATTTGAACAGTAGGCAAAAGCCTACTTTTTCTTTACAAAAAATTAAAAAATGATATAATAAAGCCACGAAAGGTGATTCTAAATGGGAATAGTAGGTAATATTTTCTTGTTTTCATTAATAATTTTTGATATATATAAATTTAAAGACGTTTATAAAGAAATTAAAGCAAGACAAATCGAACGAAAAAAAATTAAAAAGAGGCTTCAAACGAAAAAAATGATTTTAAATCAAAATCTTCAAGAGTTAAAAACCGTAGATTTAGAAAGTCCATTATATGCTCAATTCACTCCAGCTGAAATGACATATTTTTTAAAAGTTACACAAAAATTAAAAGAAGAAAATGAAGTTTTATTTATATTTGTCAGTGATCTACTTAAACACGTCAAAATAGAAAATATGCGTAACTTTATCAAAAGTGCTCCTTTTATAAACATTCAACAATGCCCTTTAAAAGAAGCTAAAAGAACAAATGGGAAAATCAGAGCTGGTAGTTATTTCCCACAAAAGAAAAAAATAGAAATTTATTTAGATAGTGACAATTCTACTTTATATCACGAATTACTCCATGTCGCTTCATCAGATTTTTCATATAATGCTTCAGGATTTAATATATATCTTAAAAATGGCGGTTCACTTGGTAAAGGATTAAATGAGGGTTATACCGAACTTTTAAATCAAAGATTTTTTAATAAAAATAGTAATTCTTATATACGTCTCATAAAACTAGCCGAATTAATTGAGTTATTTTATGAAAACAAAGAAGACATAGTCACCGACTACTTCAATGCTGACCTTTTGGGACTAATTGGAGAATTATTAAAAACTATGAGTTTAGAAGAAGCAATCGATATAATTGTCGATATAGATAGTTTTTTAGATAATAAAATGTCAACGTTAGATTATCTAAAATTAAAACAAAAAATCCTAAAATTATATGAAAAAAATCAAAACATTAAAACCCAAAAACAACTTGTCAAGAGTTTTTTAAACAAAAAAACGAAGTAGACAAAACTTGACAAGTGTAAGGTTTAGAGATATAATTAAATACGTCTTTAAAGGAAGTGTTAGTATGCAAAAAGATAAATTAACTTACTTAAAAAAAACTAGTCAAGCCCTCAAAACCTATAATGAAGAAAATGAAATTATAGATTTTGAGTTAATCCAAAAAATATATAATTATATAACTTCTATAGACTCAATAAATGATGATCAATTAAAAGAATTAGATGATTTCATTGCTGAAAATACTATCAGTATTAAGCATCTTGCCAATATTTATTTAGATAAGAAAAAAGAAAATGCTTTAAACCGTAAATTAATAAAAATGGCACCTATTCAACTAACAAAACACCAAAGTAAAATTAGATTTATTAAAGGTAAAGAAACTGATTTACATGAAGCAATACATCAAAAAGACATGGTAAAGGTTTTATGCAAAACAAGAAATAAAATTTCTAAAGCAGCATAAAGCTTTTTTCATATAATTTTCACAAAAAAATCTTATAATTAAAAAGGAGATGGTGATATGCGTTTATTAATCGTTGATGATGAAAAATTAATTAGAGACGTTATTAAAACTTATGCTGAAACAGAAAATTACGAAACTGTAGAAGCAGAAAACGGTTTTGAGGCATTAGAAATAATCAAAAATCAAAAAATCGATTTAATTATTTTAGATATAATGATGCCTAAAATGGACGGTATGACTTTTTTAGAAGAAGCTAAAAAAACAGCCAACATCCCTGTCATAATTTTATCTGCCAGAAATGAAGAATATGATAAATTAAGAGGCTTTGATTTAGGTACTGATGATTATCTAACTAAACCTTTTAGTCCAAAGGAATTACTTGCTCGCATAAAAGCAATTTTAAGACGTAGTGGTAAAATGACTCCTGATAATTATGAGTATAAAGGATTGAAAATTGATTACCCAGGACATGCCGTATTTATTGATAATAAAGAAATTAAATTAACCTTAAAAGAATATGAACTATTATGTTATTTCGTTACAAATGCGGGTATTGCTTTATCGCGCAATCAACTTTTAAATAAAATTTGGGGGTATGATTTCTTTGGCGATGATCGAACTATCGATACCCATGTTAAAATGCTTAGAAACAATCTAGGACCATATCGTGATTTAATTAAAACAGTCAGAGGAGTAGGCTATAAATTTGTGATCGATGATGAAAAATAAAGGTTATAGTCTAAAAATAAATATTTGGCTTTTTCTAACTGCTTTTTCAATTTTTATTTTATGTTTCCTTTGGCTTTTCCAAGTTATATTTTTAAATAGTTACTACAAATCATACAAAACTAAAGAATTAGATAAAGCGGCTACCGAATTAAAATCATCAGTTAAATTAAATAATCAAGTTATCACTGAAATTGCTCAGCTGCACGATATATGTATCGAAATTTATGGTGAAAACACCTATGCAGCTACCTCATATAATAAAGGGTGTATGGAATTTGGTAATCGTAATTTTAAAGTTAAAAAAGATTTTATAAATAGTAATCGTCTAGAACAGCATTACACCTTAATCAACGAAAAATTTCAAAACGAAACATTAATTTATGCTTTAAAATTAGATAACAATTTATATGCATTTATAAATGCTTCTTTAGAACCTTTAGATTCGACAATTACTATATTGAGTAGTCAGCTCGTTATAACAACCATAGTGGTGCTTATTTTATCTTTGTTAATTGGCTATTTTATATCGAAAAAACTTTCAAAACCAATTATCAAAATAAGCAACGAAGCTAGAAAATTAGCTGATGGAAATTTTAATGCTAACTTTAACACTGTCAGTGATATTTATGAAATAAATGAACTGGCTGAATCTTTAAATTATGCAAAAGATGAACTTTCTAAAACTGAAAAATTAAAAAGAGACTTAATGGCTAACGTTTCTCATGATTTAAAAACACCATTAACCATGATTAAAGCCTACGCTGAAATGGTTAGAGATATAACTTATAAAAACAAAGAAAAAAGAGAAGAAAATTTAAATACCATCATTGAAGAAAGCGACCGTCTTACTCTGCTAGTAAATGATATTTTAGATTTATCAGCCATTCAAACAGAAAATGCCTCTTTAAAATTAGAAATGATCGATTTAATAAAATTAATAAACCAAGTAATCAAACGATTTAATATTTTAACAGAAAAAGAAAATTATCAATTTATTTTTACTCATCCCGATAATACCATAATTAAAGCTGATAGACAAAGAATATATCAGGTAATATATAATTTAATTAATAATGCCATAAATTATACCGGTGAAGATAAAAAAGTATATATTAATATTATAGAAGAGAAAAACATTTATAAAGTAGAAATAAAAGACACTGGTAAAGGCATAAAAAAAGAAGATATAAAACACATTTGGGATAAGTATTATCATAGTGACAAAAAACACAAAAGAAATAATTATGGCACAGGTCTTGGTCTTTCAATTGTTAAAAACATCTTGCAATCCCATGGCTATAAATATGGGGTTACCAGTTCCAGTAAAGGATCAACATTCTATTTTGAAATTCCAAAATAATGTATCTTAAAAATTGCAATATATGGTATACTATTTATGGTGATTTAAATGGTATACCTTTTATATGGCACAAAAGAATTTTCAATAGAAGAAGAAGTAAAAAAAATAAGTAAAAATATAGATGAAATGAATATAAGTAAATATGATTTAAATAATGACTTATTGTCACTAGCTTTAGAAGATGCAAAAACCATATCATTATTCGGTGATAAAAAAATAGTCATTGCTGAAAATGCCAATATGTTTACTGCCGCAACTTCAAAAGATAGTGAATTAATTGAAGACTATTTAAACCATATCAATGAAAGTACTATACTTATTTTAATTGTCCATAATGATAAAATAGACACAAGAAAAAAAATAACTAAACTTATCAGCAAAATTGGTAAAATTATAGAATTTAATGATAATCTAGATGTGACAAGTCTAACTAGAAGACTATTAAAAAACTATAATATAGATTATAAAACTATAAATTTATTTTTAAATAGAGTAGGAAATAATCCTTTAATTATTCAAAATGAAATTAATAAAATAAAAATATACAAAGGTGAAGATAAAACCATCACAGATGAAGATATTTTAAATTTGACTACTAAAATAATAGAAATAGATATCTTTAAATTAATCGATTATATTGTCAAAAAAGATAAGGAAAAAGCTTTAGAACTATATTATGAAATGCTTAAAGTAAATGAAGAGCCAATTAAAATCATCGTCATACTAGCAAACCAATTTAGAATAATGTATCAATCTAAAGAATTATTAAAGAAAGGTTATAGTGAAAAAGATATTGCTAGCATCCTTAAAATACATCCTTATAGAGTAAAATTAGCCATTCAAAATAGCCGCAATTATACATCTGAAACATTACTTAAATATTTAAATGATTTAGCCGACATCGATATTGGTATTAAAACCGGAACATTAAATAAAGATCTAGCTCTAGAATTATTTATTTTAAAATAAACTGCCTGACAAATATTTAAAAAGATTAGAATTTGTTTTCTAATCTTTTCGTTTAATAAAAATATTACATATTATTTATTTTATCGTAAATATTTTTTAAATTAATTTCATATTTACTTGTCACCTTTGGATTATAATATCTTCTATCAACCAGCTCGTCAGGTAAATATTGTTGTTTTACATATGCACCCTTATAATTATGAGGGTATTTATAATCTTTAGAATTAGTTTTAATATGATCAGGAACCTTAGGTGCATGGCCAATTCTCACATCGTTTATTGCCATATCTAAAGCCACATGGGCACTATTAGACTTAGGTGATAAAGCCATATCGATAACAATCTCTCCAAGTGGAATCCTCGCTTCTGGAAGGCCGACTCTCTCAGCTGCTTTAATAGCTGCTTCTAATCTAGGTCCAATTGCCGGATTAGCTAAACCAATATCTTCATATGCAATAACCGATAATCTTCTAAAAATAATATCTAAATCTTCAGCTACTATCAATCTAGCCAAATAATGCAAAGACGCATTAACATCACTACCACGAATTGATTTTTGCAGTGCACTAATAACATCATAATAACCATCATCGTTTTTATCTATATATAAACTAGGTTTATTGTTTATTTTTTTAATATCGTCTAAGTTAATCTTAAAATCATCTGAAGCATAATAAGCTACTTCTAATAAATTATATGCATACCTTAAATCTCCATTAGCTAAACTAGCAATATATTTTATCGCCTCCGAAGAAATATCTATTTTATCAAAATATTTAATCGCTTTATTTAAAGCTAAAACAATATCTTCATCGGTAAGCACCTTTACTTCAAATAATTGACACCTACTTCTAATAGCCGGATTAATCGAATGATATGGATTAGCTGTTGTCAAACCAATTAAAGTAACTAATCCATTTTCTAAATAGGGGAGTAGTAAATCTTGTTTATCTTTGTTTAAACGGTGTATTTCATCCATTATAAGTACTAAACCATCATTGGCTTTAGCCTTACTAATTACCTCATCTAAATCCTTTTTACTATTAATAACTGCATTTAAAAATTCATATTTTAAATCAAGTTCATGAATAATAGTATAAGCTAAAGTTGTTTTACCCGTACCACATGGACCATATAAAATCATTGAAAAAAGTTTCCCATGTTTAATTAAATTATATAACACCTTTCCTTTTCCAATTAAATGTTTTTGACCAACAACATCTTCTAATCTATTTGGTCTCAGTATATCTGCAAGTGGTTGCATACTATCACCGCCAATATATATTATATCATGTATATTTCCTTTTTCATTCATTTTCTGATAAAATTAAAATAGGTGAGAAACATGAATGAAAAATATATAGACGAATTTATCGATTACTTAAGATATGAAAAAAAATATAGTGAAAACACAATTGCCTCATATAACCGTGACTTAAAAAAAGCTAATGCCTTTTTTAAAAAAGACTTTACTAAACTAACTAAAAAAGACATTCAAAATTATATTCAAAATCTTTCAAAAGAAGAAAACTCATCAAGCGTGTCACGTAATATCAGTACTCTCAAAAGCTTTTATAAGTTTCTAGAATTGAGTAAATATACAAGTAGTAATCCATTAACGACTATATCTAGCCCTAAAACAGTAAAAAAGCTTCCCAAAGTTTTATCAGAAGAAGAAGTAAACACTCTATTAGATATTGATTTAAACAACGATTTTGATTACCGTAATAAAGCCATGCTAGAACTTATGTATAGTAGTGGTCTTAGAGTTAGTGAACTTATTAATCTAACTGTCAATGACATTGATTTAAATAATGCTTCAGTTAGAATATTTGGTAAAGGGTCTAAAGAAAGAATTGTTCCTTTAGATGATTATGCTATTGAAGCTTTAAATAATTATATTTTAAATCATCGTAAATGTTTATTTAAACATGGAGAAAACAATTATTTGTTTTTAAATAACCACGGAAATAAAATGACTAGACAAGGTTTTTTCAAAATATTGCAAAAAATAGCTCAAGAAAAAAACATTAAAAGTGAATTATCACCACATACCTTAAGACATTCTTTTGCCACTCATCTATTAAAACATGGCGCTGATTTAAGAAGCATTCAAGAACTTTTAGGCCATAGTGATATTTCAACCACCCAAATATATACTCACATAACTAGTCAAAAACTTCAAAAAAATTATAAAGAATTCCATCCTCACGGTAAATAAGACTTAAAATCATGCTATAATAAAAATAAACATTTAAGGAGGAACTATGCAAGAAATAATTTTAGATACAATATTAGACTGTTTAAAAATAATTCCATTTTTATTCATCGCCTTTTTAATAATCGAATTTTTTGAACATAAATTATCACATAAAACCGAAAATACTATTAAAAAAGCCGGTAAATTTGGACCATTAATTGGAAGTATATTAGGAGCCTTACCACAGTGTGGATTTTCAGTACTTGCGACTAATCTATATATAACCAGAATCATCAGCTTAGGAACATTAATTGCTATATATTTATCGACCAGTGATGAAATGTTGCCAGTTTTAATAGCTGAAAAAGCTCCAATCAGTAGTATCGCATTATTAGTTGGAATTAAAATACTTATTGGTTTAATATGTGGATTAGTCATTGATTTAATTGTTAAAAAAGAAAACCCTAAAGAACATTTTGACATTTGTAAGCACGATCATTGTGATTGTAATAATGGAATTATCATACCATCTATCAAACATACTTTAAAAACATTACTATTCATATCAATCATTACATTTATCTTAAATGCAGCTTTCTATTATATTGGAGAAAATAATATTAAACATATCTTTGATAAAACGAATTTCTTCACTCCATTTATTGCTGCTATCATCGGTCTTGTTCCAAACTGTGGCTCAAGTATAATATTAACTGAATTATACATAGCTAATATTTTGCCTATTTCTTCGGCTTTAGCCGGTCTTTTAGCCAACAGTGGGGTAGCACTACTAGTTTTATTCAAATCAAACCAAAACACTAAAGAAAACCTCAAAATAATCGGTATATTATATTTAATCAGCGTAATTTGCGGATTTCTTTTAAAAATATTTGGTATTTAAAATAGTAACAAAGCATCATTGTTACTATTTTATTATCAAATTTAATAAGCTTTCTAGTTTATATTTTAATGAAAAAATGTAATAATGCAAACTAAAATTAACCTATAATAAATTTATAGCTCCTTCATATATTTAAATAGGTGAGGAGTATGAATGAAACACTTCCTTTTTTATTATGTTTAATTGCTGGTTTATCAACTCTATTAGGATCCTTATTTATCTTTATTAAAGGAGATAATAATAAAATAATCAAACATGCTTTAGCTTTTGCTTCTGGAGTCATGTTTAGTGTATCAATTTTTGATTTAATTCCAGAAAGTTTAACCATGTTCCAAAGTACAACTAGAAATTTCATATTTTTAAATATAACTGCATTCATCATCATTGGTTTAGTCATTCCTTTGTTTATCGACAAAATACTTCCAAATAAAATAGATCAAAATAATAAATTATATAAACTTGGAATTTTTACAATGCTTGCCATAATAATCCATAATTTGCCAGAGGGAATGATAACCTATATTACTGCTGATCACAATTTAAAATTAGGTATTACTATTGCTATCGCTATCGCCATGCACAATTTGCCCGAAGGCATCAGCATCGCTATACCGGTATATTATGCGACCAAAAACAAAAGAAAAGCAATCAGTTTAACCTTCTTATCAGGAATGTCTGAACCACTTGGTGCTTTACTTGCCTTTCTTTTTCTAAAACCAATTATTAATAACACCATAATGGGAGCCTTATTTGCCATTATAGCTGGTATAATGAGTTATATATCAATTATTGAATTACTGCCAGCGGCTTTACAATATAAAGAAAAAAAGAAAAGTATTGTAAGTTTTCTAATTGGTATATTATTTATGTATGTAAATCATATGTTAAACTAATTTGCCTTATAAAATAAGGGTAGGGGAGTAGTTAATCACTACTATGCTCCATACCTAATTCTTTAATTATTCTACCTTTTACATATTCTTTTTCATTAGAATATTTTGTATAAAATGTAATCAATTTAATTCCCACTTTATCGCATATATTACGTACTTTAATATCTCGTTTTTTTCTATGATAATTATTATGTGATTCATCATTAAGCTCAATCAATAAAAGTAATTTACTATAATCAGCATTAAAAATACCAAAATCAATATTTCTAAATAATTCAGTATTAAATCTATTATCAGATACTTTATTAATAACTGCAGCTAAATTAACCTGAGGGACAATATGTACATGTAATATACATTTTCTAAATCGATAAATTTAGTTAAAAAATTATATTCATTATTAGATAGAAACTTTTTCGGCACATAGCTAACAGTAGATGAAGTATCATCGGTTTCCATATTATTAGTTGAAGTATCACCAAAATGGGAAATAATAATATAAAAAATCAAAATCATTAAAGAAATAAAAATAACAATATAAATTAATTCATAAATCATATCCACGTAAAGCATACCCCTTAGTTTAAACAAAAGAGTAGTATCAATGATAAATACTACTCAAATTTTCTTTTATATACAAGTTAACATAATATATATTATCGGATTATTATTTTCTGCCTTTACGGGCTTGAATTTCATCTATCTTATACATTAAATCCGCTAAATTTTCATCATTTACTTCCGTTATACCTAATTCTTTCATTGCTTGAATTTTAAGTGTATTCATCTCTAAAGTTCTACTCATTTTATCTTCTAATTTATGTTCTATTTGAGAGACAAAACGTTTATGAATTTCTGCTATTTTTGCTTGACTAGATGTTCCCGCATGATATAAATTAAACGCTGAAAATAAAATACTCTCAAAAACAAATTGTTCAGTTTCATCAAAAGCAAATTCGTAAGGTTTTGTATAACCACCAACCTTAGATACATATGCTAAAATGTATTTAAGTTCTTTCATACTAGGCATTGACTGTAAATAATGATATAAATATAAAACTGAATTAAAACCATCAGTATCTTTCTCATCTTCTAAACGTTCTTTAATTTCATCTATTATATTATGTAAAAGTTCTTTTCTATTATCATCTAAACCTTTAAAAATAACATTTCCTTCACCTAATTCACTTTTATTTGAATTTTCAAACAAACTATTAATTCTAGCTTCTACATCCATAATATAATCAGTATCAACCTTAATATCGTTAAGTTCATCGGCTGACTTAATTCCTAAAATATTAAGTAAAATAACCTTTTTGTCTTTTGGCCATTTATTGATATCATCTAACTCCAAATAATTATAAATCATCTGTCTAGAAACACCTAAGCATTTAGCTAATTTTACTTTTGAAATCCCAAGTTCTCTTAATATGTCATTTAATCTTTCCATATGTCTGTAACCCTCCTACTATTAATTTTAGCAATCTCCCCTATCAAAGTCAAGTAAAATGTAAAATTATGTCAAAAAGGAATATATATGCCTGTTACTATTCACAGCTTAAAATAATATAAAAAATATCTATAATAAAAAAGATTTTAAGGGAAAATGCCGTATATATATTATAGAGGGTATTAATTATCTTATAATATTGAAAGGATGAAAGTTATGCAGAAAAAATTTTATACGGCAAAAATCGATGCTATGTTTAAAGCTATCTTTTGTAATCCCGAAAATACTAATCTCCTTAAAGGATTAATAGAGAAATGTTTGAATGAACAAATAGAGGTAATAGAAATAAAATCTCCAGAAGTAGTTAAGAAAAACATTT
>CALVWP010000018.1 GCA_944367495.1 uncultured Bacilli bacterium
TATAGCTTATAAAGATGGTTATACCTTTGTGGGCTGGAATATTGATAAAAATGCGAAAGAAGGATTAACTAGTTATCAAATAAATGAGAATGTAACACTATATGCCATATATTCTAAAACATTAAATATAACTTATCAAAAAGGTGAAAACATTCAAAGTATAAGTAAAACAAGTGATACATGCACTATATACAATAACGAAACCTCATGTGAGATAACCTTACCAGAAATAACAGTAATCGATCAATATACAACTGCAGCTTGGTATAATGGAGATACAAAAATTGGTGTAGGTAATGATAAATATAGTATTGACAGTAGCCTTACTTTAATAGCTAAAGGACAAACTGATAATAAGGCGCCTGAAATAACCTTTAATCCAAACAATTCGGACACATATATAGCTGGCGGCTTAGACGTCGAAGTAACCATTAAAGATGATAACCCAATAAACGTCAATGGTTTAAAATACGGTTGGAGTACTAGTGCAAATACTGCCCCAAGTGAATATACCGATATTGATGCCGAAATTACAAGTGGTGATAAAGAAACAACTATTATTATTCCAGGCAGTTCCAATTCGGCTTTGACAGGCACATATTATCTTTGGCTAGACGGTGAAATAAAAGATGCAAAAGGCAACACTACAGAAGTACCTCATATCAGTAATTCATTCTTATTTGATAATGAAAAACCTACAGTCACAATCACCTCAAATAAAACAGGTAATGATATTGTAGTAAATGCTGTCGCCGAAGATACTCATAGTGGAATAGAAAAATACTATTTTAGTAAAGATGGTGGCAAAACTTATATCGAATCTGAAAATGCTAATTATACTTTTATTGATTTAGAACCAGGAAATTACATAATAACCGTTTATGTAACCGATAAAGCTGGTAATCAATCAGAATTAGCTGCTAAATCAGAAGGAATAGCTTCAGAAGATTTTTGCGAAGGAAACGGTATTACTAACTTTGGCGATTGTCTAATTGCTACTGAAGCCAAAGAAGGGAATGTCGATACCGCCAAAGAAATAATTAAAGCTAAAGGAAGTCCTGATGTAACAAAATCAAGTCCAAGTGTTGTGTACAAAGAAACTCATGCCACTTCTACAACGTCCTTAACGAGTACTAGACCAGAAATTTACGTAGGCACAGGTTATACTTTTGACCCTAATAGTGGCCGATATAGCTTAACCGATTGGGACGCAATAGCGCCTGAAGATTTAGATTTTAGCTCAAACATATATTTTGTCACTAATAATTTTAATATTAATTCAACCGTTCAGTCGTATACCAATAGTTCAACGATATATAAAATAACTAAGGTAAAAGTCACAACTAGTTCACAAGGACTAAAAACTTATACATTTACCGGTTATAAATATGATATCGATCCAATTTCTTATGATACTGAAGATGTTGGTATGTATGTTGATGTAGATGATCAAGGTGATACTTATTACTACCGTGGATCTGTTAATAATAATTATGTTAAATTTGCTAATAAAATTTGGCGAATAGTTCGTATAAATGGTGCTGGAGGAATTAGACTTATCTATGATGGTACGAAAGCTCACGCTAATGGTGATGAAAGCACTGATAGAAGAGTAGGTACTAGTGCCTTTAACAATTATTCATATGATAATACATATGCTGGTTATATGTATGGTAATCCTAGTAATTTTGGTATAACCCAGCAAAGAGAAGAATATCAACACACAAGGACAAATGTCCAACCAACGGCCACCTATTATTATGGCACTAGTTATACCAGATCAGGCCGAGGTTATAAAGTAAGTGGTACTGTAACTTCCGGTAAATTTAATTCAAGTAGAGTTGGCAAATACACTTGTTTTAGTACTTCCAAAGATTATGCATGCCATGTAATTGGTGAAATTACAGCCTATAACTCCGAAACTTCAGCCACTGTAAGATATCGTGGTTATGGAACTTCTACTAAAGCGGCCGCTATAGCAAACGTTACTGATAGTAAAATGAAGACATATTTGGAAGATTGGTATACTAGTAATTTAACCTCTACTCAAAGAAGTAAGGTATCAACTGCCGCTACTTTTTGTAATTCAAGACAGACATATGAAGGTGTCACCGAAGCAGCTGGAACAAGTAATTACAATAATTTAGGTTATGGCTTAAATCCAACACTTTATTCGCTAGCTAAATTTGGCTCTAGTGAAGGCCTTGCCGCTTATGGTTCAACCTTTAAATGTGCCGCAAACGATAGCTTCAGTGCTAATACTACTTATGGTAATGGTGATCTATCTTACCCCGTTGGTCTAATAAGTGCTGATGAAGCTAATAAAGCCGGTATAGCTAGGGCATCTAATTTTTTAAATTATTTGTATATTGGTGAAGCTTATTGGACAATGACACCTGCTAGCCTTACTAGGTCAGCTTATATGACGCACATTCTCTTTGGGTCAAATGGTACCTTAGGTAATTATCAGTCAGCCGTTGCTCATGGAGTAAAACCAGTTATTAATTTAATCCCGGGTGTTAAATTTTCGGGAAGTGGTACTCCTGATGACCCTTATATTATAAGTTAAAGAAAGTTGGAAGATATATGAAAAAATTAAACAAAAAACATATCTTTTACATCGTAGCTCTTATTACTTTAGTAATTATAATTGTAATAGGAGTAATATTAGTAAACCGGCCAAAGCCAATAAAAAAAGTAGAAATTGCTACGGCCAAAGATTTATATGAAAATCTCATAAAAAAAGATGACAATTACCGTTATAAATTATATGGCTATACCTATGACGAAAATCAAAATGTTGAAATGTCTGTCATGCAAGCCTACATCAAAGATGGTAAAGTATATAATATGAACGATGAAGAAATAGGGGAATATTCAGATAAAACAATTGATGAAGTATTAGATAAAGCTACCGTAAAAATATATTATTTTATCTATAAAGATGGTAAATATACTTTAAAAAGTTAGAATAAACTAACTTTTTTCTTTACCACAATTTCCCATAATTTCATCAAATTTGCACCACAATATTTTAGTATGATTTATCTAGAGCAAGAAAAGCTCTTAGAAAGGTCGTGATAGATGAATTTAAAAATTAGTGTTATACTATAAATGAGGCGATAATAATGTATAAAATTTGTTTAGTTGAAGATGAAAAAAACTTAAATAATTTAATTAAGTCTTATTTAGAAAGAGCAGGTTATGAAGTAGTTCAATATTATAATGGACAAGATGCTTTAAATCACATCGGTGATAAAACCGATTTATGGATTTTAGATATCATGTTAGGCGATGAAGTCAGTGGATATGATATTATAAAAAAAATAAGAGAAAGAGAAGATGTTCCAGTAATATTTACCTCGGCTAGAGATCAAGACTTAGACAAAATCATTGGCTTAGAGTTAGGAAGTGATGATTATATAACTAAGCCATATTCACCTAAAGAATTAGTTCTTAGAGTGAATAATATTATAAAAAGGACTTATTTAGGGCAAACCCAAAAAATTATATATGACACTTATGAAATTGATGTTGATAAAAGATTAGTAAAAGACGAATCTAAAGAACTTTCTCTCACTACTTTAGAATTTGACTTACTATTAATGTTAGTCAAAAATAAAAACAAATCATTTTCTAGAAGTCATATATTAAATACTGTTTGGGGAGATAACTATTTTGGTAGCGATAGAGTAGTAGATGATTTAGTCAGAAGACTAAGAAAGAAAATGCCTAAACTAAGGTTAAATACCATTTATGGTTATGGGTATAGATTATCATGAAATTAAAACATAACCTATATCGGCAAATATTAACTATTGTTCTAATCATGTTTGCCCTAATATATATAAGTTTTGCTATTATACTCCCAAAAGTCTTAACTCCTTTTTACGAAAAAAACATATATTTATATCTGCAAACACCTTTAGATATGATCAGTAATGATGTAAACACCGCTAATATCGATAGTAGTGTTGCTTACATATATAAACAAAACAATGTTATCATTACATCAACCAATTTAAAAGATATAATAGATCTTCAAGCTGATCAAATTTTAAAAAACATAAACGGGGAATATGGTAAATTTGAATACCAAGAAAAAACTTACTATTACAATACACTAAATGACGATTTTGGTTACAGAATAGCAATAACTAACGATAACTATATTCGTCAAATGCGGGCTGACACAATAGAAGCTATTTTCCCAGTACTTCTAATTACCTTGTTGCTCATGCTTGCCATAGTAGCTTGGTGGAGTCAGTCCCTCGCCCAAAAAATTCGTCATCTAAAAGATAAAGTGGACAATTTAGATAATGATAAATACATCGACAAATATAATTATAAAGTAGATGACGAATTAAAAGTCCTATCAAATGCCATCGATGATATGAAACTCACATTGCAAAAACAGGAAGAGTATAAAAATCAAATGTATCAAAATATTTCTCATGATTTTAAAACCCCTCTCACCGTTATAAGATCATATATTGAGGCAATAGAAGATGGCGTAGAAGATGAAAAAGAAGGACTAACAATTATCAAAGAAGAATTAAAAAAATTAGAAATTAAAGTACACTCCTTACTATATTTGAATAAATTAACGTATTTTAAAGATATGGAAAATTATAAAAGCGGCATAATAAATATTGTTGATATATTAGAAAATTCCGTATCTAAGTTTAAAGTGACAAGGCCAGATATTAAATGGCAAATCGATATTTTAGATAAAAAGACGGACTTTAAAGGCTCATCCGATATGTGGGAAGCCATAATTGATAATATCTTAAGTAATTTTACTAGATATGCTAAAAAAGAAATAAAAATAACAGTAAAAAACCATCGTATTACTTTATATAACGATGGACCGAATATCGATAAAAACATTTTAAACGACATGTTTACTCCTTATAAAAAAGGTATCAACGGGCAGTTCGGCTTAGGCCTATCAATAGTTAAACAAACCCTAACCCTACTAGGGTATGAAGTGATAGCTAAAAACGAACGCGTTGGTATAAGCTTTATAATAAAATAAGAAAGTTTCATCTCTCGGAAACTTTCTTTTCTATAGAAAAAAGTCCATTAGGACTTATGCAGCAAGCATCTTTTTAATCGTTTTTAATTCACGAGCACTTACTTTATATTTTTTACCATTAATAGTTACAGTTTGTAAATTAGGTCTAAATGCATGTCTAGTTGCATTTAACGCATGTGAACGACGATTACCAAATAAAGGTTTTGTATTTGTAATTTTTTTTGCCATGACCATCCCTCCTTAAGTTTTTTCTTCGCTATATAACTTTATCATAATATTTTAGATAAGTCAAATGTAAATTAATGAAAACCTACTTTCTTTCTGTTTTCAAAAGCTCTTTTTTTAGCCACGTAAGATTTACTTTGATCCTCAGGAACTTTTAAATGTATTTCTTTTTTATCACCAGAAAATATCTCAAATAATTCATCACTAATAATTCCATCAAATACAGTTTTTAAACTTCTAGCTCCACATTCTAAAGCTTCGGCTTCAGCTACTATATAATCGATCAAATCTTCGTCATAAGAAAATTCAATTCCCATTTCATCAAATAATTTTTGATAAGTATTAATAGGACTTAACTTAGATTCAAGTAAAATTCTCTTATAATCGTTTTTTGAAAAATGATTCATCGGCACCAATTTAGAAAATCTTCCCATAACTTCTCGCATAATGCCAGTATTAATAAAATCTTTCACACTGACATCAGAGTAATCATCGTTCTTTTTAATCGAACTAAAAGCTCCTAAAGCGACCACCGTTAATTTAGCTGTATTAAAATCAACCAAATTTCCATCATAATTATCTTCTCTAAAAGTAACTGTTCCACCATCAAGTAATTTCAAAAGCGATCTTTGAACTCCAATTCTAGAAGGTCCTTCCATCACTCCGCCAGTACTGCTTTCTCCAAGTTTATCAAACTCATCAATAACCAAAATACCTTTTTCAGCTAAATGAACATCATACCCGGCAACAGAGTATAAATCTCCAAGCATTTCCGAAACATCTCTTCCCACATAACCAGTTTCCGAAAACGAAGTTGCATCTTCAATTACGATCGGTACATCACATAGCTTTGCTATTTGCGTTAATATTTCGGTCTTTCCAGTACCTGTTGGTCCATAAACTATTATGTTTTCTTTTAATTTAGCTTTTGTTCTATCATCTAATGTAGAATTGATAATCTTTTGATTTTTATAAACTGAAGCCAAAATTTGTTTAACTTGATCATCTTGTGCAATAATTGTTTCTCGAATTTGATTGTACATTTTTAAAATATTTAACTCTTTTTTATTTTTATCTCTGTTTTTGATTAGTAATTTGTTATCTTTTATTTCTTGAAAGCATCTATCTTTATAATTCCATAAGTAGCACGTTCCGACCTGTTTTTCAAACATTTTAACAAACTCAGTTGGTTTATAATCACCATATTCATCACATAGTTCTGATATATATTTAAAATCTACTGCAAACTTTTGACCATCAAAATTATTTTGAAATTCAATTTCTGTACCCACATTTTCCATTAGAGAAATAAAAGTATAATCTTCGGTTCTAAACCCAATATCAACGCATCCTACTTCATAATAATCCCTAACACCTTCACCTTTTCTAATAACTCCACGTCTTGGTACATAAATATAAGCGATTCCAAGATTCTCTAAAATATAGTCTGCTGAAAACGCTTGAATTAACTCCTGATTCATAATTGTCATCCTTTCATCTAACGTTTTAATACATATTGTAAATTATAAATAGTTAAATTACAAGTAATTTTTGGAATATTTAAAAAAATATAGTAAAATATAAATGGAGGTAAACTATGAACGCACCACTTAACATAAAAACCTGTAACTCACTTTTAAAAAGCATGATTCAAATAGAAAAACTAATCAAAATTGCTAAAGAAAATAATATCAAAGCTCTAACCATTACCGACGATAATATGTATGGTGTAATGCAGTTTTATGATTTGTGTATAAAAAATGATATCAAACCAATAATCGGACTTGAAGTAAATATCCCTGAAAAACTAGTTTTATATGCGATGAATTATGATGGTTATGTTAATTTAATGAAATTAACAACTATAAAATCCCAAAAACAAATAACGGCAGAAGATTTATTTAATTATTCAAATGGACTAATTTGTTTAATGCCATATGAAAGTAAAGCATTATATAATGATTTAAAAAAAATATATCAAAATATTTTTATTACTTATAAAAATAATGAACAAAAAGAAAAAATAAAAGCTAAAAATATTTTATATATGAACGAAATACTTTGCTTAAATAAAGAAGATGAAAAGTATTTAAAATATTTAAAAGCCATCAAAGAAGGTATAAGCATTAAAGAAGTTAGTGATACCTTTCAAAATGTGAGTTTGCTCCCACTTCCAGAATATTCTAAAAATAATGAATTACTAGTTAATTTATGTAATTTAGAAATTAAAAAACCTCAAGACCTGCTTCCTGTTTTCGATATAAATCAGGACGCTTATAGTCTTTTAAAAAAACGTTGTATTGAAGGCATGCGAAAAATATTTGGCGATAAAGCCCCTAAAAAATATGCGATTAGATTAAAACAAGAACTAGAAATAATTAATAAAATGGGTTTTTGTGACTATTTTCTAATCGTCTCTGATTATATTAACTATGCCAAAACTCATGGTATTTTAGTCGGGCCGGGTAGAGGTAGTGCGGCGGGCTCATTAGTCGCTTATGCCTTAAATATCACAACCATTGATCCCTTAAAATACAATTTACTATTTGAAAGATTTTTAAACCCAGAAAGAATAACTATGCCCGATATTGATGTCGATTTTGAAGATGTTAAAAGAGAAGAAGTTATTAATTATTGCTTAAATAAATATGGTGAAAAAAAAGTCGCCCTAATTATTACATTCGGTACATTAGCTGCCAAGCAAGCTATTAAAGACATATGTAGAGTTTTAGACATAAAACAAAGCATCGCCGATAGCTTTACCAAACTATTAGATTCTAGACTATCTTTAAAACAAAACCATCAAAATCCTAAAGTTCAAAGATATTTAAATAGCCACCCCGAAATGCAGACAGTTTATAACATTGCCTCTAAATTTGAGGGTTTAAAAAGACATACTTCTATTCATGCAGCCGGCATCGTCATGTCTAAATATAATTTAGATGATTATATACCATTAGATAAAACTCATGACAATTATTTCGCAACCGAATACGACAAAGATTATCTTGAAGAATTAGGTTTACTGAAAATGGACTTTTTAGGTTTAAAAAACCTAAATCTAATCAGCAACATCTTAAAAGAAATAGATAACCTTGAATTTGACACCATTCCTGAAGATGATCAGAAAGCTTTAAATATTTTTAAAACCGTTAATACTGTTGGTATTTTCCAGTTTGAATCAGAGGGTATGAAAAAATTTTTGCACAAATTTAAACCAGATACATTTGAAGATATCGTATCTGCTTTGGCTTTATTTAGACCCGGACCGATGAAAAACATCGATTCTTATATAAGAAGAAAAAGAGGATTAGAAAAAATAGATTATTTTCATAAAGATTTAGAAAAAATTCTAAAACCAACTTATGGCATAATAATTTATCAAGAGCAGATCATGCAAATAGCGCATCAAATGGCTGGCTATTCTTTAGCCGAAGCCGATTTATTAAGAAGAGCCATGAGTAAAAAAAGTGAAACCATTTTATTAAAAGAAAAAGACAAATTTATTCGTGGTAGTATTCAAAAAGGCTATGATAAAGCTTTAGCTACTAAAATATATGATTTAATTTTTAAATTTGCCGATTATGGATTTAACCGTTCACATTCTGTTGCTTATGCGATGATTTCATATCGTATGGCTTATCTTAAAGCTCATTTTCCTAAAATATTTATGAAAAATTTACTATCAAACGTTATCAATAGTGAAGAGAAAACCAAAGAATATATTTATGAGTGTAGCAAAAATAATATATCTATTTGTAAGCCTGATATAAATTTAAGTGATCTTAACTATCAGACATATGAAGATAAAATAGTCTTTCCTTTAACTAATATTAAAAATGTTGGAATTAATGCCGCCAAAGCTATCATCCAAGAACGTCAAAAAGGCAAATTTCAAGATATATTTGATTTTGCCTGTCGCTGTTATAAAGGCTCTGTTAACCGAAAAACTATCGAAAATTTAATTTATGCTGGCGCATTTGATACCTTTGGTAACAAACAAACCCTTATTCAACACTTAGACATTATCATTAATTATAGTGAAATCGGATCTTATATATCTGATGATACCTTTAAACCAGAACTAGAAAATTATCAAGAATTTTCTAAAAAAGAATTGATGCAAAAGGAACTTGAAGTTTTTGGCTTTTATTTAAGTAACCATCCAATAACCGAATATAAAAAAAATAATCCTAAGGCCATTGAACTTAAAGATTTAGATAAATACTTTGATAAAATAGTAGAAGCGGTTGTCTATACCGATAAGATAAAAGAAATTACCACTAAGAAAAATGAAAAAATGGCCTTTATCACCGGTAGTGATGAACTGGCTCAAGCCGATATTGTCTTATTTCCAAGAGTATATGTAAATATAGATAATATTAATGTCGGTGACATATTAAAATTAACCGGTAAAGTCGAAAAACGGTATGATCAATATCAAATTATAGTAAATAAAATAAGCAAACTAGAAAATTGATTTTTCTCTATATTTTTAATGTAAAATATGATATGCTTATAATAGAGGTGAAAGAAAGATGGAAGGGGAAAAAAAGAAAGTAGTTTTAATATATGTTTTAATGTTATTAGTAATTGTTTTAATTGTTGCTTTAACACTTGTTGTTTTAAATAATACACCAAAAAAAGAAAACAGTACGTCATTGCCATCGACCACTCCAAAAGTTGATGTAAATCCGTATCCAAATATTTCGGATCAATGTACATTTGATTTAACACTAGATGAATATAACGCTTTAACGGGTCCCAAATGTAAAAATGGGTATAGTCGTTATAACATCTCTAATATTCAAATTGGTGGTCAAACTATACCAGTTACCGTCATTTACACAGATTTAGATGGAAATAAAGCTGGTTTATATGTCAAAGATAAAAGAGCAACAACTAAAATGGACAACGTTACTAATATAAAATTTGGTATATTTGCCGAAAAATTATTTGTTTTAGATACTAATAATAATGAATCAAATGTCTTAGTTTATTCTAAAGAGTCTTTAAAATTATATGATTTAAAAGAAACCTTAGAATCACTTAAAATAACTGATCCATCATTTACAAATTTAAACGATTCAACTATAAGTTCTAAAACTATCGATCCAGCTAGCTTTAATTTTTCAAACACTGAGTTTACATTTAAAACGCAAACTGTAGATAGTTCTAATCAAATTATTAGTGGATCTACATATAAAGTAACCTTTAATGAAGATAAATTTAACAATCCCGAATTTGTAAATATGAATTAAAGACAGCTAACTCAAGCTGTCTTTTAAAATGTTCAGTATTTTATCTTGTTCATCTTTTGAACTTTTATTCCATAAAATTCCAAAAAAAACCCCTAATCCCGGTAATGTAATTTCGTCTTGATCGTTAAATGATGAAACAATAGACTCTTTAATATCATCTATAGATGTTCCTTTAAAATTATTCATAATATGATTTTTAATACTGATTTTCATTTTCTCACCTCAGTTTTATTATGCTTTAAAATTGTAAAAATATACATTGAACAAGAAAAATCTATAAACATATACTATAGTATGGAAAGTTTAAATGAATTAAAAATAAACGAAGAAGCAGTAATTGTCTTAGTTGAAGCTGAAAAAAGCATCAAAAGAAGACTTATGGATGTTGGTTTTGTTAAAGGTGAAAAAATAAAATTAATCTTAAAAAATTTTGGTGATAATATGCGTGCTTATAAAATCAAAAATACCATTATGGCTTTAAGATTAAAAGACACCAAAAACATCTTAGTTGAAAAGCTTTAATTTTCTTTACACACAAAATATTTATCGTTATAATAATTATGGTGATGTAAGTGAAAATAAAAAACATTAAAAAAAAAGGTAATAAATATCAAATTGTTTTAGATAATAGTGAAGATCTAATTGTTAATGATCACGTTCTTATTAATAATAATCTTTTATACAAAAATAAAATAACCGCCAAAGATCTAGACCAAATAAAAAAAGAAGCCGTTTACTATGAACATTATTCTAAAGTTTTAAATATGTTAAACCGAAAAAAAAGAAGTCAATATGAAATTGCTAGCTATTTAAATAAAAATAATGTATCACAAGAAGAAAGCGATAAAATTATAAATCATTTAAAAGAAATAGGCTTTATCAATGATGAAGAATATGCGGAAAGCTATATTAATGATAAAATTGGTTTAACCTTAGATGGCCCTTATAAAATAAAAAAAGAATTAGAAGAAAAACACATAGACGATACATATATTTCAAATGTTTTAGAAATATTTACTGATGATTTAATCGATGAAAAAATAGATAGATTAATTAATAAAAAGTTAAAAACAAATAATAAAGACACTGAATATATTTTTAAGCAAAAAATGTCTTTATATTTATCAAACATGGGTTATAGCAAAGACGATATATATAGTCATTTAGATAGTATAAAAATTGATAATAAACATTTAGAAAAAGAAATGGAAAAAATCTATGAAAAATTAAAACAAAAATATAGTGGTTATACCTTGCAAAATAAATTAAAACAAAAACTATATGCTAAAGGTTTTAAAAGCGAAGAAATCAACGACTTCATTCAAAAAACAGTTCATTAATTTGAACTGTTTTGTGCGCTTAATGCTGTATTTACTGAATTATCGTAAGAACTTTTTAAACCGTCATCAGTAATTTCTAAATTATATTTTTTCCTTAAAGCAACTAAAGCTTTAGTTTGTAAAGTTGTATCCTCATTCATTTTTTCTTGAACAAGTTTATCAACAACATCATCTTTTACATCTTTTAATTTTGGTTTTTCTTTTTGTTTAATACGATAAATAATGTGATAACCATATTCTGATTTTACAGGTTCCTTGGAATATTTACCGTCTTTAAGATCAGTAACGCCATCCCAAAACTCATCGACAACAGAACCATAAGTAACCGTAAGTTTTCCGCCATCACTAGCTGTTCCTTCATCATCAGAATATTCTTTCGCAAGTTTAGCAAAATCTTCACCATCATCTAATTTTTTAATAATATCTTCAGCTTCTTTTTTAGCTTTTTCTTCAGCCTTTTCTTTTTCATCATCGCTCATATCATCATCAGTATTAGGACTGATTAAAATATGTCTAGCTTCAATATCTCCAAAAATATTTTCATCGTAGTATTTTTGAATTTCATCATCAGTAAGTTTTTCCTTTACATAATTTTCAGTAACTATATTTTTTTTGTATTCTAAAATCAACTCTTCTTTAAATTCATCTTCTCCAGAATACCCAGCTGATTTTAATGCAGCTTTAAAATCTTGACCATAACTTTCATATGATTGCTTATAAGAACTTAACTGTGAATCTGCATATGACCTCGCATCATCATCAGTCTTAATCTCCTTATTTACTACAAAAGTGTCAATCATATTAGTTAAAGTAACTGCACCACCTTGTTTTTTTAGTTCATCGTATAAATCGTTAGCGGTAATTTTTTTACCATCCATCTCAGCTACTACTTCTTCACCATTTTCCAAAGTAGCAATCTTACCACATCCGGTAAGCATTAAAGTAAGTACTAACACTAAAGCAAATAATTTTTTCTTCACGTCAAACCTTCCTTTCATATGTATGCTTTCATACATATAAAATAATATCAAATTTTCCTTTAAAATTCAATAATTTTATTGATTTTTACCTATAAGTAATCACACAAACCATTTTTTTCCATAAAATAATGTGAAAGGTAAAAAGGAGGATGATTTATATGTGTAATACTGGAGTAAGTTCAGCCGCAATCGTTTTAGTATTATTTATTCTTTTAATAATCATACTTGGAGCTTATCTATAAGCCCTAGAAAGGAGTAATTATGGCTTGCAATAATTCATGTGAAAGACCATGTAATAATAGCAATAGCTATTTAATCGTTTTAGTATTATATATTTTATTAGCTATTTTACTTGGTTCTGTATTCTTTTAATTAGGAGAAAAGTCCATGGACTTTTCTTTTAAAATGTTTGACAAACCAAAGATATTTATATATAATTAATGACAAGGCGAGGGGAAAAGAAGTAATAAGATAAGTTTATTAATAGTGAGCTTGGAATAGTGGAAGCCAAGTAATAAACCCTTATGAACGCGTTTCTTCCTAATTTTAGGTAAGCTGTTTGTACAATCTGCATTAAAGATTAAAGTTGCATAGAATCTCTATGAAGTAAGGTGGCACCGCGGGAAAACTCGTCCTTACTTTCATAGGGATTTTTATAATAAAAAGGAGGAAAAAATATGTATGAAATTTTAGAAGATACTATCAGTAAAGCTTTAAAACAACTAAATTATAATTATCAAGTAAAAGTAGTTAAATCAAATGTTGATGGAGTTGATTTTCAATGTGATGACGCTTTTAAATTAGCTAAAGAATATCATAAAGCTCCATTTATAATTGCCGAAGAGATTGCTGAAAAATTAAAAGAAGATGAAAACTATGAACAAATTTTTAAAGATGTAAGTGTTGCCAAACCAGGATTTATTAATATTAATGTTAGTGATAAATTAATAAATGACTCTCTACGAAATTTAATGACTAAAGATATATTGGGTTCTACTCCTGAAAATGCTAAAATAGTCATCGATTATGGTGGTCCTAATGTCGCTAAACCACTGCATGTTGGACACTTAAGAACAGCGGTTATTGGGCAGTCAATTAACAATATTTTAAAATTCAAAGGTAATAAAACAATAGGTGACGTTCACTTAGGAGATATTGGCGCACAGATGGGTCAAGTAATTTATGGAATCCTTCATGATTTTCCAAATCAAAATTATGAAGATATTGATTTTGATTTAAATTATTTAAATGTTATTTACCCTAAAATGAGCGCTTTGTGTAAAGAAAACGAAGAGGTTCGTAAAGAATGTGCCGAAATAACAAAAAAACTTCAAGAAGGCGATCCAAATTACCATATCTTATGGAAAAAAATTCATAAAATTTCCGTAAATGATATTAAAAGACTATATGATTATCTAGATGTCCATTTTGATTATTGGTATGGTGAAAGTGATGCTTATAAACAGTTCCCAGAAATGATGGCTTACTTAGACAAACAGCCATGTGTTAGAATAGATAATGGAGCTAAAATAATCGATGTCAAAGAAGATGGTGATAAGGTTGATATACCACCTTGCTTAATTCAAAAAAGTGATGGAGCATATTTATATGCCACATCTGATTTAGGTACAATTTGGCAAAGAAAAAAAGACTTCAATCCCGATGAAATTATTTATGTTGTCGATGCTCGTCAAAGTATGTATTTTACCCAAGTATTTAGAGCTGCCAAAAAAACTCACATCTTTGATGGTAAACTTGTTCATTATGGTAATGGTACTGTAAACGGTAAAGATAACAAACCATTTAAAACTAGAACTGGAGGATCATTAAAATTAGATGATTTAATCAAAGAAGTTAAACAAGAATTTATTAATTTACGTCCAGAAAATAAAAATATGGATGAAGAAGATTTAGACAAAATAGTAGTTTCAATCTTAAAATTTGCGGATTTACAAAATGATTTAACCAGAAATTATATTTTTGATATTAAAAAATTTAGTGAAGTAAATGGTAAAACAGGACCATACATCTTATACACTTATTTAAGAATCAAAAAATTATTAACTTCTAATGATGGTAAGCTATCTGAAAACATTTATAACGAAACAGATAGAACTTTACGTCTAAAACTTTTAGAAGTAAGTAATGTTATCGATGAAGCTGCAAAAGAAAGAAAGCCACATATCATAGCCGGTTATTTGTATGATTTAGCTGTAATTGCCAATAATTTCTATCAAACTAATCATATATCTAACTTAGAAGGACAAATAAAAAACGATTATGACATCATCTTGTCTTATAACAATAAAGTATTAAAAACATTGCTAGAACTCTTAGGAATACAAATTCCTAAAAAGATGTAAATTATTGAAAATAAAATCCATATATGATATATTAATATCAGAATAGGGGATGAAACCATGAGCGAAACGCGAAAAACATCTATTATTATGATTTTAGTAGGACTTGTTCTCATTATGGCAATTGGTTATGCTGCCTTTGCCCAATCACTTAATATTAATGGTGATGCTACTATTAATTCTAAATGGGATGTCCATATTGAAGATATCTCAGTCAATAATGAATCTTTAGGGGGAAAAAGCATCCAGGCTACAGTTGGTGAAGACGGACTAACAGCTTCTTTTGATGCTGAACTTACTAGCCCAGGAAGTAGTGTAACTTATAATGTTACTGTAAGAAATAATGGTACTATTGATGCTAAACTAGATGTTTTAACTTTTAGCGATAGTGGCAACGATGCCATTCAATATAGTTATGCAAATGTTGCTGAAAATGATGTTTTAAATAGTAATCAAACCCAAACATTTACTGTAACAGTTGCTTTCAATGATTCTTATACATCTATGCCTACTAGCACTACTAACAAGTTGACAATGTATTTAAATTATGTTCAAGCCTAGTAATTAGGCTTTTTTTGATCAAAAATTTTTCAAACCAGATAAAAAAAAACAAATTTTCTCTTGAACAAAATTTTAAAATATGGTAACATCAATATAGAGTAGGAAGCTACTTAAGAAATTATAGGAAGGATGGAGAATATGGAAGGAAAACACAAAAATGCGTTAATTGGAGCTCTTTTAGCAGTAGTATTTGTTATGGCAGTAGGTTATGCTGCATTTGCTCAACAACTAACAATTAATGGTAGCGCTGAAATTACATCAAATTGGGATGTAAAATATGATGCTTCAGCAGCATCTTCAGGTGTTGGAACAGCTGGAGTAACTGGAGGACAAACTCCAACAGGTACTATTTCTTATGACAATGATGATCATAATGCTAATATTAGTGCTACTTTATACCAACCAGGAGATAAAGTTACATTTACTTTAACTGTTAAAAACTATGGTACAATTCCTGCAACAGTAGGAGCACCATCAATTGAAATGGTTGGTGACGAAGATGCTAACGGAGAAGATTTAGTTGTTAGAAAAGGAAATATTCAATTTACTGTAACACCTGCTTCAGGAACTACTATGCAACCAAATGGTACTGATACTATCAAAGTTGTTGCTGAATTCGTTGCCGGTGCAACTTCAGTTGGTGATACTACAAGTGCTGAAATGACAGTTACTATGACTGCTTCACAAGCAACTGCATAATTGTGTAAACAAAAAGAAAGACTTATTAAAAGTTTTTCTTTTTTTGTTGTATGAGAATATAAAAAATGGTATATTATAAATAAAGTAGAGAAAACTACTAAAAAGGAAGGATGAAAAAATGGAAAACAAACATAAAAATATTTTAATTGGTGTTTTATTAGCAGTAGTATTAGTTATGGCAGTAGGTTATGCTGCATTTGCTCAACAATTAACAATTAATGGTAGCGCTGAGATCACATCATCTTGGGATGTTCACATGCAAGATAGTGGTGAACATGTGGCAACCAAAACTCCAACAGCTTCTATGGGCACTGAACCAACTGGTGATGTAAACGTTGAAGCTGGTGGTCTAAAAGCTACTATCACAACTAACTTCACAAGTCCTGGAGAAAAAATGACATATGTTATCCCAATTGTAAATGGTGGAACCATTAATGCTAAATTACAAGACATCACTGTAAATTTAGCAGACGGAACAACTGATGGAACTGGTCTAATTGCTACTAGTACATCTGGTAACATTAAATATACTGTTACAAAACCACAAAACAATTTAAATGCTGGTTCAAGTGATAGTATTACTATTGTTGCTGAATATGTTGATAAAGCTGAAGGAAATAAAAATGCCTTTAATGAAACTGCTGATTTAACAATTACAATGAATTATATTCAAGCTTAAGAGAAATCTTAAGCTCTTTTCTTTAAAAATGTAAATAAAGAAATTTTTAATATGAAAAAACTTCCTAATATTGTCAATTTCAAAATGTTATGCTATAATTCATTATAGTAGTGATAGTAGGGAATGACTATACATAAAAGGGGTATGAATATGAAAAACAATTTGATAATATATGCTGCTCTAATAGTGTATTTTGTCTTAAACCTTTTTGTAATCACTCCACTAGGTCTTGATTATTATAATGAAATAATAAATCCTTTAATATGGATTTTACTATGTGCTCTTGCCGTATTTTTAAGTAGAGATTCTAGTTTAAGAGTAAAAGGGAAAAAAGATAAAACACAAAGTTTACTTATTGCACTTATTATATACATTATCGTTTACTTTTTATTAGGTTTGCTTTTCGGACTTGAAAAAACACCATATGCTAAAGATTTATTTAGTATTTTGAAAAACTTATGGTCATTTGGGGGGTTAATCTTCTTCCAAGAATACATAAGAGAAGCTTTGGTTAAAAACGAAAAGAAAAAAGCTTGGAATTTTATTTTGATGACTATAATTTTTACCCTTATTAATTTAAATTTTTTAAACTTCAGTAGTCATTTTTCAGACTTGAAAGAAACATTTATATATACTTCCACTACATTAATACCAGCTATATTAGAAAGTGCTTTGGCCACTTATCTGGTATATATAGGTGGTGCTAAATTTTCTATTATGTATAGAATATTTGTCACCATACCACCATTTATTGTTCCAATTATTCCGAGTTTAGATTGGTTCGCTAGTGCCATTGTCGGTGTAACACTACCGCTAGCAATTTATATTTACTTAAATTACATTCATGTAAATAGGTCAGAAAGATTATCAAAAAGAGAAAAACGTAATTATAATCCGGTTATATATGTACCAGTTTTTGCGTTTATCGCTTTGTTAGCTGGCTTCGTTATGGGACTATTTAAGTATCAACCAATTGCCGTTTTATCTGGTAGTATGTCACCAACCTTTAACCGTGGTGATGCCGTAGTAGTAAATAAACTTACTACCAAAGAAAAAGATGAATTAAAAAAAGGCGATATAATTCAATTCGTTAGTGGAACAAGATATGTTGTTCATAGAATAGTTGATATTACCAACGATGAACGAGGTAATAAATTATTCATTACTAAAGGAGACCACAATAATGCGGTTGATGCTGATAAAGTCGCACTTGAAAATGTAAAAGGAAAAGTATCGTTTGTCATACCACTTATTGGTTATCCATCAGTATGGTTAAGTGGAGCAATATCATAAAAAGGGGAGAAGAAATATGAATAAAAAAAATGAAAATCGAATAATTTTAAAACAATGGATTAGGGTAGTTTTACTTATAGTCGTTATCGCTTTAATCGTAGCTTCCATTGTTTCCATAGTTAAAAGTGTAAACCCAGAACAATCATCTAAAGAAGAGTTATACTCATATAATTATAATTCTAATTTAGATTATAAAGTTTATCTAAGAAATAATGAATTTTTTACATCACCATATATCGGAATGAATAAACAATATATTACTTCATTAATTGATTATATTGATGTAAACGCAACATATAATTTTCAAAGTACTAAAGAACTAGATTATAGCTATAACTATGAAATAGTTGCTACGGCTAAAGCTTTATATCAAAATACTGAAGGTGAAGATGTTGAAGTATGGACAAAATCATACCCAATAGCTAACCAAGGTAATCAAAGTGGTAGTGGTCAAAACTTTACCATAAACCGCAATATTCATTTAAATTATAATGAATATAATGACATTATGACTGATTTCCGTAATCAATTTGGTTTATCAGTAGATGCTAGAGTTGATTTGAGTGTTAAAATTAACATTACAGCTGGCTTAAAAGGAGCAGCTGAAAAAGAATTACAAGCTACTAATAACATGGCCTTAGAAATACCATTATTACAACAAACAATGACTATTTTTCCAAACTATGTAAATAGTGGAGGAGATACCATTTATAGTCAAGCAGATGAAAAAGTTGAGATGAATATTCCATTATTAGTATTTGGAGCAGTATTACTTGTAATTTCACTAGTTGCCTTTAAAGTATTAGTTAAGAGTTTACTTGCTGTAACTAGAAAATCTGAATATGTTCTAGCACTTAATAAAATATTAAAAGAATATGCCGATATCATTGCTGAAACTCATAATATGCCAGACTTAGATAAATATGATGTCATCAACGTTAAAAACTTTAATGATTTAGTTGACGTTGAAGAAGAATTACATTCACCAATCCTTTACTTTGAAGTTAAAGAAAATACAGAAAGTGTCTTTGTAATTCTAAATAACGAAACAGCTTATAAATTTACTTTAAGAGATTCTGATTTTGATCATTTCTTAAACAAGTAATTTGTTATAATAAAACTACTGTCAAATTAAACGGTTCTTTGTCAAGTAGTGTTGGTGGAACCAAAAACTAGTGATAAATGAACTATTGGAAGAGGGGGTTCTTTGTCAAGTAGTGTTGGTGGAACCAAAAACTAGTGATAAATGAACTATTGGAAGAGGGTCAAATATGACCTTCTTTTAATTTTCAATAATTGGATTTAGTAAACCTTTAATAAGCATAACTCTAGCTTTTAAATGTTTAAATTTTCTATAACCACAAGCGATGTGTTTAATTTGTTTGATTAAGTTATTCATGCCTTCTGTAATACCATTAGAATAGTCATAATCAAAGGCATTTACGATATATTCTTCCATATTTTTAAAAGTTCTTAAGGCCTTTTTCATGTACCTAGAAATATTTTTATTATGGTGATAAAGAATGTTTAAAAATTTTTCTTTATCTCTGTTACTTACGGCTTTTAAAATACCTTGGTATATTTGATAAGTGTTATAAAATTCTTCATTAGTATTAATTAAATAAGTTACTATATCTATTTGGGAAACATCTTTTTTAAAACATTTAGAATATTTCTTTTTTTCTGATAGCTCATCTTCGGCTTTAAGGATTAATTTCCAATATTTTTTTAGCTTTTTATAATTAGGGTTAGATTTTACACATAGCTTAATTCTGGTTTTATCTAAAGCATCTCTAACTTGTAGAACGATATGAAATCTATCTGGAATTAAAACTGCATTTCTAAATAATTTTTTTAGTAATTTATAATATGGTTTGTATAAGTCTACCGTAATATACTTGACTTTATCTCTTTCTTTTTTAGAATACATTTTAAAATAAGATTCAATGTCCTTAGAAAGCCTAGAATTATTAATATCAAATATATTGGCTCTAACTTGGTCGACAATAATCAAAGCCATTTTAGATTTAGTATCTTTGGTAGCTTTAAACTCATCAATGCCTAAAATTTCAGGTAAAAAGCCATTATTTTTAACTAATTTATCTATAGCAATACTATCTAAAATTCTATTAACATGATTAGTAGAAACATTATTCCTTCTAGCTATATCTTTTTCAGTACCTTTATGCATTAATTCTAATTTAATATTTAAATTAGTATCGTTAGAGATTTGTTTATGAAAGTCAACAATAGAAGTAGAGGCAGTAAATGTTTTTTTACAATGTTTACAATAAAATCTTTGTTTATCAAGTTTGATGATGGCGTTGTATCCACATACTTTAGTAATTTTAATTTTACAATTCTTTTTAAAATCCCATTTAATAATGTCATCGGAACTTTCATTAATACAGCCACATTTTGGACAACAATCTGGAGTATAAGTAAGATAAGCATTAAATACTTTAGTTTCTACACCTTTAATTTTAACAATTTCTAGACAATTGTCATAAAAAAATACATTATCATCTTTAATATTTAACATAGTTTTGATATAATCAATATGAGTCATTTAATCAGATCCTTTCATGTTTTACCAATTA
>CALVWP010000019.1 GCA_944367495.1 uncultured Bacilli bacterium
CTGATTACAAGTCAGTTGCTCTACCAGTTGAGCTATTCCGGCAAAAAAAATGGTGGGCGCTATAGGACTCGAACCTATGACCCCCTGCTTGTAAGGCAGGTGCTCTAACCAACTGAGCTAAGCGCCCAATTAACTCCTAGACAACTATGATTATATTATTTATAAACTTATTTGTCAATAGTATTTGCTTGTTTTTTTGTTTTTTTTATTTGAGCATTTATCCAAGCGGGAAGTTTTTTGTGTAATGTATTAAATCCATGAGGCGTTTCTACTATTTTTCGATATCGTGGTTTGCCATTCATTTTATAATTAATGTTTTTAATGCTTAATTTTAAATGATTTTCTATATCATCAACTTCTAATATTTCAACATATATGCGATCCCCGACATTAATGTAATCATGAATGTTTTGAACAAAAGACTTTGATATTTCAGATATATGTATTAAGCCAGTATAATATTCATCAAAAGACATAAAAGCTCCATATGGTTCTATACAAGTAACTGTTCCTCTTACAATTTTTCCTTTTGTATATTTGGTCATAGTAACACCTCTTTTGTTATTATATCACATTTTTATTTAATGCAAAAGTTTACTAAACTACTTATTTATTATATAATTTAGACAGGTGATAAATATGAATGAAGAGGAAAAAATAAAAGAAATAATTAATAAGCTTAGACCTTATTTAATTGGTGATGGTGGTGATATTGAATTTATTAAGTATGAAAATAATATTGTCTATATAAAAATGCTTGGAGCATGTGCTGGATGCGCTTTAATCGATTATACTTTAAAAGATGGAATTGAAATTGCTATAAAAGAAGAGGTACCTGGAGTGAAAGAAGTTATAAATGTTTCTTAATTATTCAAGCCAATCAATTATAGGCATCGATATGAATGACTTATAATACCAATAAATTTTTTTAATAATATTTTCAAAAGCACTAACTTTATTGGTGATTTTTTTTATTTCTTCATCTGGAATTTTATCAGTAATAATTTCTTCATATAAATCAAAATAATATGTTGGGTATATTAATCTAGCCAACAAAAGCAGGTATTCATAGTTACTTAGTTTTACTGATTTGAAATAATAAGTTAAATCTTCAGTTATATCTTGTCCATTAAAGAATTTACTTTTTATATATTCGGCAATATCTCTTACATGATAGTCTAAAGTTATATTTAATGGATTATATAAGTCTTCTTGGGTATAATATGAATTTAACCTTCTATGTGAACAAGACAGAGGAATTGGAATAGGCGTTAATGAATTAACCAGTTGAATCGCTGTTTCTCCGAGTCCAATGTAATAACTAAAACTATCTTTCAATAAAGGATGCTTTTGTCCAAGCATTATCATTTGATATTCTAAATAATCGTTTTTTTGTGACCATAAATTTGCCCAATTTAAATTTTGATAATCTTCAACAGGTTTTGAAAACATGATTATATCGTTTAATGTTATATTTTCTTTATAATAGATAGTCATCATTAAAATATATGGCTCGTTGTTGATATATGTTAATATTTGGTTTTGATTATTTAAAATAATTGGATGAACATAAAAATTGTTATGGATTAGGTGTATGTGAGTGTCATATATTTTTTGAATATCTTTGATATCTTTTGAATATTTAATTAATATATATCTTATTTTATTTACTATGAAATAAAAACCTTTTTCTGTTTGATGAATGTTGTCTGGAAATAAATTATAATAATAGTTTATGGCATTTTTCATAGTATACACCTCATTTAAGTGTATGAATTTTATAATAGACAATTACTCATATTTGGGTTTTTGATGTAAACTTAGTTGAGATTTTTGAATATGTTATATTGAGAATAAAGAAGGGGTGGATTATATGTGTAATAATTCTAATGATAGTTCTTGTATTGCGGAAATATTAACTGTTATTAATATTTTACAATGCAATGCGGAATGTTCAGACAATTGTTTAGATACCTGTGATCGTGGTTTTCTCGGTAATACTGTCTCTACTTTAAGTCTTAACACAAGACCTGTAATGCTTTATACATGTGCGGGTAACGGAACTCCTTGGAGTATGCCAACGACGAAAGAAAACATCGATTGTTCATCTGTTGGAGCAAGCTGTTCAAGTGTGTTTAGAGTAGAAAAAGTAGATGGTCAATGTGCGACCTTTAGAGTACTTGCCGCAAATACCGATCCAACAACATCAGCTACAATTCCTTATGTAGCAACTAATTCATTTTTCACAATGAATTTAGACTGTGTATGTGCTTTAAAATGTTTAAATGACACATTAGTCGAAGGTGTTTAAGTATATCTTAAACTATTTGCAAAAGAAACAAAGTTTTTTAATCAAAAACATTTTCAGGTTGAATCTGAAAATGTTTTTTTATTCAAAGTAATTTATTTTCATGCTTTTTTTTACTTCTTTCATGGTATTTTCTGCAATTTTTTTTGCCTTTTGGTTGCCTTCTTTTAATATTTGATCAACAATTTCTGGGTGATTTTCATAATATTTTCTTTTATCAGTTATTGGTTTTAAAAATTCTAACATGTGGTTGATTAATTCTTTTTTACAAACTACACATCCTCTTTTTCCATTTTTACACTCTTCGCAGACCGTTTCTATATTAGGATTTTTTATTAATTTGTGATAATAATAAACCATGCAGATGTTAGGGTTTGCTGGATCATCTATTTTTATTTTGTTTGGGTCAGTTATAGCTCCCATAATTTTTTGTTTAATTGTCTTTTCATCATCAGCTAAGAAAATAGCATTACCTAAACTTTTGCCCATCTTTTCGTTACCATCTAAGCCTTTTATTCTAGGAATTTCACTTAAATAAGCTTTGGGCTCTATTAATGTTTGCCCATAAATACTGTTAAATTTATGGACAATTTCTCGGCACTGTTCAATAAGTGGAAGTTGATCTTCACCAACAGGAACTAATTTGCCTTTAAATGCCGTGATGTCGGCTGCTTGACTTACTGGGTAACCTAAAAAACCATAAGTTATACTTTCTCCGGATTCACCAAATAATTCTTTTTTTTGTTTTATTTCAGTTTTGACTGTAGGGTTTCTTTGCAATCTAGCAATGGTAACTAAATTAGAATAAAATACCGTTAATTCAGCTATTTCTGGAATTGTTGATTGGATAAATATTGTAGCTTTTTTTGGATCTATTCCAATAGAAAGCAAGTCAACAACTAATTGTCTAACACTTTTTCTTACTTTGTCTGGATTATTAAAATTGTCGGTTAATGCCTGAACGTCGGCTATTTCAATGTAAGTGTCAAATTTTTCTTGAAGCTTAATCCAATTGCTGCAAGCTCCAAAATAATGGCCTAAGTGTAAGTGTCCGGTAGGTCTAATACCTGTTAAAATTGTTTGTTTTTCCATATGTAATCACCTTGTTTTCATTATACTATAATATTTTTTACCCAACAAGTAAATTAGTGCAAAATATAGTTATCTATAATCTTTATCAAAGCTGATAATAGTACCATTTGTAGCATCGATTTCATAATTATATTCATTATAATCATGATAAAATTCAATGTCATAAACTGTTTTTCCGTCATCAAGCTCTTGCTTTGCTTCAGTAAATACGACATCACTAGTATTTAATTTAGCATCTTTTAAAGCAATGTTTTTAGCTTCATCTAAAGTAATATTTTGAGAATTATTTGCAGATGGGTTATTGGTAGTTTTATTGGTTTCATTAATATTTTGAAAATCATTATAAATAATGCGCCCATTTTTAGCATCTATTTTATATTCATATTCTCTATTGTTATAATAAAATTCAACATCGTATTTATTGTCTTCCATATCTAAATCTATGCTTTCAAAATAGATGTCGTGGCTATTTAATTCAGTATTTTCAAAGACGATGTTTTTTATCTCATCTTTACTTAAATAAGTGACTTTAACATAGATAAATAAGCCTAAACAAACTAACAAAATTACTCCGATAATGCTTAAAATAATTATTAATGTTTTTCTCATATTACATCCTCCCATTTGAATTATAACATATGTTTATATAAGTATATAGAAAAATTTATATTTGAATGTATAAGATTACTTGATTTTAATGTTAAGTAGGCTTGCTAGATCAGTACATTGAAACTGATTTACAATCATTCCTTTCACACTTATTATATCAAACATTACTTCCGTAATCTCAGATGTGGAAAAATCTATGTTATTTAATGGTGTTTTTAAAAATTCTGCTTTTGTAAATTTAACTTCTGATAAATCTAAATTTTTAATTTTAGTTTCTATAAAAGAACTTTCGGAAAAATCACTATTACTAATTTTTGTGTTTGTTATTTTAGCATCTGCCATATTAACATATTTGGCATTCACACCAATAAATTGGACGTTTTTAATGAAACTATTTATGAAAGTGGCACCAATCAATTTTGAATTTTTAAATAGGACATTTTTTACTAATCTTTCATCAAAGCATTTGTTAGATAAATTACAATTTTCAAAAATTACATTTACAAAATCAACTCCATCAAAATCAATTTTATTAAAATCAACATCCCTAAAAATACACTCTTCGAAAGTGACATTTTTTAATTTAATAGTTTCTTGGGGGCCTTCGTATACTCTATTGTTGATAGTTTCTTCCTCTAAATTTTCATTAAATGAACTATTAAAGACATGGGTTATTTTAGGCATAGATTAAACTCCTTTTTATTAGTAAATTAAATTTGAATTTTTAATAGTATAAATGTATAAGGCAATCAAAAATTCATTTATAAAAGGTATAACATATTTATACGATACTTGATTGTTTTCTATTTGTTTATAAAAATGTTTAACAATTTTCCTTTTATCAACTAAATTAGTCAATTTTTTGCTTTTAATTTGGTTTTTTATTTTATCTAATTCTATTTCTTGGGTGTTTGAAAGAGCAGCTAAAAGTCCTTTATTATAGCTTTTAATATTATATATATTTGACTCTTCAAAACCAAATGTTTTTCCAGATTGTTCTACAATATGATTGAAATTATTATATAAGGTTTTGCTGTGAAAAAACTCTTTAACAACGTTTGAATTAAATATCTTACTAAAAATTTTCACATTTTTATTTTCCAAAAACTTTTTTATATTTTCTTCATATTTATCAACATATTTATTATAATTTTTAATTAAATCATGTTTTTTAAAAGTATATTTATTACCTTCTAATTTACCAAAAGTTTTTAATGTATCATTAAATCCTAATTTAATAGCTCTTCTGGCATGGTATTTATCAAAGACTAAAAATGAACCAATATTGTTTTTGGGTGTGATATATGTAATGTCTATCGATTTATCTTTAATATCTTTTTTAAAACCAATTGCTCTTAAATCAACGGCGATTATTTCACTAGCACCTAAATCAATCGCTAAATTGACTGGAAGATTATCATAATAACCGCCATCAACATACATGTCATTATCTATTAAATATGGTTTATAGGCAGGATAACATGAGGCTGAAGCTAAAACATAATCTTTAATGTTTTCTTTTGTTAAATCTTTTTTTGTTTTTAAAACAGGTGTTTTCTTACTAAGATTATAAGTTACTAAGCCATATTCTATATTCGAGTTAAAAAAACGATTAGCTTTAAAATATATATCGAAAATATCTTTCATTTTATATATATCGAGTCCACCTTCATTTAAAAAACCTTTTGCATATTGTATGTATACTTTAGAAATCTTGTCATCTTCTATTGGTGGGAATTCTTTTTCATCATATATTGTTTTGAAATTGACATGATCCCAAAAGCTTAAAGCACCTTTAATATCTTTTTGGGTGACAAAAACTGCATTAATTGCACCCACAGAGGTACCGGTAACTATATCAATATTTTTTTTTAATTTTTTTAAAGCAATATAAACTCCAATTTCATAGGCTCCTTTAGCTCCACCACCAGAAAATACTAAGCCAACTTTTCCCATGATTTCACCTCTTTGTGCTTATTATACTACAAAGTAATTTTTTTTCATAATTTACTAGCTAGACTTTAACTAGTAAATAGAGTAAAATATTATTAAAGGTGTATAGTGTTATGGAAAATTCTTATAATATTGTTATTTTTTGTGGATTATTTATAATATATTCTTTTATCGGTTGGATTATAGAAGTTTTAGTTTCTTTTATTTATAATCATAAGTTTATTAATAGGGGCTTTTTAATTGGACCACTTGTGCCTATCTGGGGTACCGGTGCGATATTAATAACTTTGGTTTTAAGGCCTGATGATAGTTTATTTAATTTAATTATTTCATCGGCTTTTATTGGAACTTTTTTAGAGTATATTGTGAATTATCTTATGGAAAAAATCTTTAAAGTGCGTTGGTGGGACTATTCTCATTTGCCGTTTAATATTAACGGTCGTGTGTGTTTGTCTTCTTCTTGTTTTTTTGGTATTGGTGGTCTTTTGATAGTTAAATTTTTAAATCCATTTTTCTTTAATGTTTTTTCTAAATTTGAACCTCTCTTATTTTCTTCTATCACATATATATTAATGATATTAGTACTTATTGATTTTTCTATTTCCTTTAATATTATTCAAAAGCTTAAAATTTCGGTTGATTCAGTTCGAAAAGATTATACTGAGGAAATTTCTAAAAAGGTTAAAACAGTACTGATGAATAAGGCTTTTGGGTTTAAGAGATTACTTAAAGCTTTTCCTAATATTAAATTTTCTTTTAAAAACAAAAAATAGGACTGAGGTCCTATCTTTTATATGCGCCAAACGATAAATCTTTATTAAACTGCAATTCTGTGTTGGTGATAACTTTATGGCTTCCTGAATTATAATAATATAATGTGTTATCACAAACATAATATACTGCATCTTCTAGGTAAATTATACTATCTAGTCTACTTGTTTTAAATAAATATGTTTTTAATTTTTTGTTTTGAACATCTGCTCTATAAACATCATAATAGTCACCTTGTTTTTTATAAAGATAATAATAATTTCCAACTTTATCTACTTTATCGTAACCTTTAATGTCATTTGTATAATAGTTATTAAATTTTATGCCATCGAGTGCTTGTGCTAGAGTAATGTTTTGCCATTTACCATTATATGTTTGCAGGTGATCTTTATCATGAAATTTTTCTACATTTTTGTTATCAATGCTTACTTTGTATTGAGTGGTAGCATCTTTATCAAATAAGTAAATGTCCGTTCCGATAGCCCCAGCAATATATGAATCAAATGATATTTCATCATAACTTCTAATATCTGTTTGATTACCATTAATTATATTAATTACATGAAAGTTTTTAAAAGTATAGTTTTGGGTATAATCGGCAACAATATAATATTTGTCGGTAAAGTAACTGATTGGTTTGGTGTAGACATCATCATCAAATATTTGAACGCTTTTTTCACTACCACCAAATAAATTCAAACCTTTATAGGTTTCCATAGCAATATAATGGTTTTCTAGAAAATTTTCTTCATATATAGTTTGGGTATTGGAAAGTTTTGTACCTTTAGCTTGATCTTGGTAGTTATTAACATTATAACCATATTTTTTCAAAGTTTTTAAGTAAGATTTGATATTTGAGTTATTTAAATCATGCGCATAGGTTATAGTATTTCCTTTTAAACACATTACATCTGTTAAAATTTTACCATTTTTGAAAATTGGTAATATGCATTTATAATTACCTATTTTTTTATAATCTATTTTATCGATTACTTTTTCAGCTTTATTATAATTTTGATTAATTTGAAAATTAATTTTAAAATTCTCTCGCTCTAAAGTAAAGTAATAATTGTGGTTTTGTTTTGTGTTTAATTCTTCTTTTATTTTAAAATTACCAATATTATAATTTACTACATGACCACTATCAAAAAAGAAAATGATGAGTTTTAAAAAGAAAAAAATAAGAATAAATATCAATAAGGTTTTGAAAAGGTACTTCATAATGCTTCCTCCTATAAATAATTATAAAACATTGATTATTATTTGTCCACAATAAAACGGAGTTTAGTTTTCTCCGTTTTGTGAAATGTTTTTTAGTTCTTCTTTTAATTTGTTGTGGTCTTCATCGCTGAGTTCATTTTCATATTGTCTTTTTTCCTGCATCATATATTTTGAAAGTACTGTTTCAATTTCTCTTAAAGCTTTTTTTGAAATAAATGTTAGATAAACGGTTTCTTTAATAGTATCAATTACTACTTTACCCCAAAACAAACCCATTTTTAAGGTTAAATCGTTGAACATATCGGGTGTAATTGTATAATAAAAGTAACCAAATATTAATCTTTTTTGGGCTAGTAAAATTCTTTTATCTGTAACTACTATAGCATAAGTAGAAGTTAGATTAAAAACACTTGGCAATTTTTGGGCAGCAAAGGCATATAATACTTCTTCATCATTGTTGATGTGTTCGGCAGCAACTTTACTATGAGCTTTTATACGCCATGAAATAGTTGTGGGATATCTTTTTTTAAATTCTTTTATTTTTTTATAAATTGTTTCAGTCATATTTTTACTTCCTTTTCTTTTTAATACTAATTATATATGTTTCTTCAAAACGATATTTTTGCTTTATGGTAGGATACTTTTCATGATCAATTTCACTTAGAAACATATCTAAAGGTCTTACCCAAAGCTCATTACTATCGTATAATGCCCTATAAATCACATACGTTTCTTTAGTTTCTGAGTGTTTAGCTATATCTAAGACTAAATAATAATCACCTTTGAAATGGCGATAGATTGTGTTTGTCTTAATTTTTCTCATATACTACTCCCTTTGATTTAATTATACAGCAAATGTATTTTTTTAGCAATTGATAATTTTTGATGACGAAATGTTAGAAAATTTATTTTAAAGAAATTAACGCTTGATCCAATATCTTTGAACTAACACACCATCATCTAAGACTTCATTTTCTAAGACTCCTCCATTTTTTATTATTGTTTTAGCTGATGCAATATTATCTTTATCACAGCACATTAAAATGTTTTTTATTCCTAATTTATCACATTCTTGCAGCGCTAGTGCAATCATTTTAGTGCCTAATCCTTTATTTCTTTCACTCGGTCTAATTCCATCACCAATGTGTCCACTACTAATAATTAATTCTTCATTTAAATAATGTCTTATATTTACAGCCCCAACAAAAATATTCCTGTCTGTATCTAAACAAAAAAAAGTAGAATCTGGAACATATTTTCCATGTGGTTTTTTTACTTCTAAGCTTTCTATATATTCATCAATTTTATGATAATCACATTTTCTAATGGACCAAGGAATAATTTTTTCGCTTGCCTTAGTCCATTCATCCATCATATCGTTTAATTGTGGAATGTATTTTTTTTCCATTTTTACAAGTTTTAACATACTACCTTCTCCCTAATCAAATTTGCTTGGTTTATTAATTTTGAATATTAAAAGTGAAATGTATATCTATGTTAACATTTTGTATTAAAATGCTGGTGTAAGCTCTTTTTGAAGCAATTTTATGATTATTTCTATGGCATCCATAACATCTTCATAGCTTACATTAACACCTCTAAATATCTATTAACTTCATCTTCGATATTAAGTCTTTTAGAATATTCTACTAGTTTTGGTAAATCTCTATTTTGCTTATCCCTCAAATATTCAGTGATAGCATATTTAACAGTTTCTAAATCCTCTTTATCTTTATTTTTTAATAAATCACAAATACATCTTTCAGCATTATAACACGTAATAATTTGTCCTTGAGGGCTTTTAATTTCTATTTTTCCTAATTCAAAAATTTCTTTTTTTACAAAGTGTAATTTTACATTGTCCACATGATTTAATTTTCCATTATATCCTCGGCAGAC
>CALVWP010000020.1 GCA_944367495.1 uncultured Bacilli bacterium
TCCCATATTTGATATGGACTTTGAAAACCGTGAATCAAAATGATTTTCTCATTTTTGGGATTACCATATTCTAATATTTCCATCTCAACAACTCACTTTCAAATTACTATTTATCTATTTCTTCTAACAATAAATCAAAATCTGATTTATATCATTTATCTTATTTAGCTTTAAATTCATCATATTTTCTGTACTTTTTTACATATTTTTTTCAAATATTATGGAGAATTTTTTACGATTAATTGAAAGTTTTAACTTATTTTTTATTATATATTTTAAAGTGGATTGCGATGTAGTGGTCTTAATTAAAATTACCAAATTTATCAAAAGGGAAAATAGCAAAACTAGTAGTACCTTCAATACTTTTTTCTGGAACTAAGCCAATAATTCTACTATCAGTAGAATTAGTACGGTTATCGCCCATAACAAAATAATGACCTTTAGGAATTTCATCATAACCTAAATCAGATAAATCAAAGTTTAAGGTTGTTTGATGATCTTTTAAAAACTCTTCAGAAATATATTTACCGTTGACATATAATTTATTATTTTTATAACTAACATGTTCACCAGGAAGTCCTATTACTCTTTTAATTAATTTAGTTCCATTATAATTAAAAACGACAATATCAAAACGTTTATAACTTTTATCATATTTTTTTAATAGTAGTATTTCTTTATCGTTTAAAGTGGAATACATTGACATACCCTCGACTTGAACAGGGGTAATAATAAAAGATCTAATTAAAGCTACAACAATAACAATAATGATATATGGCAAAGTAGCTTTAAAAAAAGCACTGACTTTTTGTTTTGGGGTTTGTTTTGGCATTTCTGTTTCCATAATTTTCCTCCTTATGAAAAAACAAGGCCTTTAAAGTCCTTATTTTCTTTCTTTAATTTTTGCTTGTCCTTTAAGGTCACGTAAATAATTAAGTTTAGCTCTTCTAACTTTACCTTTTCTAATTACTTCTACGCTATCAACCTTTGGTGAACTGTAAGGAAAAGTTCTTTCAACACCAATACCACTAGATTTTTTTCTAACAGTATAGCTTTTACTTACACCGCTACCAGTAATAGCAATTACGATACCTTCAAAAGCTTGAATTCTTTCACGTTTTCCTTCAATGATACGAACATTTACTTTAATAGTATCACCAACGCGGAATTCTGGTAGATCTGTTCTGATTTGCTTTTTAGTTATTTTATCTACCAAATTCATAGTATCAACTCCTTCGCCTAAATCTATGATCTTAAGTATATTATCTCAGCGGATCACGACATATAAAACTATATCACATATTTAAAGAGAATGCAAGTGATGACAATTAATAGTTTACCTTAATTTGCCAGTTGATTTGATATTTTGTTTAGTTAACTGTTCTAATTTGTTTTTTAGTTCGAGTTCAACAGCACCAACTTTTTTCAATAATTGCTTGATATATTTTTTATCTAAAAATTTAGCATATTTGTTTATAATAATATTTTTATACCTAGTGACATCATCAATAACTAAATCTAAATTTTCAGGATCATCATCGTCATCAATAACAGAAAAGAGATAAGCTAAATAGGTATCTAATTTATGTTTAATTTTTCTTTTTAAAACATTTTCTATTAGAACAGGTTCAATTAATACTAAACGGCTAACTTCAACCCCTTCATACGGCACATTATTACCTGGCCTTATTTTAAAACCATGAAGACGATTATAATCAATATAGCCATAAACTATTTCATTATTGTCTTTATCACATATATAATATCTTTCATCCATTTTTATCACCAGTTTCTAATAAGTCAGGACGACGCGTTTGTGTTTTTTTAATAGCTTCTTGCTCTCTATATTTTTTGATATTTGCGTGATGCCCTGATAAAAGGACATCTGGAACTTTCATACCTCTAAAATCTACTGGTTTAGTGTAAACTGGGTAATCTAGCAAATTATTGTTAAACGAATCATTTAAATGGGATTCTTTTTCAATAACACCGTCAATTAATCGGACAATGCTATCAGTGATGACCATACTAGCTAATTCACCACCAGTTAAAACATAATCACCAATACTAATTTCTATATCAGCTAATATTCTAATTCGTTCATCAAAGCCTTCATAATGTCCACAAATTAAAATTAGATGTTTTTCTTTAGACAAGTCATAAGCTATATTTTGTTTATATGTTTTACCTTGAGGAGTCATGAGAATTACTTTAGTGTTTTTATCTTTTAGGTCATCAACGGCATCGAAAATTGGCTGAGGCATCAATACCATTCCTCTTCCACCACCATATCCATAGTCATCTACTTTTTTATGTGGATCTTTACTATATTTTCGAATGTCATGAATTTTTATATCGACGAAATTTTTTTCTACTGCTCTTTTAATGATAGAAGTAGTTAAAAAGCCTTGAAACATTTCAGGAAAAATTGTTAAAATGTCAATCTTCATCGATAAAGCCTTTTATTAAACTTAATTGAATACTTTCGCCGATATTTTTTACAAATTCATCTACAAATGGAATTAAATACTCTTTTTCCCCTTTTACTACTAAAATTTCCTGTACACCATTATCGATAATTTTATCTAACGTTCCTAGAAGTTTACCTTGGTTATAGACTTTTTTACCATATAATTCTTCATTAAGTGGGCCTGGAAAATTATATTCATTTTTTTGTATATATACTTTAGAACCTTTAAATTTTAACACTTCATTAATGTTTGTAAATCCTTCAAAAGTAACCATATCAAATTGTTTGTGTTTTCTGTAAGTTTTTATTTTTAATTTCTTATCTTTAACATACAAAATATTATTAGGTTTAAATACTATATCTTTATATTTAAAAAAAGAGATGATGCGGACTTCTCCTTTGATGCCATGGGTATTAACTAAATCACCAATATATAGCATTTTGATCACCTCTACTTCGTAAATTCATATAAAATAATACTTGTGGCAACTCCAACATTTAAACTCTCACAATTATTATGCATTGGAATATATATATATTCATCACATAAGTCTAACAAATCTTGACTAACACCATTGCCTTCATTGCCCATTATTATAGCAAACTTTGATTTTTTTTCAATAGTATTTATGTTTTTTCCACCAGTGACTTTAGTTCCATAAATAGGCATTTGTCTTTTAATACTATTTATAAACTGTTTTAGATCTTTTTTTACAATGTTAGTTTTAAATATCATACCTTGTGAGGATCTTATGACTTTGTCACTATAAGGATCTGGGCATTTATCGTTGATTATAATAGTATCAATATCAAAAGCTACGGAACTTCTTATTATAGTACCTATATTGCCTGGATCTTGAATACTATCTAAAATTAGCATTTTATCGCCCTTTAGCGACATCTCTTTATATTTGCAGATGCCAATAATACCCGATGGAGTCTCGACGCTAGTCAAATAATTTAAAACAGTTTCATTAATAAAATTGGTTTCTATATCTAAATTAAAATTACTATTTTCTAAAATAAGCAATTCTTTTAAATAACCACTTTGATAAGCTTCTTTTACTAAATGAGTTCCCTCAACCAAAAACAGATGATATTTATCGCGATATTTTTTTATTTTTAATTTAGCTAAATCCTTGATTTTAGGATTATTTACTGACGTATATAGCATACTGTTTATTTTTTATCCTGGTCAGTGTCATAGTTATAAGAAAACTTTTCATTATGATAAGTTATATCTACAACATTTTCCATATTAAATTTCTCATCAGTTTTAGGATTTATAATATCTCCTGATGGTAGATAACCCTCTTGTTGCAACTGTTTTAAAGATACTGTACATATATTTTTACAATTTGACATATTAAAGATGTCTGAAGCTACGTAGTTTTTGGCAGCTCTTTCAAAACTAGTAACTTGATCTTCATAAGCTTTTTCAGTATTTTCTAAAATAGTCTTTTGGACAAGTGGTACAGTAATTACAGATATAATTCCTAAAATGACAATAACACCCAAAAGTTCAACTAATGTAAATGCGTTTTTTTTCATTTTCCTCACCTACTTTAAATTATAAAATAGGTGCAATGATTAGTCAAGATTGCATACGGGTTTAATTAAATCTTTTTAAACAAATTTAACAATGGCAAGATGTTTTTTTTCTAATTCTTTTAATTTGGTTTCTAGTTTATCTTTACATTTTTCATAATATTTATCTTTTGATAAAACATTTAAATAATCATTGATTTTATGTAAATAATAATCTGAAGAGACATTTTTATATTTGTCAATATAGATATATATTAATTCTTCATAAGCTGGCATAATACCTTGGCTTGCAGCTATAGAAAAATATTTAATTGCTTGATCATGGTTTTTTTCAACTTTAGCCAATGCATTGCCATTTAAGTAAAAATATTTAGCAAGATTATAATATGCCCAATGATCGAGAATGTTTAAAGGCACTTCAATGGCTTTAGCATAATTTTTAAAAGCTTTTTCCATATCTACTTCATCAATAATACCGAGTCTATAGTACTCACCAATTTTATTGCAAGCCCAACTTTCACCTTTTTCGGCGCTGAAAGAAAAATATTTAAAAGCTTTTTTATATTCCTTTTTACTTTCATAAATTTTCCCTAAATTATTATAAGCATAAACATAATCTTTATTGATAACCTTATTAAAGTATTCAATAGCTTTTTTTTCACTAGCTTTTTCGTTAGGAACTAATCCCTTTAAATAACATACACCTATGGTATTAATAGCCGCGATGCTACCAGCTTTTTCGGCTTTTTTTAAATAATGCCAGGCAAGTTCTAAATATTCTTTAGATAAATCACCTATTTTTTTTTGATATATCATTTGTGCAATTAACCAGCTGGCTCTAGGATGATTTTTTTCGGCAGCAATTTTAAAATATTCGTAACTTTTTATATATCTAGGGTAGCCTACCATGGCACCAGTATATTCCATGTTACCAATTTCATAGCAAGCATATGGGTTTTTTTCTTGGGCTAATGCTTTTAAAGAATGGGTGTAATTAATGCCGTCTTGCATTTGAAGTGTTAAGAATTTTTGTAGTTCACTTACTGAGATATTAGTGTTGTTCAAAATATTTTCGATTAATTCCTTTTGAGACGTTTCTGTATATATTGGCTGCTTTTTTTCTAAAATTATATAAAAAATCAATTCACTTAAAGCATTAAATATTTGGTCTTTTGATATTAGGCTATATATGTGAGTACTAAATTCATCAGAAACTGTTTGATCGTTTTTAGATAAGTTATATAATTCAAAAACTAATTTGCGTAAAATAGAGTGTTTACTGGTTTTAGTTAACACTTCTTCATGAGAGAGGTTTTTATATATAATACCATCTAATATTGACATTAAACCGATTATCACTTCATCTAACACTTGAGGAGTCTCTTGATATTTTTTTTGATAAATAATATATTTTTGCTTAAATTCTACGTTAATAGCACGATAACCTATACAATAGTTATTTATAGTAGAATCACTGACATCTTCTACTCCAAAAAGACAATAGAAAACTTCTGTTTGATTGGCAAAAGTTTTATTTTGCGCTAATTCCTTAACGGATTTACAAAAGTTTCCTAGTGACAACTGATTTTGATTATTATTCATTTTAACAAAATTTTTTTTCACTTTTCATCACTCCAAATTAATTATATCACCTTTTGAGCAAAAAAAGTGGTTTTTTTACTCTTTTTGTGGAATTCACATATTAGGCATTTTACTAGTAAACGACTATAATGTAATAGAAAGGAGTTTTAAGATGAAAAAATTTATTAATTTTTTAAAGAATTACAAAACGATGCTTATACTTATTTTGGCAATGATTATCGGAGCAATTGCTGGATTGGTATTTAAAGAGGACGCGATGGTTGTAAAACCGTTAGGTGAGTTATTTTTAAATCTAATGTTTGTCATTATTGTTCCACTTGTTTTTTTAACTATAACTTTAGCAGTAGCCAAAGTTAAACATCCAAAAAGACTTGGGAAAATTATGGTATCTACAGTGGTTATATTTTTAATTACTTCGGTAATTGCTGTAGGAATTGGCTTTTTATCAACTTATTTTGTAGATTTAGTTGATAAAGGTGACACTTCATCAATTCGTGAATTATTTGATGGTGAAGTAGCTAATGATACTGATTTAAACTTTTTAGAAAGAACTGTACAGTTAATCAGTGTAGATGATTTTACAGGTTTATTTTCTAAAGATAATGTAATAGCTTTACTTGTTTGCGCTTTAATTGTTGGTTTTGCAGCAAGAATGAGCGGCGAGAAAGCTGAACCACTTATAAAAGTGATGGAAAGTGCGCATAGTGTAGTATTTAATTTTATTAAAATTACTATGTATTATGCTCCTATTGGTATTGGTTGTTATTTTGCTTCATATGTTGGAAGCTTTGGCGCTAGTATTGCGACAGGATTTTTAAAAACATTTATTTTATATGCTGTAGTAGCACTTGCCTACTATGTTATAATGTATTCGTTATACGCGTTTGTTTCTGGAGGATTTAAAGGAGTTAAAGTTTGGTGGAAAAATATTCTACCTTCAACATTTACAGCTTTAGCAACGTGTTCTTCAGCGGCTTGTATTCCGATAAACATCGACTCAGCTAAAAAAATGAATGTATCTGAAGATGTGGCTGATACTACTATTTCATTAGCTACAAATTTACATCAGGATGGTTCAATGATTGGTAGTGTATTTAAAATTATGTTCTTAGCTTGTCTATTTGGTCTTAATATATCAGATCCTGGAACTGTTGGACAAATATTAATAACAGCTTTAGTTGCTTCTTTATTAATTAGTGCAGTGCCAATTGGTGGTGGTACTATTAGTGAAATGGTTATTATTTCAATGATGGGTTTCCCGGTTGCAGCACTTCCTGTATTAACTATGGTAGCAACAGTTATCGATGCTCCAGCGACAGCTTTAAATGCTGTTGGTGATACAAGTTGTTCATTACTTGTAGCTAGATGTGTTGATGGAAAAGATTGGGTAATTAAAGATCATAAGGCAAATAAGTCAAAAGCAGTTAAAAGCAAAGTGAAAAGTAAAAAGAAATAAACATTTAGGTAATGTAACCTAAATGTTTTTATGTTTTAATGTCTAGATATATTTAAAACAATTCCCATAGAAGCTAAAGTAATTAGTAAACTTGAACCTCCATAAGATAAAAATGGCAAGGTAACTCCAGTTACAGGTATTAAACCAATAACGACACTTAAGTTTAAAAGTGCTTGAAAAGCTAATATAAATACAATTCCAAAAGCTAAATATTTACCAAATAAATCTTTACAGTTTAGAGCTATTTTAATCGATTCATAAATAATAAAACTAAACAAGCCAGAAACAATAAGTACTCCCATAAAACCAAATTCTTCACTTATTATAGAAAATATAAAATCTGTTTGTGGTTCTGGCAGGTAGAAATGTTTTTGTCTAGAGCCACCTAATCCATAACCGAAAAGGCCTCCAGGACCAATAGCATACAATGACTGAATGATTTGAAAGCCACTGCCTAAAGGATCACTCCACGGATTTAAAAATGAAAGGATTCTTTTTAATCGATAAGGTGCGGCTAATATTAAACCGATAATTCCAGTGATACCTAAAATAGCTATTTTTAAAAAAAATTTTAAGTTTACACCACCTACGAATAATAAACCAATAACTCCCATAACTAAGATTACACCAGTTCCAAAATCAGGTTGGAGCATGATTAATAAAAATATAATTAGTGTGATACCTAAAATTGGCATGACGCCTTTTTTTATATTACCCATGTCTTTACGATTATTATATAAGTATTTACTCGTAAAAATAATCATGGCTAGTTTCATGAATTCACTAGGCTGAATACCAAAAGATCCGATACCAAACCAACTTTTACTACCATTACGTTCAGTTCCAACAAATAATACTAAAATTATTAAAGCAAAGCAAATTAAAAATATTTTGCTGGAATATTTATAATATTTTTTATAATCTACCTTACTGACAAGGTACATAATCACAGTGCCTAATAATAAAAATAAACCTTGATTTTTAACATATTTAAAAGGGTCAGAAAATTTATATTCAGCCCAAACATAGGATGATGAATAAACCATTAAAAGTCCAAATAGCGATAAGATTATTATACTGATAAATAATTTTAGATTAAATTTTTTCATAACCACACCCCATATACTAAGGCGAACATGGCGGCTATTAAACCAACTGTCCAAAATAATTTTACAATATCCGATTCTTTCATGCCTATTTTTTCAAAGGTATGATGAATTGGTGTCATGGGAAAAACTCTTTTTTTAGTCAATTTATAAACGGTAATTTGAATAATACAGCTTAATGTTTCGATAACAAAAACTAACCCAATAACAACTAAAAGTAATTCATGCCTTGTCATAATTGCATAAGCTCCTAAGGTGGCGCCTAAAGCAAGGGAACCGGTATCGCCCATAAACACTTTAGCTTTATTGGTATTAAATAGTAAAAAGCCCAACAAAGTACCTACTAGGGTAAAAGCAAAAATGGCAATATCTTCATAACCTAAAAGCCATTCAGTATTCCATGATATGATGCCAAAGGTTAAAAAACTTATGACTGAAAGTCCTCCGGCTAAACCATCTAAGCCATCTGTTAAATTTACAGCATTGCTACTGGCGAGTAAAACAAATAAGATAAAAATTCCATAGAGCCAGCCAATATTTAGTTTAAAATTTAAGCTATGAATCCACAGTAATGGTTCACTACCGGATCTCATGAATAAATAGAAAAATATGATAGCTACAATAACTTGCAGGCCAAATTTTTGTTCTTTGGTTAATCCTTTATTGTTATGTTTTTTTATGATTAAATAATCATCGATAAAACCAATAATGCCATAACTTATAAAGGTAAAAAGAATTATGACTAAAGTATAAGTAACTGTGATTTTATTTAAATAAATAAAAAGGATAGTGATTATTGTAGCTGGTAAGATAAAAATTAAGCCACCCATAGTTGGAGTCCCGGCTTTAGATTTATGAGCTCTTTGCAGATAGACGCTTAGACTTTGTGAAGCATGAAGTTTTTTTAAAAGAGGGATCATGATAAGGCCGGTGATAGCGGAGAAAATAAATCCTATCATCATTGCCATAATAGATTTAGTCAATATAAGCATTGTTTCACCTCTATTCGATAAAGATTTTAACGGTTTTACCTTCGTCTAATTTAGTTCCGGCTTCTGGAGACTGATAAGTGACTTTATCGCCACTTCCTTCAACAACTACATTAAAACCCTCGAGCTCTTTTTTTGCATCTTCTAAGGTACTATCTACAACATTTGGAACGGTTAGAGTTTTAGGATCTGGCCATTTATATTTTTTTTCTTTTCCTCCTTCACTTCTCGGAATGTCTAAAGCTTTAATACAATCTTTTAAGACAGCTTTAGATATTGGACCAACTGTGGTTCCACCATACTGAACTGTGCCTTTAGGATTATCAATGGCAATATAGACGACAACTTCTGGATTGTCAGCCGGTAAAAAACCAATAAAAGATAAGATATAGTTATTAGATAAATAACGGCCATTTTCAACTTTTTGAGCAGTCCCGGTTTTACCACCTACCCTATACCCATCAATATAAGATGTGCGACCACTACCGTTAGCTACAACATTTTCTAAAGCTTCTCTTACTTTTTTACTAGTTTCTTCGCTAATGACGTTTCGGACTTTTTCTGGTTTAGTCTCTTTAATAACGGTATTTGTTTCCGGTTCATTAATGCTTTTTACTATATAAGGTTTATATAAAGTTCCGCCGTTGATGGCAGCACTAACGGCTGTAACTTGCTGCAAGGGAGTTACGGAAACTCCTTGACCAAAGGCGGTGGTAGCTAGTTCAACTGGACCGACTTTAGATCTATCAAAGATAATTCCTGTTCCTTCTCCATTTAAATCGATACCAGTTTTTTTACCAAAACCAAACTTATCAATATAATCAAATAATTTATTTTTACCTAATTTTTGGCCTAAAACGACAAATCCCGGGTTACAAGAGTTTTCTACTACTTGCATAAAGGTTTCTTTACCATGACCACCGTGTTTCCAGCAATGGATTGTAGCATTTTCAACTTTAATACTACCTCTATCATAAAATGTGTCTTTATTTAAATTTACTTTACCTTCTTCTAAAGCAGCTGCTAAAGTGACAATTTTAAAGGTTGATCCCGGTTCATAGGTGGCCCATATTGGTAGATTTCTATTAATTTCTTCTAAAGTATAATCTTGATAATTGTTGGGAGAAAAGTTAGGCCTAGCAGATATAGCTAAAATTTCACCAGTATTTGGATCCATAACTAAACCGATAGCCCTATCTGGATTATATTTAGTAACAGCATTATTTAACTCTCTTTCTAAAGATGTTTGAATTTCATTATTGATAGTTAAAGTGATGTTCATACCATCTTGAGGTTGCTGATAAACTTCACTTAATGATAGTTTATTACCTTTAGCGTCACTATAGTATTTAATGGCTCCATTTTCACCTGTTAAATATTTATCATAAGTAAGTTCGAGACCGCTTAATCCTTGATTATCTATACCAACATACCCTAAGGTATGAGACATATAAGTATCAAATGGGTAAACTCTTTTTGATTCTTTAACTAAGTAGACACCATCTAATTTTAATGCTTTAATTTTGTCGGCTACTTCATATGATAACTTTCTACCTTCTGGATGAACTCTTTCGATGGATGTTTTTTTAGAAACATGCTTATACATAGCATCATAACTGACATTTAAAATTTCAGCTAGTTTTGTAGCTGTTTCTTTTTTATTTTTTACTTGATTTGGGATGACAACTAAGGAAGTAGTTGTAGCATTATCGGCAAGTATTACACCGTTTCTATCATATATTAATCCCCTATCAGCTTGAATTGGCAAATTTCTACTCCATAAATCACTAGCTTTTTGATTTAGATTTTGATAATCAAATACTTGAATATAAAATACTCTTAATATAATTACAATAAAGATAAATAAAATAATACATAAAGTTATTTTCATTCTTCTGTGAATATTTTTAAAAAACATATAATCACCATTTAAATATATGTCCAAATACGTTTTTTTTGACAAGAAAAAAGTTTAGTGTTTTTCTAAACTTTTATTTAATCCAACAACCCGATGAGTCTACCCAATAATTACCAATATATGTATTTGTGGCAAGAGAGCCATCGGCATTAAAGTACCATCCGTGCGATGCACACGAATAATCTTCACTATAAACCCACCCTGTCATCATACAACCTCTTGGAAATAATCTGTTATTTTGCCATGTGTTTTCTTTACCATCAAGTTTAGCAAAATAATACCATTTGTTGCTTATTTTTTTCCATCCTTTAACCATTACACCATTAGTGTCAAGATAATACCACTGACTAGGACAGGTGTAACCTGGTGTGGCTTCCCAGTCACTTTTAACCCAGCCAGTTACCTGACAACCGTTTTCATCCGCATAGTACCAATCCGAAGAAAAACCAAACCATCCTGTCAAAATAGTTCCATTATTCCAATAATATGTACACTCTCCATCATTATAAAATCCATTATTAATTGTTATATTATGAGTCGCACTAGCATTGTTTACCCCATCTGATACAGTAGCAACGACACTTCCTGATACATAAAATGTTACTTGAACAGAAGTTGTATCTACAGTGGTAATACTCTCGTTATCTTTTTGGTAGGTGCATGTTAAAGTACTGCCACAACCTTTGGGATATGTTATTGTTATTGGTACTGGTGGTAAGGTGGGTATTGGTTCTCTAAACGTTGGTTTGGCTATAGAAGAAGTGTTTACTGATTGACTACTACTTACTTCTTTTCCAGTATTACTAGTTACTTTTACTGTTATATTATATTCTTTTCCACTTTCAAGATTTTCAAAGGTATGAATGTTTTCTTTAGATTCTACCCACTCTTCATCATTTATTTTATATTCATATTTAGCTATATCAGAAGAAGCGGTGGCACTTGCCACTACGGTAATGCTATTTGTGGTAGAACTAGTAGAAATAGTAAGTTCTATTTTATCTTCGGTAGCTTTACTTATTAAACTTGTATCTTCTTTGATATTATATTTCTCATTTGGATTACCTACTTTACTTTCTCCATTATACCAACCATTTATAATATAATCAGAGGTAACAGTTATTTCTGGTAAGGTAATCTCACATGAGGTTTCGTTATTGTATATAGTGCATGTATCATTTGTTTTACTTATACTTTGAATGTTTTCACCCTTTTGATAAGTTATATTTAATGTTTTAGAATATATGGCATATAAGGTTGTATTTTCATTTATTTGATAGTTAGTTAATCCTATTTTCGCATCTTTATCAGTATTCCAGCCCACAAAAGTATAACCATCTTTATAAGCTATATTGGTTAGATTTATATTACTTCCCGCACTATAATATTCTTCTTTGATATTTACACTACTTCCCCCATTAGATGCATAATCATAGGTTATTAAATACTGATTAT
>CALVWP010000021.1 GCA_944367495.1 uncultured Bacilli bacterium
TTTTCCATTTATTTTTATTGGAGTTATTACTTATATTGTTGGAATTTTGACTGATAATTTGGTTTTGATTTGGCTTTCTATTTTTAATATATCTGGATGTAGTGGAGATTTAATGATGTTTTGGGGGTTAGCTAAAATTAAGAATTTTGAATATTCGGAGTATGATAATCCAATGGCTTTTGGAATATATACGGCTGAGGATTTGAGTAAAAGGAATCTTTTAGGACTTAGATATATTGGAAGTGCTGCTAGGCTTGATAGAAATGATATGAAGAAGGTTAGGGTTAGTAAGATTAGTATAATATTTATTTTGATATTTTTATTATTAGTAATGTTTTTGTATATTTTTAGATAAGGTGTAAAAATATTTGTTTAGTATTTCTTGCAGAAAAATGTTAGTACGATACCAAGAAAATTAATTTAGTTATATTTCTATTGAAATGTTTAGCGAAGATACTGAGAGTGTTTGATGATATATTATATAAAACTTTTTACGAGAAAGTATTACTATTTGCTTTTTATTATTTGTTAATTTATAATGAAATTAAAGAGGTGTCTTATATGAAAATCGATGATGTGATTATGGCATTAGAGTTTGTGTCTTCTGGTATTGATTCTAGAGTTTATTATAATCCAAAACTAAAAAAATTTGATTATGATAGTGATTTTGATTGTGAATTTGATGAAAAGTATGAACAGGATTATATTATGTTGCCAACAAAATATGATATAAATGAGTATTCGATGATGGAAGATTTTATAGAAACCGTTGACAATACAAAAATACATAATGAGTTAAGCAATGCTATTAGAGGAAGAGGTGCTTTTAGAAGATTTAAAGATATTTGTAATTATTATAATATAGGAGATAAGTGGTATAAGTTTAGAGATAAAAAATATAAGGAGCTTGCTAGAGAATGGTGTTTTGAAAATAATATTGATTTTGAGGAGTGATAGTTGTGTTAAAAGTTGAATTGACTGAAAAATATGCTGGTTTTACAATATATGGAGATTTTGATGATTTGAATTTACTATATGATTCTATTAATTATTTAATAGTTGGCGAGACTAGTAATATTGGTGAGTATATGATGCAGGGGCATTTATATGGATTTTTGTATGATGTGAGACATGCATATCAAGGTGATAGAGAGGCTATTTTAATTTCTAATTTTATGAGTGATAATTCAAGACAGTGGTTTGGTTTTAAAAAGAAAGAGATAACAGATAAAAATGTATGTTATTGTTTTAATTATCTTTTGCCTGATTTAATATTGGATATGATTTTGATAAAACATTTTATTAGTAAGGTTGATAAAAAAGATAATAATGAATATAATCCTTATGTAAATATGGCAAATTTCTTTTATTCGTTAGTTTTACATGCTCTTGGTGGATTTCTTACGGAAAGAAGATTTAATAAAGTAAAAAAATCGTTATTAGAAGCTCATATGTATACTAATGTTTTTATTCCGCAGTGGTTTGAAGTAATATCGATAGATTATGCTAAAATGACAAAAGGTCAAAGGGAAAAAGAGTTTATGCATACGATTGATTACATATGCAATTATATAGATTATGAAGATTATTATGCGATGGAAAAGCGAATGGAAAAAATATGTGAGGAAGAAAAATGTACACTGGATGATATACATTATGATGATTATCCAAAGGAGATTGACTGGTAAATGAAAATAGGTAGAAACGACCCTTGTCCGTGTAGTTCGGGAAAGAAATATAAAAAAAGTTGTTTAAATGTTCCAAAAGAAGTTTTAGCAGATCCTTTTTTTTACCATGAGCATTTTATTCATAATAAAGTAGTTAAAGCACCAGTTATAAATCAGATGATTTTGAATATTCATGATAATCAAGATGAACTAGATGTAAAAGATGTGGTAAGTGATTATTTAAAGGCAATGAATTATATTTTTGATTATGCTGATAAAAATAATATACATACTTTAAAAGAAATAGATGAGGCAGATTTAATTGGTGATTTTATAAATAATGTAATTGGAGATTTTGAAGATGTAATTTTAAATTTAGATAAGAAAGATTATGATTTAAATTTGATAAATGATTATATTGATAGACTAATTAGAACTTTTGATTTAGATGATGATATTTATGAAGATTGTTTAAGATGTAAAACGCATAATTTATTTAAGGTGGGAAAATATGAGACTGGAGAAAAGGTTATGCTTGATTTAATTGATGAAAAAGGTAATTCAATTTATCCTTATGTAGAGTTAGTGGATGATTTTGAGATGACCATGAATTTGGAAAAGGCTAAGTATTATTATGATTTGGGATTAAAGCAAAAAGATTTAAAAGATATGGATGTTTTAGAAGAAAGAGAATTTTATTTTAAATAGAAGGAGCGCTAGAGTATGAAATATTTTAAAAAAATAATAGGGGATAGGATATATTTATCGCCAAAAAGTGTATTTGATGATGATATAGAAAGATATACTAAATGGATGAATGATTTTGAGGTTACAGATTATATTGGTGGTAGTAGTAAGGTTGTAACTTTAACTGGCGAGAGAACGTGGCTTGAGGATATGGCTAAAAACAGAAAAGATATTAGTTTAGAAATTGTAACTTTAGATGAAGATAAATTAATTGGAACGATTAGTTTAGATGGATTTAATATGATTGATAGAAGTGCGGTTTTAGGAATATTTATAGGAGATAGTGATTATAGAAGTCATGGATACGGGACTGAGGCAATAAAACTTATGCTTGAGTATGGCTTTAAATATCTTAATTTGCACTCTATTAGACTTGATGTTTTAGATGTGAACGAAAGAGCTCATAAATGTTATTTGAAGTGTGGTTTTAAAGATACTGGTAGAGATAGGGAAAGAGTGTTTTTAAATGGTAAGTATTATGATATGCTTCACATGGACATATTAGAAAATGAGTTTGCTGGAGATTATATTAGAAATAAGAATGTGAGATAAAAGTGTAATTTATTTGTAATTATGCTTTTTATTTAGTTTTTTTTTGCAAAGATTTTTTGGCTTTTTTTCAATAAAAATACGAGGTAAATACGAAGTAAATAACATTTAATAATATAAAAGCCCTTGAAAATCAAGGGTTAATTTCATTATGGAGCAAGTGACCGGAATCGAACCGGCATCTTAGCCTTGGCAAGGCCATATACTAACCGTTGTACTACACCTGCGTCTTTTTCATTATATAATATTTTATGTATCTTGTAAAGAAAAATGTGATGAAAATGTAAAAAACCAGTCAATAGCTTTTACTAATTATTAGCTTTTAACTGGTTTTTAAATATTTTTCTAAATAAAAATCTAACCAATGGTCCTGCATAAAATACTTGCCAAAATAAAGCCATAGGAAAACTTAAAGTCCATGTTGTAATCCAATTTACAAATAGATTTTCCCAGCCTTTGAATTCAAATAGTAGGTTAGCTATCAATGTCATTATTGGACACATGAAAGCTACGGTTAGACAAGATATCATTAGGGTTATGAAAATAGGCTCTGTTTGTTTAACATCTAGTATTTTAAAAGTAATTATTTTAACGATTTTTCCGACAAATAAAAATTCAATTAAGAAAGCTATAAGGCATGTTAAAGGTAATGCTTTTAATACTTCTAAAAATATTTCGTTAGAAAGTCCACCGCTATTAACAGATATATTATATGTTACCATAGCAAACACCATTAATATGACCATTATAACACCGAATATAAAATCTTGAAATTTAGTTTCAGGCATATAAAAACCTCCTCTCATTTATAAAAGACGATTGTGTTTGTTCGTTAATCATTTAATAATGTACGTTTCCAATTATACCAATTTCTTTTTGCCTTAAGCATTATAACAGATTTTTTTGATTTGTGTAAGCAAAAATGAATAATTTACATATTAAAACATCCATGATAAAATTAGTGTAGAGGGAATAATATGGAAAAATTAAAAGGATTATCAGAAGAAAAAGTTTTGGAACTTAAAGAAAAAGGACTTGTAAATTATAATTACGATGTTAAAACTAAATCTATTGGTCAAATTATTGCAGGTAATTTTTTTACTTTATTTAATTTTTTGAACTTTGGTTTGGCTTTGGCTATTTTTCTTGTTGGTTCTTATAAAAATTTACTTTTTTTAGGTGTAGTTTTCTGTAATACTTTAATTAGTACTATTCAAGAAATTAGAAGTAAAAAGATAGTAGATAAGCTTTCTTTACTTAATGAAAGTAAAGCCACTGTTATAAGGGACGGAAAAGAAAAACAAATTGGTATTCATGAAATTGTTTTGGGCGATATAATAAAATTGAAAGCTGGAAATCAAATAGTTACAGACAGTCGAATTTTATCTGGTGAAATTTTGGTTAATGAATCACTCATTACTGGTGAATCTGAATCAGTTACAAAAAATAAAGATATGGGTGTTTTGTCTGGAAGTTTTGTGGTAAGTGGTAGTTGTTTAGCTGAGGTTATTCACGTTGGTGCTGACAACTATACAGCACAAATTTCGGCAGAAGCCAAATATATTAAAAGGGTAAATTCAGAAATTATGAATTTTATTAATAAAATTATTAAATATATTTCTATTGCTATAATTCCAATTGGTGTATTACTATTTTTAGGGCAGATGGATTCTGGCTCTTTTGGCGACACGGTTATTCATGTGGTGGCAGCTTTAATTGGAATGATTCCTGAGGGCTTGGTATTACTTACTAGTACTGTTTTA
>CALVWP010000022.1 GCA_944367495.1 uncultured Bacilli bacterium
TATGATTTTGTGGCGGCTTTAGATTTTAATTTAGAAGAAATAAAGAAATATTGTGGAGATGATGAGTATATGAAAAAATTTAGTGAAGAACTTAAAAGATTAAATGATGATATAGAATTTACTGAATTTTTATCAGCTGAGGAAGAGGCAAGAAAAACACAAAATACTTTGATTAATGCTGCAAAATCAGAAGGATTAAAACTTGGAATTAGTAAAGAAAAAACCGAAATAGCTAAAAAATTATTAAAATTACAAATAAACATTTCTGATATAGCTAAGGCAACAGGGTTATCAGAAAAAGAAATAAATGCTTTAAACGCCGACAAGTAGATTAATCTCTACTTTTTTGTTTTAAGTGAAATTTTAAAGCTGCATGCGAATATAAATAGCAGAATATTTGCTATTTTTTGGTGGCATTATTTAATTAGAATGTGAATAATAACATATGCTTATTTCAAGCATTAACTGTTTTGTATATTAATCATATATAATTTTTTCTATTGCGAAAAACTTAAGGAACCCCAAAAAATTCGTAATAGAAAAAAGATATTGCTTATTACCCAGCAATATCTTTTATTATGAAGAAACAGCTTTCTTTAATTCTTTATAACTATCTCCAAGAAGTCTTTGATTATAATACTTAGAATTTTTAGACAATTCATCGTCTAATTTCTCCATTCCAATTTCTTCAGCTAAAGTTTGTCTATCAGAAAACAAATTAGTTCCTAGTCCAAGTCTATTCCCATCGATTTCAAAACCTAAAGCTGCTAAAGTAGTTGGGTAAAAATCTAAAGTTGTAAACACCCTATTACGTGTATTCTTTGTTTTTACTGAAGAATTTATATAAGTATTATAAACATATCTATCATATTTATTATTATCAAACATATCAGTTATATTAGCCTGCATCGATAAATGATCCCCTGTAATAACAATTACTGTATCTTCATAAAAATCTTGTTTTTTTAACCAATTAACAAACTCCCCTATCATACTATCAGAGCAATTATAAGCATTTAAATATTTATAATCGTAAGGTGTATTACATGTAGCCTCGACATAGCCATCTGTAAAATGTGTATCAGTAGTAAGTAACGTAAAATTAAAAGGTTCATTATTTTCAGCAATATCTATAAGTTCATCTTTCGCAAAATCAAAAAGTTTACCATCTTCATAGCCCCACCATACATAATAATCATCATCAATATAGCCCTTTTCTTTTGCATAATTGTAATCTTTTATCTCATAGTTACCATGATAAGTAAAATAATCTTTTCGGCCACCAAAATTAGCATCAGAACCAATCATCAAATAATTTTTATAACCATTATCTTCTAATATCTCTCCTAGTGAATATACTCCCGGTAAAAATGATCCATAACCAGCATACAAATTACCATCAATTGGTATTTTTAAAGGTACGCCCGCACTAGAAGATACCATCGCCGCAACCGTCCAATTTGAACCATATGCATTAATAGCTCCGCCAAGCTTATCATTAAAACTAAAATTAATATTTTCTTTTGCTAGTTTTTCCAAATTAGGAATAACTGACTTTTCGAAATTTCCGCCATTTTTATTTGAAAGCATCGATGTCTCTAATGACTCCACGTAAATATAGATTAAGTTTTTTTTATTCTTTGGAGTACTTATTTCTATATTTAAAGGATCTGTATAATAAGTATTAAATAAATTAGTTTTTCGATTTGAATCAAAATAATTACTTAAATTAAATTCCGTGTATACATAATTCAAACTTAAATAAAATAAAAATACAGAAAACATAAATTTTAAAAATATAGGTATTGGAAACATATTAATCCGAAATTTTTTATTTTTAATATAAATATTTAAATAGGTTTTAGTTTTAATAAAAATTTTAGATAAAATAATGAAAATAACACATATTAAATAAATAGGCCAAATATGTTTTAAAACATATAAAGCACCATTATAAATAATTGTCGAACTTGTGCCCTCAGCTGATTTTAAACTATATAATAATTGATCAACTGTAATGTTAGAAAATGATTCGTTAATGTAATTAGTAACATAAAAAATTATAAGTGCTAAAGTAAAGAAAACAAAAATAAATACACTACTTATCTTTATTTTTCTTAGTAGTTTTAGAAGTAGTTTTCCCACTTTTTGCATTACTTTTAGAAGTAGCTTTTTTAACTTTACCAGAAACAGCTTTATCTTCATTTTTTTCAACCTCTACCTTAAATTGTACATTCTTTTGAATCACTAACCCAATTAAAACGAAAATAACATTAACTACCATGGAAATGCCAGCACACTGAACAAATAATATAGTATTTTGGTTAATAGCATCAAAAATATTCTCTTTTACTTGAAATAAACTATACACTATTAAAACATTAATAACAAAAGAAAAAAATAATAAAGTTATATAATTATAAATAATATTTTTAACTTTTAAATCTTTATTAAAATAATTGTTAATTCTAACCCCTATCATACTCGGAATAAACAAAGCAAACATACTATACATAAAAACCTCCATATTGTTCATTTTCTAACCATTAAGTACATAAAAGATATTTTATACTATTTATTGCTTCTTTGCAATCGTTTTATCAAAAAAAGCCTATAAAATAAGCTAATTTTTTTTAAACACAAACAATTTACTCATAACATAATTTAAAATTATAACTATAATATTAGATGCGACTTTTAAAATCATGGCTGGGCCTTTTAATAAATCAACCCCCACAAACATAATACCTAAATCTAAACCACCAGTTGCTAATCTACATACCGTAAAACTGCCAAGTTCTTTCATAAATATTTTAAAACTAAAATTTTTACTTTCAAATACCCAAAGTTTATTTGTAATAAAAGCAAACAAAACAGAAAGTACCCAAGCTATAACATTACTAAAGACATTAGAAAACCCTAATACACTATAAAATATTCCGTAAACAGCAATATTAATAATAGTCGTTAAAACGCCAAATATACCATATAAAATAATAAATTTATATTTCTTTAATAATTCTTTTATTTTTTCCATTTACTTTAACTCCTTGTATACCATCTTAATTATTCCCCCGCCTAAACATTCATCACCATTATAAAATACGCATGCTTGTCCTTCAGTAACTGCTTTAACGCCCTCAGGGTATTTTACTAATATATTTCCATTATCTAATTTCTCAGTATAAACCTCGTTATCTGCTTGTCTATATCTAAATTTAGCCATACATTTAGAAGGTAATTCATCTAATAAATTAACATCTTCTATCTCACAGGCATAACTCATTAAATATTTATTTTCATCGCCCATAGCTACGTATAAAATATTTTTATCTAAATCTTTTTTACAAACAAATAATCTTTCTTTAGTGCCACCTATATTTAACCCTCTTCTTTGACCAACTGTATAATACATTAAACCAGTATGTTTTCCTAGCACTTCACCCGTATCAATATTAACAATATCTCCCGGATTATTTGGTAAATAGTTTTCTAAAAACTTTTTAAAATTTCTTTCTCCAATAAAGCAAATGCCTGTAGAATCTTTTTTATCAGCGGTAATTAAACCATATTCATGGGCAACTTTTCTCACTTCACTCTTTTGTAACTCCCCTACTGGAAATAACACATTTTCTAACTGCTTCTTAGAAACTTGTGATAAAAAATATGTTTGATCTTTATTCTTATCTAAACCTTTATAAAGTTTACCATTTATTAATCTCGCATAATGACCAGTCGCAATATAATCTGCTCCTAATTTAATAGCTTCTTTTGCAAACATATCAAATTTTATGTATTTATTACACATTACATCGGGATTAGGTGTTCTTCCTTTTTTGAGTTCATCTAAAAAATAAGTAAAAACATAATCCCAATATTCTTTTACAAAATCCACTCTTTTTAAAGGAATACCTAATTTATTACAAACCTTTAAAGCGTCATTATAATCCTTTTCCTGTGGGCATATATCGTTTAAATCATTTGGATTACCTAAATAATCATTATTAATAGTACTATCCCAATTTCTCATAAAAAGGCCAATAACTTCATAACCTTGCTTTTGTAGTAAAATAGCAGCTACACTACTATCTACTCCCCCACTCATTCCTACAACAACTTTTGGCATAATATCACTTCCATAATAATTATACAAAAAATATAGCATAAAAGCTATATCTAATTTAAAAGTGACACAATAAGGTTAATTAATTTAGGAGCTCCATACACCTCATATAAAACACTTATTAATAATATTATTAATGAAAACCCTAAAACAAATAAATATTTATTAAAAATTCCTTTAAACTCAAAACTTTTCTTTTTAGTAAAACTATTTATTAATCTATATGATAAAATTAATGCATATGAAGAAATTAAAAGAAAAATCATCATATTAATTATGTGATGAGGTACAATGTAT